>JAZDIZ010000203.1:0-23465 GCA_043804515.1 Pseudomonadota bacterium | reverse complement strand
AATCGACATTGCAACGGGTCTTTCCGAGTCGGCGAGAAAACACTTGATCGACCAAGTGAACGCCACCCCCTTGGAAGGGCTTGACGACCTTGGCCCGAAGCTCATGATCGAAATTGCCCGCGCCCAAGGCATAGAGTTGTTAATGGGACAGAACGAACTGCCGCCTGAAAAATCAAGCGCGTGGATAACCCGCATTCTCACCGCACAAAACCTCCACGAGCTTCAAACCGATTGTGAAACGATCAGGGGCCAGATCGCGGTGGCAAGCAGCGCAGTCCGACGAAGAGCTTCGGCGACGGCTCGGGAAGCGCGAGAGGCGGAAGAAGCTCAGAGGAAACAGGAGCTTCGCAAGATCCTTGCGGCTGATGCGCCCAAAATCGACGAGCAACTAATAGCATCCCTTCGAGAAGAAATTGATCAGGCCTCTGGAAACCACCAGCTCGACGACCTCGGAACGCGGATCGAGGCGCTTCGGAACGCCGTATCTTGGCTGAAGTATGGGTCGAGACTTCTCAATAACGTCATCGAGTGTTTGGCGCGCGGCGAGAAAGATAAGAGGCTGCGGCTGGCGGAGTACCTCACAAGCGTGGGAGTTCCTTCGGAGGAGGATCTTTGGCGTCTGCTGGGGTATCGCCGACGCTGATATTTCTTTCCTTTAGTGCGGGGCACGGAATCCGGACCCCGGCACCGCGGACCTCCCTGACGACACGACGCGCAGACTCGAGGCTCAATCACCATATTTTGATCTCTTGCCATATGCCCTTGCTTTCCCGCACAATAGGCGTTCGGGAAGGGAGTTTGATGGCCAAAGCCAAAGACATCGACAGCAAAACCTTGAGTCACTTTTTGGGCGACGATGAGTTGCCCACGGAGAACATCGATCTGGCGAAACAGCATGCGATGAAAACCCTGGGCAAATCCGGAAGGCGCGTTGTGGAAGCGCTGGAGCGCCTCGAGAAAAAGAAGAAGGAAGACAAAGAGAAAAAGCCTAAGTAGGCCTTTTCTTGATGACTCGGGCGGGGTTCCCCGCCACGACGGAGTAGGGGGACACGTCCTTGGTGACGACCGCTCCGGCGCCGATTTGTGCTCCTTTCCCGATCCGGATCCCCGGAAGAACGGTCGCACCGATTCCGATATCGCAATCATCCCCGATATGAACCGGTTCGAACGCCAGAGGTGAATCCAGGATCGCCCTGTCCCGGCCGCTCTCCTTATGAAATGAAGTGAATATTAAGACGCGCGGGCCGATTCCCACGCGTTTTCCTATGAATATTCCGCCCGCCGCGTGCAGAAAGACGTCCTGTCCGATCCACGTGTCATCGCCGATCTTCAACTCGCCGGCGTGGTAACTCTTGAGGTACGCGTTGTGGCCCACGTACACATTCTCTCCGATCGAGATCGTCGCGGGATGCCAGGCCCGTACGCCTTTTTCGAAAACCACGTGGCTCCCGATCGAGAGAAATTGAGATCGCTTGAATGTGCCGTCGCCGTGGCTCTGAAATTTGCGCACGGTGGAATCGTGACACGCCGCTGGCGGGACGACAAGAAAAGCGCGGCTACGCTACCACTGGAACGCCAGCGAGTCGGCCGCCTTATAGTGGCATTTCCCGTTCCGGTCGGTCCAGGACACCAGGACGCGGATCATTTTCTCGCGGCTGTTCAAACCGAGTGTGTCGCACGCCAATTCCGGGGGACGGTTGGTTCCTCCGATCGAGGATCCGCAGTACGTCGGCGTGGCGCCGGCGGCGGTTGTGTCCCCGAATGTACAGATCACGATGCTCCGGTAGTAAGTGTAAGGACCCGTGCCGGTCCCGATCACCTCGCCGATGACGTTGAGGGGCCCTTCCGTCCAGACTCCGGCGTTGGTCAGGCCGTTCACCGTCGGAAGGCCGGCGTCGTTTCCCAGATCCGCCCATGTGACGTTGGTCATGTCCTCGATCGCCGATTGGAGAAGCGTGGCGCTGTCATCCGCCCCTTGGGCCATGCGATTCCCCTGGGCCTGCATCCCCACCATCCCGGCGAAGCCCACAAGGCCCACAATGAAGATGATCATCCCCACCATCATTTCCACCATCGTGAAGCCCCTTTCGGGGCGGAGCCGTCTTCCGGTCATGCCTATCCTCACGAATTTGCTTTCGGGCCCAGAAGCGATTTGAGTTCGGTGACTTTGGCGCGAACTGCCGGATCCGAGCTCGCTTTTTCGATCCCGTCGGCGAGTTCTCCGGCCTGTTTGAGGAGCGCCTCCTGTTGGTCCAACGTCGCGTTGAGCGAGTCCTTCACGGGAAGAAGGTAGTCGTATTTCCGGAAACGGACCCGGGCGGTCCGGTCTCCGGCCCGCCACGCGCGCAAAACCCGTTCCAGGCCGATCAGGGGGCCGGCCAGGCGATTGCTCATGAGGACACCAAACGCCCACATGACCAGAAGCGCCAGCATCACGAGCGGCCATTTCAACAGAACCACCTCCGTGAGCGAACGGTAGACCCTGGCGGTTTGACCCGGATCGCCCCACAGGTCGCTCATGGGGGGGATGAAGAGCAGGAAACCGCAGAGCACATTGAAAGCGATCGCGATGACGACGACCTCCAGACCGAACCACATCTGTTGCCTGGGATTTACGATACTTTTCCTTCTGCGCCACATCATGAAGACCTCCTCAATCCTCTAAAGGACCGGCCTACAACTTGGCCGCCGTCCAAGGTTCAAAAACCAAATCCTCGCCCCGCAACCACCATCGCCCCGCGGCCTCGGCCGTGGAACTTCCCACAATCGGGAATTCCCGCGCCATCCGGCACCGCCCCGCGGAAAATGCCATGGCCACGTTAGCAACGGAATTTTCCCGATCCGCCGTTCCCTCCAACTTGAAGTGTTCAAAAGCGGTCAAGACCGGGGCCCGGCCTTGGCCGGACCTTTTCTCGTAAAGAATCTTCTCCGGGGGCTTGCCGCTCGGCTCCATGTCGTACCGTGACTCCGTGACGGCGGTGAGGAGAGTCCCCTGTGAAAAGCTCCTTGCAACCCCGTCCTCGGTGTTCAGGGCGACGTGCACGACGGAATGGTTCGCGGACTCGGGGTACACCTCGGTAATTTTGCCCGGCGCCACACCTTCGTCCGCACAGACAAGTATCCCTTGGTTGATGACGAAGTCAGACCGGAGAGGGAGAAATAAGGGATTCGAGGAGCTCGCGGCCTCCAAAAGGGGGCGGGCCGATTTCACCTCCACGAGGTCGGTACTGTCGGCGGCCTTGCCCGACCCGACGGGCACGAATCCGGCTTGGATGCACGGCCCGGCCAGGATTTCCCATTGTCTCAGCCTCCACTCGATGTCCTGCGAGAGATTCGTCCACTGCCAACGGCGCGCCTCGCATTCGTTCAAAGCCCGGGCTTCCCGATGCCGGCGGTGCACGGCACCCCAACTCGTGACGACCAGAAGAACCAGCGCTGTGGCCAGAATGATTTCGAGAACCGTGAATCCGCGGTCAGTACGATTCATTCCAGGCGGCCGTGAGAAGCGTACCGCTTCCTCCGGCCCCGCCTCCGTTGTTGGCGTCGTTGATCGCTTGCAGGGCGAATCCCACTCCCGCGGCGCTGAAATCCAAACTCGCATTCCCTTTCATTGCGAGCTCTTTTTGCGAGTCCACGGCCGTGGAATTGAACACGATCTTCCCGTAAATGTTCGAAGTGCCGCCCAGCCCCGAGTACGAGAGGTTGGAGTCGTTTCCCATCATAAGGACCAAGCCGACCAACGTCACGGTGCCGTTCATGACGATGCTGGTGTTCGTCGCGACCACGAATGTGCCGCAGAGCCCCACATTCCCCGAAAATGTGAACGTGGGGGACGTGGTATTGATGATGTACACCTTGGGCGTGGCGCACGAATTCCACCCGCCCGCGTAGCCGGTTCCGGAGAGAATGACGACGCCGGGAGCATTCGAGTTGAACGATGAAAGCTGGTTGTAGAGCGTCCTCCACTCCGCGCATCCGGAGCTGGCTCCGAGATTATCCATCACGCGCCCACCGCTGCCCCAACTCACGGGCCCTTCGGCGACGATGTCATAGGAGTTCGCCCCGATCTGGCCGAGATCGCAACCGCTCCCCGTGCACGGAATCAGGGCCTGGAGGTCGGCCACGGAACCGTAATTGTCCCCGTCAATGGTGGAGGCTCCCTGAGTATTGATGTCCGATCGGACACCGCACATGAGGCCGGCGGACTCCCCGACTCCCGGGGGCGCGGGAGGAAAATTCACGGAGCCGGTCGTGATGAGCTGAACGTACGTGTCGATCGTGACCTTGCCCCCTTGGGGAACTTGGCCGATCGATGTCACCTTGATGATGTGGTTCGTGTCGCTCAATGAGCCGCCGGGGTCTGTCGGATCGTTCGCCAGTTTGACCTCGTACGTGCCCCCCTGAAACGCCGTTGGTGCGATCAGATCCACGGTTTGGTAATTCGCAAGGAGGGTGTTGAAGGCCTGGTTCTCGATCAAAGGGCGGGCCTTGGCCAGACCCGCTTCGGCGATGTTGAAAGCCTTGACGGACCTGGAATAGTTCCCGCTCACTTTGACGGCCGTGGTCGTGGAAATCGTGCCGCTCAAAAGGAAGAAACTCATGACCAGGATGGCGATCAGCGCAAGGGCGATAATGAAGCCGTTTTCACCCGAATGTGTCCTAAAGTTTCTCATGACGTCCTCCTTCGTTGCTTAACGGAAATTCCGGAGCATGAAGTCCATCTGGACTTCCTTCTGGTGTTCACGTCCGGTATCGGGGTCGATTCTCCCCGTTCCGGCTTTCATGTGGAGGCGGACGACGCGGATCAGAGACGGCGAGTTCGTGCTGCTGACAAAGACGTTGGTTCCCACCAATTGGTAACTCAAATCGAACGCGCGAATGTCCTTAATGACGAGGCTGCTTCCCGGTCCGGCCTGACGGACCACTTGGTCAGGAATCCCGTCCATATCGCTGTCGGTGTAGGAATATGTGATGTCCTCGTCCAGCGCAGGATCGATGATTCCGTCTCCGCTCAAGTCGGCCTTGAGCTCGATTTGGTTCGCCGCGGCAAGCGGGATGGCCAAGTCCGTTCCCGGCGCGGAACCCAGGACGCCCGCGGGGTTCGAGCCGGCCCTCCGTATGTCGCGGCCGATGATGAAAAACGCGATCTGCGCGAGCGACTCCGTGTCCGCGATCAGCCTCTGTTGGACGGAGGATCCACGCTGTTTCTTCAGGAACATAAAGAGGCCCGACACCAAAAGAGCGGAGATGATCAGGACGACCAACAACTCCGTAAGTGAAAATCCCGCGACAGGGATCTTATAGTGTCTTAATTTCAACCGCGCCTCCCACAGCCACGTTGATGTTCTTGATCTTCGACACACCCAACGCCGTGATCGACACATAGGGTAATCCCTGGGCGCCGTTTAAGAAAGTGAACAAACCCCTGGGGGTCGCATTCAGATTAGTGGACGCGTTGGCGGCCGAGTCGCTGGTGAGGTACGTGTTTGTCGGCATGGAACGCGTCGCACTGGTGGCATTCCATGTGGAAGTGGCGCTGTTATACGCCTCGATCCTCCATTGCGTCGTGCTCAAAAAATTGATGCGGTGGTCGCTGTTGAGCGAAATTGCCTGGCTTCGGATGAAGATCAGATCGTCGTAAATCATCTGTGTGGCTCGATCGACATCGTCCTTCTTTTGAAGGCCGGAGAGCGTGACGACGGTGACCGTGCACAGGATCGCCACGATCACGAGAGCGATGATGAGTTCCACCATCGTGAAGCCGGCCGCGAGACGTCGTATTTTTAGAAAACGAGCCATTTTTAGGAACACGAATCGTACACAGGCAAAGCCTGTTTTTGAAAATGATGTCTGATTCAAGGAAATTATACCACATTCGAAGCGGCTTCGTGAACTTACGCCCCGACCGGTACAAAAGTTTGCGTTTTAGGCCGCAGGACGCGGGTCCACATGCAACCAGGGGGCGTGGCCTACGAAAGCGCTTGAACTTTCGGCCGGGAATGCGATAGCAAGGGAACATCTAGAGCGCGCGCGGTGAGAGACATTCCCGGTATTTTCTGGATTCTGATCCTTACATTTGTGGCGGGGGGAACGCTGTTTTTTTATTCCAGCCTGGGGCCCGGCTCCGTCCCGCATGCGGAGAGCGCTTGGCAGCACGTGGAGGAGTTCCGCCAGAACCTGGAGTATCGGCGTGTGGGCATGGCGGTTGGGGCCACGCAGGAGAGCGTCGCCCCTCCGTACCGCATTATTGCGCTGAGGCTGGCCGACTCCGAAGTTCCGACGCATGTGGCCCGCTATATCCTCAGGGTCCGGTCTCTGGATACGGGCCTGAAGATGAATCGGTGGCTTAAGGATGGCCTGGACGTCGACCTGATCGATCTGAAACCCGGAAACGTGCTGGGTTCCGTGCGCTTGGTCGCCGCGCGCAGGCTGAGCGACACGCCTTGATCTCTTCGTCCGGATTTTCCATCCGAATGCGAGGAAATGCACCCTTACCAAGAGCTTCCGGCCGGCGGGTTGGGGGTCCCCGCGGCGAAAACCTGCAGCCGTGGGGGTGCACAACCCGACGGCCCGTAAACATGTAAGCGCAAAAAGGAAAGTCCCTCTGCCGTTGCCGTGGGGTGTAGTGTTTTAACCCTCAAATCTAAGGGGGGTTTCGTAATTACCGCTTCCGGCTTCCTGATCGCGCCAGGCATGCGCTCCACGGTAAGGGACGAATCCCATTAAACACTTCGTTAGGGTAAAAACGTCAGTACCCTACACGCACAACACAGAGGGACGAATTTCATTCTAGTCCGCAGCGATCCCGAGTCAATGGGAGATGTTTGCTGCGATTCCGCACACTTCAAAATCCAGGCTATCGGATATCGATCGGGACGGGCGTGAAACAGAGGATCATTAATACGCAGGTCAGAAGTGCAAGCATCCACCTTCCCTTCGAGAGGGACGCCTCATATTCCGCCGGGGGCCGGTTTCTCAGCAGAAGCAGGATGATCAGCGCCGCGAAGACGATCCACATCGGGTGATATCGGTAGCCGAAGTACAGGAGCGTCGCGACCACGAGCCAGGAGATCCATTTTCCCCGTCGGGGGCCGAAAAGCGCATGAATAATGTGGCCGCCGTCCAGCTGGCCCGCCGGCAGGAGGTTGATCGACGTGACGAAAAGAGCGGCCCACCCGGCGAAGCCGAGGGGATGCAGAATAAGCTGCCGGGTTTCCGGTATCGGCCCTTTGATCAATCGGGCCAGCCACGTGAACAGGAGCGGTTCGCCCAATGAGACCCCTGTGCCTTCGGTAGGGGCGGAGCCCACGTGAGAGAGAATAATTCCGATGACGATGGCCGGAATCGCGAAAGCCAATCCGATAAGCGGGCCGGAGACACCGATGTCGAAGAGAACCTTGCGGTTCGGAATCCTTCCCTTGATCGCGATCACTGCGCCCATCGTTCCGAAGAGGTTGTACATGGGGATGAAGATCGGGAACGTCACGGGGACACCGTAGTGCCTGCACGTGAAGTAATGGCCCAGTTCATGGGCCAGAAGGATCGCCATGATGGCCGCGGCGTATGTCGGGCCTTGCATGAGCGTGGCCATCAGGAACGTGGAGGCGAAGAGCGCCCCGTGGACGAGCCAGCGAACCCAAACCTTCATCGAGCTTTCCAAGGTTTCAAGAAACTGGGATGATCGATGCGTTCCATGGCGAAGAAACCCGCTCCCCGCTCAAGGAAGACGCGCGCCAAACCGGAAGATCGGTTCAAACAGCGAATTCCGATCTCCACCGCCGTCCGCATCCGATGTGACAATTGGGAACATTTTCGCACGGAGTACGCGGAGAACATATCGGAAGGCGGGATCTTCATCCAGACCCGCGAGCCTCTCTCCCCCGGAACGCCCTTCCACCTCGAAATGAGCGTGGGGGGGGAGAAAATCCTCGCCAAGGCGCTCGTGATCTGGACCAAGGAGTTCTCCACGAGGGAAACCCGCCGGTCCGGAATGGGAGCCCGCTTCGTGGATCTGAACGAAGCCGGCCGGGGCCTGATCCGCAGGTGGATCGAAACCGCGATTGCTATGGCGTCAGGATGACGTTGTCGATCAGACGCGTCTTCCCCAAATAACCCGCGAACGCCAAAACGGATTTTTCCGTAATCGCTTCCTCCACGCGCAGGTCTCTCCATCGCCGGAGCTCCAGGTATTGCGTTTGAATCGCGGGATGCCGCCCCAACGCATCCTTCGCGGTTTCGAGTACGCGGCTTACGCTCCGCTCCCCGCCCGTGAAGGCGGATTGAGCCTCCTTGAGTGCCGCATAAATCTGCGGAGCGACCGTGCGTTCTTCCTCGCTCAAATACGCGTTGCGTGAACTCATCGCCAGGCCGTCCCCTTCGCGCAGCGTGGGACAACCGATGATCCGGATGTCCAGGCCGAGGTCCTCCGCCATTTTTTCGATGATTCGGAGCTGTTGGGCGTCCTTTTGGCCGAAGTAGGCCCGATCCGGCTGGACGATCTGAAAGAGGCGGAAGACCACGGTGCACACGCCGCGGAAATGGCCCGGCCGGAAAGCGCCGCACATGACCTGGGAAAGCTCGGTCTCGTCGACGTACGTCGAAGAGCCGGGTGCATAGATATCCTCTTTCGAGGGAGCGTAGAGGTAGTCCACCTTCTCGCGGGAAAGAAGGCTCTGGTCCCGCTCCGGGTCGCGGGGGTAGCGCTCGAAGTCTTCGTTCGGCCCGAACTGCGTCGGATTCACGAAAATGCTCGCCACGGTCACCGCGTTGTCCTTCTTGGAACGCCGAACCAGAGAGAGATGGCCCTCGTGCAGTGCCCCCATCGTGGGGACGAACCCCACGCTCAAGCCTTGGCTCTGGGCCGAACGGAGCAGTTTTTTAAGATCGGTCTTGTTTGGAACGGTCCGCATGGAGTTTTTCGACCTCATCCCAGAGCCGCGCGGCCACCTCGTCCTTGCGGACGTTCCGAAGCTCGGCCACCGGGCCTCTTTTTCCCAAGATCCAGACGCTCGCGTGATCCTGCGCAAAACCCTTGCTCTCGCGGTGAACTTCGTTGGCGACGACCAGATCCAACCCCTTCGATTCCAGCTTGAGCTTGGCGTTCTCCGGGGCCCGCTCGGTTTCGGCGGCGAAACCGACGACCAAATCGCCGGGGCGGCGGTGTTCGGAGACCCACCGGATGATGTCCTCGGTCGGTTCGAGCTCCAACGTCGACCGCTTCTCCTGTTTCTTGATCTTCCGGTCGGAGGGGGAAACGGGGCGGCAGTCGGAAACCGCGGCGGTTCCCACAAAGATGTCCGCGGGGGCCGCCCGCCGCACTTCTTGAGCCATCTCGGCGGCGCTGGTCACCGGGACGAACGTGGCCGAAAAATCGGGTCCGACCTGCAACAGGCCGTGGACCACGGTCACCCGGGCGCCGCGCCGAGCGGCCTCTCGCGCAACCGCGAGCCCCATCTTTCCCGAGGAAGGATTCGAAAGGAAACGGACCGGGTCGAGATACTCACGCGTGGGTCCGGCGGTCACGAGAACGCTTTTGCCTTCCAACGTTCGCCTGATTTCCAGTGCGGCCAGAACGCGCTCCGCAATGAGGTTCGGGTCGGCCATTTTGCCGGGCCCCACCTCGCCGCAAGCCAATTCCCCCTCGACGGGTTCCACGATTCGTGCCCCCCGGCGGGCCACGACGGCGAGCGCCTCCTGGACCGCGGGGTGCTCCCACATCGTGGAGTTCATGGCGGGCGCCAGGATGACGGGGCCGCGAAAAGCCAGGAAAACGGTCGAGACGACGTCTTCCGCGTGCGCATACGCGAAGTTCGAAAGCGTTTTCGCCGTCAACGGAGCCACGACGAGGGCGTCGGCCCATCTGGCGGTCTCGATGTGGGAGGTGCCGTGCGCGTCGTCATTAAACAGATCCGTGTGCACCGCCGCGCGGGTGAGAGCCTCGAACGTAAGCGGCGTGACGAACTCTTTCGCCGCACGGGTCATCATGACGCGCACTTCGCATCCGCGGCGCCGCAATTCGCGCACCAACTCGGCGCTCTTGTACGCCGCGATCCCGCCGCACACGCCGAGAAGGATCTTAGGCATGAAACCTCCTTGCGGACCCCAGGTTCTCATTAAGAAACGCCAGCCCCTTGAGCGTGAGATCCTCCTCCACATTGACTTCCGGCGGAAGGAACGGAGCCAGGTGTTTCGCGCTTCCGCCGGTCGCCACCAGGGCGGGCTTTCCTTCGTTCAGTTCGTCCTCCATCCTCTTTAAGAGTCCGGTCACCATGGCCGCGTACCC
The DNA here is from genome assembly GCA_043804515.1 of Pseudomonadota bacterium. Classification (GTDB taxonomy): domain Bacteria; phylum Bdellovibrionota_G; class JALEGL01; order JALEGL01; family DATDPG01; genus JAZDIZ01. The sequence continues at coordinate 13,183 of JAZDIZ010000203.1, read as the reverse complement.
GTAGTGCATCCCGCTCCCGATGGCTTTCTCCGTGCTGTTTCCGATCGCCCGCTCGGGCGGCCGGATTTCGACCGGGCTTAAGCGGGCCGCCGCGGCGAATAAGGCTTTGATGGAGATCCCGATGCCGGGGGCAATGGCGCCCCCCACGAAACGTTTTTGGGAATTGATCACGCTCCATGTCACGGCCGTTCCGGCATCGACGATAATGACCGGGGCGCCGAACAGACGCACCGCTGCCTCCGCGTCCGCGATCCGGTCGGCGCCCAGAGCAGCCGGATCCGGAAGAGCGATCTCGAAGGAGATCGGAGTCTTCGGGGAAACCACGTGCAGGTCCGTATGGGAACGAAGCTCCTCCCAAGTTCGCGTCAGGCGCGGCACCACGGACGAAAGCATCACGCTATCCAGCCGGGGAAAGCTTTCACCCAAGTCGGCGAGAAGCTCGGCCAGAAACAGCCGAAGCTGGTCCGTAGTCTGGCGCGCGTCGGTGGCGACCCTCCATTTGCGCGCCAGGACTCCCTCCCGGAAAAACCCGAGAGCGGTCTTCGTATTTCCGATGTCGACGGCCAGCACGGGTCAGCCTTTTACCTGCCGAACGAAGCCCTTTGCGGCCTCCGTGATCAAGGCGCGCGCGTTCGCGAGCGGCTTCACGAATTTGGGGACGAAGCTCACGGTGAGGCCGAAGAGATCGTTGGAGACCAACACTTGTCCGTCGCAATCTGGACCCGAGCCGATGCCGATCGTGGGAATTGGGACATCCTTCGTGATTCGCGCCGCCAATTCCGGTTGGATGCATTCCAAGACCACGGAGAACGCGCCGGCCTGCGCCACGGCTTTCGCGTCGGCCATCAACCGATCAACGTCCGCTTCGCTTTTCCCCTGCATCTGATAGCCGCCGAGCTGGTGGATCGATTGGGGGGTCAGGCCGATGTGCCCCATCACGGGAATTCCGATCTCCACGAGACGCCGGATCGTCTCGGCCATACCGCGCCCCCCCTCCAGCTTGACGGCGTGGGCCGACCCCTCGGCCAGGAAGCGCACGGCGTTCTTTACGGCGGTTTCTTGGGAAGGCTGGTACGACCCGAACGGCATATCCGCCACGACCAAAGCGCGCTTCGCCCCCCTTGCGACGGCCTGGGTGTGCCGAACCACGTCGTCGACAGTCACGGATAAGGTGTCCGGAGCCCCGTACACCACGTTTCCCATCGAATCGCCGACCAGGAGGATATCGATGCCGGCCTCGTCCAGCATCGAGGCCACCTGAAAATCATAGGCGGTGAGAACCGCGATCCTCTCTTTTCCTTTTCGCCGGAGGATGTCCAAGGCGGTCAGGTTCACGATGTCCCCCCTTGCGGATTCATCCGCTTCCGGACTTCCCGCCCTACGGTCTCGACGGAGCTTTTCTGGATTTGATCCAGCGCCTCACGCGTTACGGGGAACCCCGTGTTCGCCTCGTCGGTCAGCTCATGCTGGAACCTCCCGCTTCGGATGTCCTCCCAGAGCCTTTCCAGCTCCAGGCGGACGGCCGGCGTGATCACCCTCTTGCCTCCTTGGACGCCGCCGAACCGGGCCGTAGGGCTGGCCAGCCGGAGCGTTTCGCTGATGCCCCGCTCCTGAATCAGATCCACGATGAAGGCCAGCTCGTGGACGCATTCCAGATAGGCCACCTCGGGGCGGATCCCGCCGCGAACCAAAACGTCATAGGTGTGAGCGATCATCGCCGGAAGGCCGCCGCACAGGAGGGCCTGCTCGGAGAACAGGTCGGCCTCCACCTCCTCGCGAATCGTAGCCCGGTAGGTCCCGACGCGTCCGGACCCGATCCCCTGTGCGACCTCTTCCGCGACGTTCCATGCGGTCCCGGTGGCGTCGTTTCCCACCGCCAGAACTGCGGGAACCCCGGAACCGTCTTGGAATTTTCGCCGCACGGCGGTCCCGATTCCTTTGGGTGCCACAAGAATCCAGTCGGCCTCTCTCGGCCAGCGCGCCGTCTTATATAGAAGGGAAAAACCGTGTGCGAAAACAAGACCCTGGCGCGCCCTCAAATGCCGGCCGAAATCCGCTTGGAATCGAGGCATCGCATCGTCCGGAATCAGGATGGCCAATATGGGAACGCTGCCCAGGTCGGAACCGAGAGGAAGAATGTCCAGATTGGCCTTTTCGGCTTCGGCCCGAGAGGGGCTGTCGGGGCGGAGAAATACCCGGACCTCCCAGCCGCTGTCCCGGAGGTTCTGGGCCCAAGCCGAGCCCTGGTTGCCGTAGCCTACGATGCCGATGGCCTTTGACATAAGGGCAGACGCTCTTACCAGACGGGTGCTTCAAAGTCACCCTGGGTTTGAGGCCTGCGCAGCGCGGTCCCATCGCTCCGCCGGCGATCTAAGGCTGCGCTCCGGGACACGCGCCGGCAGGCTGGGATCCGTGGTGCCTTCTCCGCTGGAAGAAAAAGAACACGTGGCGGTGGCTTATCCGCTGATGGAACCCGACCTCCGTCCCCGAAATCAAAGCGCTCTGCAATTTTCTGCCAATACAGCTCAATTTCTACTCATTCACGCAAGATTTCAGCGCGCGAATTCTTGTCAACCACCTGATATCACTTGCTATTTTTCAGACCGAAGTTGGCATGACAGTTGCGACATAGATGCCGTGAAGAGAAAAGGCCTCGTCCGTATGTTTTCAAAAAGGAGTGACCGATGGCAATAACTAAACCCGCCATGCCCGAAGAGGGTTCTAGTGCAATGCGATTCCATTTCAAGCTCCTTCTGCTCCTGCTCACAACCGTCTCTCTGTTGAGCTGTGGGGCGAAGACCGGAACAAACGGCTCCCCGGTCATAAATAAGCCGCCGGATGTACCGTCGCCGGACACCGACACCACACCTCCCTTGGCACCGACCGGCCTTTCATTCTCAGGCATAACCGATACGAAGATCGTTCTTTCCTGGCAGACTTCAACAGATCCCGACCCCAATCCCTCGGGCATTGCGGGCTACTTTGTCTATCGCAACGATGCTCAGGTGAATTCGACGCCGATGACCGACGTGAGCTTCACGGACACAGGCCGGACCGCCGGGACGTCATACAAGTACGAGGTGGTCGCCGTGGACGTCGCCGAGAACGAGTCACCCAAGTCGGAATCAAAATCCACCACCACACTCGCCGCCGCAGACACGACAAACCCTTCGGCGCCGACGGGACTTTCGGCATCCGCTAACGGCCCGACCCAGATCAATCTGCTGTGGACGGCTTCCGAAGACCCGCCGCCCAACAATTCGGGGATTCAGGGTTACATTATCTACCGAAACGGTGCCGAGCTGAACTTAACGCCCTTGCCCCCCCCAACGATTTACGCGGACAACGCCGTGTCTTCCGGGACGACGTACAGCTATCAGGTGCTCGCCGTGGACAACGCCGGCAACAGGTCCGCTCTGTCCGACCCGGCCGGCGCCAAAACGCCGTGCGTCGACAACGGCAATCTGGATGCCGACTGCGACGGTTACTCGGTCGCCCGCGGTGACTGCGACGACAATAATGCGGCCCGCAATCCGGGCGCGGGAGACACTTGGGAAAACGGCGTCGACTTGAACTGCAAGCCGGACCTTATTGAATGTCAGAGAGACGTCGTTGCGTTATCGGGGATCTATCATGGGAAGATCACGCTTGATGCAGCCAACTGGGAGCCGTATACGGCGAACGGCTGGGGAACGATGATCTCCGGTGTGTGTGCCGCCGGACCGGTCAGCGGCTTGACGGGAAGTTACGCGTGCTCCTCCTGGGGCGCCAGTCCCTCCAAGGGTTACTATGTCGAGAAGCTTTCGGCGGTTCGCTTCCGGATTAACGTACGTTCGTACGATGTGCAGGGCCGCCAGACAAACGCCTCCTGCGAGGTAGGGGACTAAGAAACAGCTGCGGATTTCAGGGGACAGCTTACCTATTACCCGGCGTGGAACCGGGGAGTGATAAGATACGATCCGATGTCGATGGTCACGTCGGTGGTTCTGACGCTTGTGATCGGAACCGGGATTCTGGTCCTGGCCGTGCGGGAGATCCGGAAGTACCGGGAGGATCAGAGGCATCGGACCGAGCTATATCCGTACACTCCGCGTCGTCTGATTTTCCGCCTGGCAATCTCGGCCTGCCTCTTGGTGGAGACCGTTCTCCTCCTGCCTCTAAGCCACACGCTGACCGCCGCTCGCCCGGCCTGGTTTACCGTATACGTCATCCTTGTGACCGGGATCGCCGTGGCGATGTTCGTTCTGGCCTGGTTGGATTTTCGGGAATCCGTGCACCTTCAAATCCTCAGCCAAAAACGCCTCCTCCAGGAATTCATTGAAGACCTGAAAAGGGGCCCCAAAACGCCCGGGGTGCATTGAAAACGTGGCATCTTTCATGCACATTCTAGGATCAAGGATATGCGCATTTTTATAACATGCTGTAATTTAAGCATTTTTACTGCCTTTTTCCTGCTCGCTGCGACGGGTTCGGCCCAAACTCAGGACAATCCGACGTATGTCCCACCCCCCTACGGGGCGCAGCCCGGCGTTCCGCCTTCGGGATTTGCCCCCGCTCCCGTCCCCGCGCAACCCGGAGCGCAGCCTCCCGCAACCGCGCCGGGGGCCCCTTACACGGACGGCTCCTACTTTGTCCCGGTGCAACCATCGCCGGGGTACGACTACTTTGAAGAGGAGGACGAAGGCTCCTCCGGCGCCCCCGCCGGCAGCGGAGGCGGAGGTACTCACGAAACCAAGGACAGCTTCCGCTTGGTGGATCGGCCGACGCACGACGTCTGCCGCAAATGGGGGAACTCCCTTTTGGGCCCCACGACGTTCCCGGATCGGAGCCGTTGCGAGTTTGAGTTGGGCCGGAAAGTCGATCAGGGATACAGCTCGATCGACGACATGTACGACCGGATCGAACTCTTCAAACTCAAGAAAGTCATCCGCGGGGATCTCAAGGACCGCTCCGAAGCCCGGCAATATTCCGTGAACTTCGACTCGCTCCGAAAAGCCCTGGATGACGCTTCCCATCAGGGTTGCGCCTGTCTAACGCACTGATTCGATTTCGAACCCCTCCCAACCCGGAACGACCTGATTGTTTTACCGGGAATTTTTCGAAGGACGGGGGTAGGATTTTCCCGAACGATGGCGCTCAAGATCGGCCAGCTTTTGATCCAAGGAGGCCTTCTTACCCAACAGCAGCTGGATCAGGCTCTGAAGGCACAGCAGACGTTCGGCGGGAAAATCGGCACCAACCTTGTGGAACTAAGCCTCATCTCGGATGAGGATTTGGCCGAATTCCTCGCCAAGCAGTCCCGGATCCAGTGCGCGAAGGCGTCCGATTTCGAGGCCATTCCCCGGAGTGTTCTGGACCTGATTCCGAAGGAAGCCGCCGAGGGGCACAAGGCGATTCCGCTCCGGCTGGACAAGAAATTGGTGGTGGCCTTCAGCGATCCGAACGATATCAGCGCGATCGACGAGCTGAGCTTCAAGTCCGGGAGAACCATCCAGCCTCTCATCGCCCCCGAAATCTGGATCATCGCGGCGTTGGAGCGCTACTACCACGTTGCGCGCAAGCAACGGTACATCCCCATGGAGGAGGAGCCCACCGGCCCGGAGATCTCCGTGCCCGGCGTGAACGTCGGGGATTTGATGGCCGGAGGCGAGGCCAAGATCTCGTTGCAGACGTACGCGGACCGGCTTCTTCGGGCCCACACGAAAGAAGATATTTTTACGGCGCTCGTTGATTTTCTGTCCCCCAACTTCCCGCGCAGCGCGATCTTCCTGGTTCAAAAGGAGTCGATCCAGGGCGTGATGGTGCGCGGCTTTCCCATCCGGACCAAGGAGTTTCGGGATCTGGGGTTGGACCGATCCGCAGACACGCTTTTAAGGCAAGTGGTGGAGGAGGGAGAGCCGTATTTCGGCCCCGTTCCTGTCCGGCCGGAGGACAAACTTTGGGTGCCGAGGCTTCAAGTCCCGCAAGGATGGCCGGTGGATGTCCGCCCGATCGATTTCCGCGGAAAGAAAGTGGCGATCTATCTGGGTCTTCCCGAAATCGTGGATCCGGAAGCGGCTGGAAAGAACGACATTGTCCAGCTGGCCTGTCTCAAGGCGGGGTTGGGGCTGGAATTCAGCGCCCTACGAAGATTGATCAGCGAGATTCCGAGGTAGGCGAAACCGGGGGCGGCGCCCTTCAACGGCATTCACCAACATTCGACGATGTGTTAGCTTGCGCCGTGTCCATCTCATAAGGAGCGTTCATGCCGGTTAAATCGGACCGCTGGATCCGCAAAATGGCCCTCGAACGGGGGATGATCGAGCCGTTCGTCGAAAAACAGGTGCGCGGAAATGCGATTTCGTACGGCCTTTCGAGTTACGGGTACGACCTCCGGGTCAGCGACGAGTTCAAGATCTTCACGAACATCAACTCCGCGCTGGTCGATCCGAAGAACTTCGACGAAAAAGCGTTTGTCTCGTTCCAAGGGGACGTCTGCGTGATTCCGCCCAACTCCTTCGCCTTGGGCCGCTCCGTGGAGTACTTCCGGATTCCGCGGAACATCATCACGATCTGCATGGGGAAATCGACGTATGCGCGGTGCGGGATCATCGTGAACGTCACGCCGTTCGAGCCCGAGTGGGAGGGGTTCGTGACGATGGAAATCTCCAACACGTCGCCGCTTCCCGCCCGGATTTACGCCAATGAAGGGATCGGCCAAGTCCTGTTCCTGGAGAGCGACGAAGTCTGCGAGACTTCCTATGCCGACAAGAAAGGGAAATACCAGAAGCAGGGCGGGATCGTGTATGCCAAGGTGTAGTCGACGGCGCCGGGCGCGTCCCGGCGCAAAAACGCACCTGCGCGGCCAAGAAATCCTTGACTCCCAGGCGGCTAACTTCTAGGTAAACCGCGTGGTTACGCTTCGCACGTATTCGTTCCTGGACTCGCTTCAACCCCAACTCGCGGCTTTCATCGGGTCCACCGCGAAGGGGTTTCTCCCGATCGCCGGCATGGCCTCCTTGTTCGTGGAGATCGCGCCGGGAATCGCGATCAACCGCGTGACCGACGTGGCGCTCAAAGCCACAAAAGTGAAGCCGGCATTGCAGGTCGTGGAACGGGCCTTCGGGCTTTTGGAAGTCCACGAGATGGATCAAGGGGAAGTCCATTCGGCGGGCGCCGCCATACTGAAACATCTCGAAGTGAGCGAGGAGGACCGGCTCGCGCCGAAGATCGTGTCGAATCAGGTGATCCGCAGTGTGGAACCGTATCAATCCCAGCTGGTGAACCGGACCCGGTCCGGATCCATGCTGCTCCCCGGCCAATCCCTGTTCATCCTGGAGACCGAACCGGCCGGGTACGTTTCGTTCGCGGCGAACGAGGCGGAGAAGGCCGCGGACATCACGCTGGTGGACGTGCGTCCGTTCGGTGCGTTCGGGCGATTGTATTTGGGCGGCGCGGAATCTGAAATCGATTCGGCCCGGGAAGCCGCCGTCAAAGCTTTGGGTTCATTAAAGGGTAAGTCGAGCTAAAGGGAGGATTCAACCTTATGTCAGATGCGTTGGGGATGATCGAAACGCGCGGCTTTGCCGCGATGGTGGAAGCGGCGGATGCGATGCTGAAAGCCGCGAAAGTGGACCTCGTCGGGTACGAGAAAACCGGCGGCGGGTACGTTACCGCCATCGTGCGTGGTGACGTGGCTGCGGTTAAAGCCGCCACCGAAGCGGGCGCGAAAGGCGCCGAGAGGGTGGGCGAGCTGGTCGCCGTGCACGTGATCCCGAGGCCGCACGGCAACGTGGACACGTCGTTGCCGCTGGGGCGGCAGGGGCAGAAGCCGTCCGGCGGGAAATAAGCCCCGCTACGGGGGGGGCCGCCATGTTGATCGGTCAAGTCGTGGGGACCGTGGTCTCCACGCGGAAAGATGAGAAACTGGAAGGTCTCAAGTTTCTCATCGTCAAGGTACTCGATCTGGAAGGAAAGCCGTCCGGCGCGTACGTGGTCGCCATCGACTCGGTCGGGGCCGGGACGGGCGAGGTGGTGATGTATGCCTCCGGGAGCTCGGCCCGCCAAACGAGCGTGACGAAAGACCGTCCTGTGGACGCCGCCATCATGGCCATCGTGGACTCGATCGAGATCAGCGGCACGACCCGATTCGTTAAGACATAGCCATGCAGATCAGCGAGAGCGAAATCCAAAGCATTGTCCGGAAGGTGGTGGAGCGGATCGGCCAACAAGCGGACCCCTCCATTTCCCAAAGGCGCGCCGAGGGCCCCCGCAGGCATCAGATGGGGGTTTTCGACCAGATGGATCCGGCGGTGGCGGCCGCCGAGCAAGCGCAACAGGCGCTCTTGGGCCTGAGCCTGGATCACCGGAAAAAAATCATCGAGTCGGTCCGCCGGCTTTGCCACGAATACGTGGTGGAATTGGCCGAAGCGGCCGTGCGGGAAACCGGGCTCGGCCGCGTCGACGACAAGATCAAGAAGAACCGGTTGGTGATCGACAAGACGCCCGGGCCTGAAATTCTGGAACCGTGGACCTACACGGGCGACGACGGGATGACGTTGCACGAGAGGGGCCCGATGGGTGTCCTGGCCGCCGTGACCCCGTGCACGAACCCCTCGGAAACCGTGATCTGCAACGCGATCGGGATGATCTCGGCCGGCGACTCGGTCATCTTTAATCCTCATCCCTTGGCAAAAGCGGTTTCCGCCCGGACCGTGGAGCTGATTAACGAAGCGGTGGTGGCCGTCGGGGGGCCCGCCAACCTGGTTTGCTGTATGAAAGATCCGACGATCGAGTCCGCGCAGGCGCTGATGCGGCATCCGGAAGTCCGGATGGTGGTGGTGACCGTAGGGCCCGGCGTTGTGGCCGAGGCGATGCGCTGCGGGAAGAAGGTCATCGGTGCAGGGCCGGGGAACCCCCCTGTGGTGGTGGTGGATGAGACTGCGGACCTGGACGTGGCGGGGAAGGGGATCGTTCTGGGGGCGTCGCTGGACAACAACATCGTCTGCATCGCGGAAAAAGAGATTATCGCCGTGGATTCGATCGCGGACGACCTGAAGAAATCGATGGCCCATTACGGCGGCTATGAGGTAGCCGAGCACCAAAGACGAAAATTGGAAACGCTTCTCTTGGCCAAGGATGGGCCCAAGAAGGAGTGGATCGGGAAAGATGCCGTGAAGATCCTGGCGGAGATCGGCGTGAACGCCGGTCCGGAAATCCGCCTGGTTTTCTGCGAGACCGACAAGAACCATCCCTTTGCCCAGTTCGAGATGCTACTGCCGGTCATCCCGCTCATCCGCGTCAAGAGCGCTCACGAGGGGATTGTTCTGGCCAAGGAGTTGGAGCACGGGTACCGCCATACGGCGGTGATGTACTCGCGCAACATCGAACACCTTCATGAAATGGCGCGCCTCATCGATACGTCGATTTTCGTCAAGAACGCCCCCAGCTATGCGGGCCTTGGTTTGGGAGGCGAGGGTTACACGTCGTTCACCATCGCGGGCCCGACGGGCGAAGGGCTCACGACGGCGATCAATTTCACAAGAGAGCGCCGCTGTACGCTCGCCGGTCATTTCCGGATTGTTTAAATGGAATTGGCTCGCGTCATCGGTACCGTCACGGCCACGATCAAGGCCGAGGAACTCAAAGGAATCAAGCTCATGGTGATTCAACCAACGGACCACACCGGCGAGAGCCGGGGCAGTCCCATCATCGCCGTGGACACGGTCCAGGCTGGGGAGGGGGACCGGGTTTATTGGGTCGCCGGGCGGGAGGCGGCCCTGGCGCTGTCGAAAACGTTCGTGGCCGTGGACGCCGCGATCGTGGGCATCGTGGACGAGGTCGATACCGTATGATTCTCGCGCGCGTCATCGGCACCGCCGTCGCTACGATAAAACACCCCGCGTACCAGGGCCGAAAAGTCCTGGTGGTCCAGCCGCTGACGCCCGAGGGGGAGGACTCCGGGAAGTCCTTTCTTGCCGTGGATGCCGTCCAAGCCGGAGTGGGGGACCAGGTGCTCGTGGCCCGGGAGGGAAACACGGCTCGCCAGATCCTGGCGGCCGGCGAAGCCCCGATTCATTCCGTGGTGCTTTCCGTCGTGGACGAAGTGCACCTCGACACACCGGAAAATTAGACAGCATCGGCTTTCGGAAAAGATTAAGGATTAATTCTTAATAGCTGATCCCCCTTTGACCGCGGGCGGCTGTAACGAATAAGATGACGGCGATGGAACGTCCGCAAAACCCGAGGCAGATCCGGCTATCTTTCGGAGGAAGCCTCACGCCCGTGGTCCGGGCGCTCCTCTGGATCAACGGCCTGGTCTACCTGTTCCTCCTGATCGCAAAGGGCCATCAGATCTCCAACCTTGTTTCCGCGCCAATGGACACGCAAGCGCTCCTGATTCAGCTCTTGGGCTTGGTCCCGAAATCGGTGACGCACGACTGGGCCCTATGGCAGCCCGTCACGTACATGTTCGTTCACCAGGCGTTCTGGCACCTCCTTCTCAACATGCTCGGCCTTTGGTGGTTCGGTGCCGACGTGGAGCGCTACATGGGAGGCCGGAGCTTTCTGCGCTATTACCTTCTTTGCGGGATCGGTGGCGCACTCGCAGCGATCGTGATCGGGCCGGACTCGGGCATGGTTACGATCGGCGCGTCCGGTGCGGTTTTCGGCCTGCTTGTGGCGTACGGCTTCCTCTTTCCCAACCGCGTGATCTATCTCTATTTTCTGATTCCCATCCGGGCCATCTGGTGCGTTGCGATCTTTTGCGCGATTACGCTATACGCCCTTTGGACAGGGGGCGGGGGCGGCGTGAGCCACATCGCGCACTTGGGCGGCATGGTCGTCGGCGTGATCTGGTCGCTTCTGACGAGATATGGGGTCGGACTCCGAAGCCTGATGCGGGGAATGCGCAAACGCCGTTTGCGGCGCAGGTTCCGGCTCATCCGCCGCGACGGAGACGAGCAAGACCCCTCGGACGGCTATACGAACAGGACGATCCATTAATTGGGGACACGTACCAATTAGGATTCTCGCCCAAATGGGGACACGTACCAATTAGGAAATTGCCAGCGAAATTAGACTCATAACTCGTTAGACTCCTTGGACCTGCGAAATTCGTACGTGTCCCCCATTTCCATCTCTCTTCCCTTGCCGCTGGAGGTACGTCAGGTAGATTCCGCGGCCATGGGGACTACGGGAGTGGAACCGCCCGATACGCCGCTCATGCGGCAGTACTGGGAGATCAAGAAACAGCACCGGGACGCCATCCTCCTGTTCCGTCTCGGGGATTTCTACGAAATGTTTTTTGAGGACGCGGAGGTCGCCTCCAAGCTTCTCGACATCGCGCTCACGTCGCGCGACAAGGACGCCGAAAATCCGGTTCCCCTCTGCGGAGTACCGCATCACAGTGTCTCGGGTTACATCTCGAAGCTCTTGGAAAAGGGGCACAAGGTCGCCATTTGCGAGCAGATGGAGGACCCTTCGCTGGCTACCGGGATCGTGAAGCGCGAGGTGGTCCGAGTGATCACGCCCGGCCTTCAGACGGATCTGGAGGGCCTCGAAGCCACGGAGGCGAACCGAATCGTTGCGCTCTATGCCGGTCCGAAAGAGACCGGGCTGGCCTGGCTGGATGTAACGACGGGCCGTTTCGAGCTCTCCGATTTTTCGTCGCCTCTGGAAGCGGAAGAAGAAATCTGGCGCTTACTTCCCCGTGAGGTGGTTCTCCCGGAGGGAAACGCCGGGGATCTGTTCGCGCCGTGGACGACGGCATACGGGGCTCTTCGGCCCGGAACCCGGTTCGAGCGCGTCCCGGAGTGGGTATGCGACGGCGCCGAACGCAAACTGGCCGAGCGGTTCTCGGTGGCCACGCTGGAGGGTTTCGGCTTTCCGTCCCCGACGGCATCCCTCCAAGCGGCAGCATCCCTCCTGCACTACGTCGAACATCTGAACCGGACGGCGCTTCCGCATCTCCACCCGCCTCATCCCTATTCCACGGAGCGTTTCGTGCACTTGGACCGGGCGACGCGCGAGAATCTGGAAATCGACCGGGTGCGCGGCGAACCGGGCGCCGTCAGGAGCCTGTTCGGTTGCCTCAACGAGACCGAGACCGCGATGGGGGCCCGCCGCCTGCGGGATTGCCTGCTTGCCCCGCTCCGCGACGTGGGAGGAATTAACGGGCGCTTGGACGCGGTGGATGAACTACTGGTGGCCGGCGAAACACGCGAGCGAATCCGGCGGGACCTCACTCACGTCTATGATCTGGAGCGGTTGATCGGACGCATCGCCAGCGCGCGCGCCAACGCCCGCGATCTGTTCGCGCTGGAGAGCTCTCTCGGTCGTGCCGGGGGAATCCGGAGTCAACTGAGCGAATTCCGCAGTCCCTTCCTGGTCCGGCTCTTGAGCGAGATCGATCCGCACGAAACGCTTCGGACGGAGCTGGAAAAAGCGCTTGCGGACGCCCCTCCCCCCGGAACGAAAGAGGGGGAGATGATCCGGGACGGCTACGACGCCGGCTTGGACGAGCTCCGCTCTCTCATGCGCGGCGGACGAAGCTGGATCGCGCGGTTGGAAGCTCAAGAGAGGGAGCGCACGGGGATCTCTTCGCTCAAGATCGCGTACAACCGGGTGTTCGGTTACTACCTGGAGGTCACGCGCACGCATCTTTCGAAAGTGCCGCCGGAGTATCAACGCAAGCAAACCCTGGCCAACGCCGAACGGTACGTGACTCCCGAACTCAAGGAGCAGGAAGACCGGATCCTGTCGGCCGAGGAGAAGAGCTTCCGCCTGGAATTCGAGCTGTTCGAGGGCCTTAGGAAACGCGTCGCGGAGGCCACGCGGTCGCTCCAGCGCCTCGCGGGGGCTTTGGCGGATCTGGACATGCTTTGCTCCCTGGCCCGCGTGGCGGCACGTTACCGGTACTGCCGCCCCCGGATGCACGAGGGGACTTCCATCCGGATCAAAGCCGGCCGGCATCCTGTGGTGGAGCGCTTCATGGAGGGGGATCCGTTCGTTCCGAACGACACGGACCTGGACTGCGAAGAGCGGCAGATCGTGATCCTCACCGGGCCCAACATGTCCGGAAAATCCACGATCATGCGTCAGGTGGGCCTGATTACGCTTCTGGCGCAGACGGGATCTTTCGTGCCCGCCGAGGAAGCCGAGATCGGCGTAGTGGACCGCATTTTCACGCGCGTCGGCGCCTCGG
>JAZDIZ010000202.1:0-3197 GCA_043804515.1 Pseudomonadota bacterium | reverse complement strand
TTATCGTCACGTTGGGCGGAATGCTGGCGTTCCGTGGAGCCGCCATGTGGATCACGCAGGGAAATACGGTCCCTCTCGGCGAAAACTGGATCGCCACGCTCGGAACTGCATATGTTCCCAGCCCGATCGGGTGGACGCTGGCGATTTTCGGCGTCGCCCTCCTGGTTCTCAGCACCTGGTGGGGAAGGAGATCCGCCTTGCGTTCGGGTCTCTCGGTCGAGGCGGCGTGGAAAGCGGCCGGGAGGACCGCCGGCATCTCCGGGTTGGTTCTCGGCTTCATGGGCATCATGGCCAGGTACGAGGGGATTCCCATCCCGGTGCTGGTCATGTTGGCCCTCATGTTGCTTTTCCACTTCCTGGCCATGCACACGACGTTCGGCAGGCACGTTTATGCGATCGGCGGAAATCAGGAAGCCGCCTACATGTCGGGAATCCCCGTCCGCCGGCGCTCCTTGGGCGTATTTCTCTGCATGGGGGGCTTGAGCGTGGTTGCGGCCTCGGTTCTCACTGCGCGCGTGGGAAGCGCCTCTCCCGACGCGGGGCAACTCCTGGAGTTGGACGCCATCGCCTCCTGCGTGATCGGCGGCACCAGCTTGATGGGCGGAAGGGGAAGCGTCCTCGGCGCTATTCTGGGGGCCTTGGTCATGGAGAGCCTGAACAACGGAATGAGCCTCGCGAATATGGAGTCGTTCTGGCAGTACGTCCTCAAGGGCCTGGTTCTCATCGGCGCCGTGTGGATCGACGCGCTTTCACAGGAGCGGAAGTAGCCCGCACCGAAGTTTGCATTCTTCGACCTTTCGCTGCGCATGATTTCAGCACCGTCCTCCCACCCGTCCTGAATGATTTCAAGGCCTTGCCCGGAATCCGGATGGCACGCGAATTGCTGTTTTGTCCCGCATGGGAAGGAAGTGAAGCCATGCGTCGCTTTGTCCATAGAACGTTATATGTCGCCTTGGGCCTGAGCTTTCTGGGTCTGATTCACTGTTCGAGCAACGGATCGACCGGGAGTCCGATCGATCCCACTATGAAAGCGTCGCTGGAACTGCCCGGCAAAACGATTTTTTCTTTCGGATCGGTCGCGATCCAGACTTCCTCCGAAAAGACCGTCACGATCGCAAATGCGGGTAAATTTTCCGCGGCTCACATCCACGTCGGCTCCTCGGCTTTGACGGAACCGTTCTCGTTCAAGGGGGGGAGCTTCCCCGGAACCGGGGGAACGTGTACGGACGACAGCGAGCTGGCACCGGGGACCAGCTGCACGGCGGTGATCGTGTTTTCGCCCCCGATTGAAGGGGGCTTCTCGACGCATCTCGCAGTCGCCTACAACAACGGAAGCATGGACTGGGAATCCGAATTCGAGCTGGAGGGGACGGGCGCGAAACCCTGCAACAAGGAGTCCTGGCCGTTCGGCGAGGGGCTCGGAACGGCCTCGGAGCCCTATGCCATCTGCTCCATCGAACACCTCCGGAACGTCCACCTCTACCTCACCAGCCAGTTCGTCCTCATGACCGACCTCAACCTGCTCGACGAGCCTTTCTCCCCCATCGGTCCCAACAGCACCGACAGCTTCCGGGGAGTCTTCGACGGCAACGGGTACACGATCTCGAACTTCCGTTTCGTCACGACCGGTGCCACGGCCGAGAACTATGCGGGGTTCTTCGGCTACGTCTCGGGCGGAACGCTCAAGAACATCGGCCTCCGCGACCTGACCGTGGAGGGCGCGAGCCAGGTGGGCGGTCTCGCGGGCCTCGTTCGGGATTCGAGCGTGATCAGCGACGCCTATGCCACGGGGAGCGTCAAGGGAAACGGTAACGAGGTGGGCGGCCTCGTGGGAAACCTGGACTCCAGTTCGATCACGAGATCTCATGCGCTGGTCACGGTTACGTCCGGATCTGCCAGTACGTATGTCGGAGGCCTCGTGGGAAACATGACGGGTTCGAGTTCGATCGCGAGGAGTTACACGATCGGTTCCGCGACAGGGTACGACGTCGTGGGCGGATTCGTAGGCTATATGACCTGTGCGACCGCCGGAGGGGGTTGCGTGATCTCCGACTCCTTCGCCGCAGCCAGCTCGACGGCGACCAGGCCCAGCCCCCCTCCCTCTGTCGGGGGCTTTGTAGGCTCGGTTTCCGCCGGCAGCTCGGCAATGTTCCAGCGGTCGTATGCGGGGGGCGCCGTGAGCGTGAGTACTTGGGCCGGCGGCTTCGGCGCGTACAGCCCCGGCGCCTTGGTGAGCACTACCGACTGTTTCTTCGATCGTGACGCCGCCGGCATAGCCCACGACAACGTCGGGGCCACCGCAAAGTACTTGGCTGCGATGATCACTCAGATTACGTTCGAGCACTTTGATTTCACGAATGTTTGGCTGATGCCCAGCGGTCGATACCCCGAACTTCGCTAGGAGTCTGCAACGAGGCGAATAAGGTTACGCACTACCCGCAGTCTGCGGCCGTCACCGTTTCAATTGACACCGATTTAATCGGGGGACACCTTACCTATTCTTGGCAGGGGATCCTCCTGGAAGAAACGCAAACAGGAGCGCCGTCCCCTGATTTCGAGGGGGACTGATGTTCAAAGGCCTTTTTTCCACCAAGACCGTTGCCGACATTTTGGAGACCGCGGGCCGCACGGAATACCGGATGAAGCGGGCTCTCGGTCCGGTCCACATCACGTTGCTCGGAATCGGAGCCATTGTGGGAGCCGGGATTTTCGCCACGATCGGCACGGCCGCCGCAGGCGACGCCGCGCGCCTCGGTGCCGGGCCTTCCATCATGCTTTCCTTCGCCATTACCGCCGTCGTCTGCACGTTCACGGCGCTTTGCTACGCGGAGTTCACGTCCATGGTGCCGATCTCCGGTTCGGCCTACACGTATTCCTACGCCACGCTCGGGGAACTGGTCGCATGGATCATCGGCTGGGATCTCATCATCGAATACGCCGTCGGCAACGTGGCCGTGGCCATCAGCTGGGCGAATTACTTCCGCTCCCTCATGTCCGGCTTCGGCGTGAACATCCCCGCCTGGCTCGCCACGGATTTCCGCACGGCCGCGAAGATCCCCGGCCTGTATGACCAGGCGCCGCATCTGTTCGGGAGTCCCGTCGTGTTCAACCTCCTGGCGTTCTCGATCGTCATGGTTCTCACGATCGTTCTGGTTTGGGGAATCAAGGAGTCCGCGCGGTTGAACGCCGTGATGGTG
>JAZDIZ010000201.1:0-5442 GCA_043804515.1 Pseudomonadota bacterium | reverse complement strand
TTCGTGGAGCTGGACGATCACGCCGTGGAGGGGTTCGTGCCGCTCCTCCGCCTTCCGCGGGACCGTTACGAATTCGTGGAATCCCAATTGGCGCTCAAAGGAAGACACCGCGGAAAGACGTATCGGATCGGCGATCCGGTGAAGATCCGCGTGGAAACCGCCGACCTCGAAAGATTCCAGATCGAATTCTCCCTCGCGAGTTAAGCAAGAAGCCTTTTCTTCTTAACAACCGGCAGGGAAAATCGTGGCCCGGTGACTGTCCTGCCAAGGACACACCGAGATAGTGAGGCAGACGCGGACTGGGTCGTTGCCTGCACTATGGCTTCGATGGAAAGTCGGTCGGTCCGAAAAGGACGCGGTCGCCTCACTTTACGCAGTTCGGCGCCGCTCGGCGCTCAACGGCCGTGGTTATTAGATGCATGGGGACGGCCGTCCCTCCCGACAGCTTCATCGCGCCTGAGGCTGTGCCAGCTCGCCTCATCCGCGTGAATCTGTACGGTCGGTGGCACGCCTTTTCGTCCCGCCCGCCTTCCCCTCGTAGCAAGGATCTCCATGCCCCACGCCGCCGAGACGAAGCGACGTCCGCGGTTCACCTCCGTCAGTCGAACCTTCGCTCAAGAGGGAAAGACGGATGTCGCCTAGATTTGCGAGCCGGAGATTGCTTGGAGATTGCTCGAGGAGGCGAGCCCCGGATCGATGTCGAACCGCGCACGACCGTCCTACCGCTAAAAGAAAGAGAAGAAGGGCTGTTGCGAGCGGTGTTGCAATTGACGGCCCTGTGGGCGAGGATGAGAGGGCCTTGAAGAAGATCGGTGTAATCGCAGTTCTTACTTTCGCGGGAGGAAGCGCTCTCGCGTTTCAAACGTATGTTCCGCCTCCGCCTCCCAGGCTTCCGGCCATGCTTTCCGAAAAGATGGTGGCGATGGGAAAGGACCTTTTCGAGAACAACCTGGTCCGAAACGGCCGGATCGAGATCCGCAATTATCTGGGCGCGAAGCCGTGCGCCACGTGCCACGACAAGCCCAATCCGCTCGTGCCGGACCGATTGGCCCCGCGCTTCGCCGAGATCCGCACGCTCATCAACGCCGAAATCGTGAAATATTGCGGTGGGACAGAATTGTCCCCTCAAGATCCCGCTATGGAGGCGCTGGTGCAGTATATCGTCGACCGTTACAAGCTGTATGACTTCAAGTTATCGAAATAATTGATTTTTGTTAGGCGGTCCCCTTTGGGCGCCTGGTCCTGAATTTGCACCAACGCTAGTTTGGTGAAGAAGTTTGCCCTATTGGTATGCCTGGTTTTCGGGCTTCCGGCCGCCCGCGCGGACGAGGTTTGGGTTCCGCCCAAGGGTTCGGTCCACGCGGCGATCTCCTTTACCGGATCCCTGTGGGACCAATATCTGGAATACGGATCGAGTTCCGTGGCCCTCCCGGGGGAGATCACGCAATACGAAGTGGCGATCTACGGCGAGTACGCTCCGATCGAGAACCTCTCATTCGACCTCCTCCTTCCTTTCGTGCAGGTCCAGCGAAAGTTCTCGTATCTTCAGACGGATGAATTTGGAAACATCCTGGACGTCGGGACCGGGCCGGACGGCGAAATACGCGACGTAAACACGAACCGGGGGGTCGGGGACGTTGTGCTCGGAAGCAAATACATCTTCTGGTCGAAAGGGATCTCGTTGGGGGGCCGGGTGCATCTCAAAATTCCGGGGACGTATGACACCGGTTACGTTCCGAATGCCCCCGGAGACGGCCAGGCCGATCTCGGGTTCAGCTTTCTCGCAGGCAGCAACATCCCCCAGATCCGCATGTACTTCCGAGGCAGTTTCGGCTACGTGGCCCGCTTCGGCGAGCCCGGAAATCAGATTGAACTGATGCTCGAGCCCGGCGTGTACATCACGCGTTCTCTCGTGGCCCGGTTCACGTACCAGCACGTCCATGAATTCGGAGGGACGGACATCGTTCCATATCAGGAAAATTTCTACCCCAGCGTCAAGGAGAACTCGGACCGGATCGGCTTTGGCTTGTCGTACCGCGCCAGTGACACGATCGGGTTTTTCGCCCTATATCAGCAAACGGTTGCCGGCCGGAACACGGCCAACACGAAGGCGCTGACCTTCGGAACGGACTTCTCGTTTTAATTCGGATCCGGCCGACCAACACCTCGCCCGCGCAGCTGTCCCGGGTACCGTACACGGAAATCCATCTCCGGAGTCGGGATCGGGTCAGGGAAGGTAGGTCAGCCACGAGTCCGCACTCAGCGTGACCACCGGCCCGGTTTTTCGGAACACACCCTTTCGGTGAACCAGTTGAATCGCCGGAATCGAAAGCTTATTTGCAAAGTAGCGTAGCGGCTCCGTCGGCACGTCTTCGGACAGTTTGGCTTCAATCAGGAGCCACGGCCGTTGGCGAAGAGTGATGCAGAAATCGACCTCCCTTCGATCCCGATCCCGGAGATACCAAAGGTGAAAGTCCCCATAGCCCCGCGACCTCCAGTACTTAACGGCTTTCCACAGGTGCCCGGCCACCATGTTTTCATATCGTGACGCCTCGTTCTCGATTTCGGACCAATCCCAAAGATCGAGTTTCGTTTCCTTTTTCAACGAACGGGTGATTCGGGAAGAGTACGGAGCCAGGCGATAGGAAATATAAAGACGATCGAAACTCTCGATCCACGCCTTCACCGTATTGAATCCCACCTCCAGATCCCGGCTGAGCGAATTGAGGCTCAGCGGTGCTCCGACACGATCCGGCAGAAGCACCATCAGGTGTTCCAAGAGACCCAGAAGCTTGATGGCGGTCATAGAGCGCACGTCTTCCTGGATCAATCGCTCCCTTCTTTCAATCAGCCATCTCCTGTGGGCATCTTCGGATCCCCTAAGCAGCGGCTCGGGGAAGCCGCCAAAACGGAAGAGACCGTCGTATCCCTCGCACTTGGGACCCGGCTCGAGGCGAATCTCAGGCTTGGCCGCGGGTTGGTTTAGAAGCTCCCCTGCGGTGAACGGGTGCAGGGGAATGTGATGGTACCGCCCGAAAAGGCTGTCCCCTCCCTTCCGGAACAGGTCCAGTTTCGAGCTGCCCGTCACGACAAGCTTCAAAGAAGCGTGATGTTTGTCGAAGACCCCTTTGATGAGATTTTGCCATCTTTCGTATTTATGCACTTCATCCAGAAGCGCATATGAATCGTGGAGAAAGGCCTTTTTCAGGATCGCCGCGCGGTCTTCCGAGGAATCCCAGTTGTAGTATTTCCCGCCCCGGTCTTCGATGAAGCGCCGAGCCGTGACCGTTTTACCCACCTGACGGGGCCCGGAGATGAAAACAAAGCGCCGATTAAGATCTTCCTGGATCCACGGTTCTATGTTCCGCGCCCGGTACATAGGGTTCATATATCACTTTACTTTTGGCATGCCAAAATCAATACTGTGGTTAATCTTGGAAAACCGAATAATGCACATACGAACCAACTCGGTCAAGCAAGGCACAATCTTTTTAAGGCTTGGACAAAAATGCAATGATTTCGAGTACTTCCTTGGAAAAGATGTTCCCCTGAATCTACAATCCCAAGTCCTTTCGCAGAGCCGCGATGTCGGGTGCCGCGCAGGAATTCTTCCCGTTCCTAGCGTCCGTCGAATGCCACTCAAACTCCGTCAGCAGCGCCTCCAAACGCTCGCGCCCCTGGACGGTTTTGGCGGCTTGCCTGGGAGTTTGATTGCCCAGAATCGGGATCTTTTCGTCCGGCCAACGCCTCCAGTGTTCCTGAGCCATCTCTTTGAGTTTCGCCTGGACCTCCGGAAGGTCGTTCAGATCGGGGGACCGCTCGGGTATGGATTCCTTCTTGCGAGCACCGGCCATACCTTCTCGAAGCATCTTCTCGGGCGACTTAAGGGAGGATCCTTTCAGGACCGCCAGGTCCCCTAGCCGTTTTGCGATTTCGGCTTGAATCTTCTTCGAGCGTTTTTCGGAGTTGACCTCCACCGTCAGACGCCGCCCCCGCATTCGGAGCGTCCCCAAGAGCGTGTTGTCCCAGCCTTTGTGCATCTTGTTGCCCTTGCCGTGCCAATCAATCGAGATCTCATTTCCGTTTCGATCAACCCCGTGTTCAAAGAGCGCAAGAGACCTGAGTTTTTCCACGGCGGCTTCCGGATCGCATTTCAGCTCGTAATGCAGCTTGATGGAAAGAAAAGGATCCCCGTCGGTATTCGTCAAGCGGGGAATCGACGGATTGATCTTCTCTTCCAGGAAAAAGCGGTACAGCCGCCTCAGAGTCGGATCCACCGCATGCAGTTTCTCGCGGGACAGTGGGCCGATCTCTTTCACGATCGAATCTCGGGTGTCGAACAGGCGGAAAATAGACCGCGGGGGAATCAGAAGAGGCGCGCAGCCCAACATGATGCTTGTGCCGTCGAGCGAGAGAATTCGTGTGAAGAGAACATCTCCCTTCTGAACCCGCCGGCTGGCTTCGCGTTCCTTCACGATCACGACTTCATTGAGGAATACGTCTCTGAGGGTCACGCTTTCCCCCGGAACCGTCTCATTCACGGCAAAGAAGCTGTACGGGCTCGCGGAGGCGGCCTCGATGAACCGCGTTTCGAGAACATTGAACCGGGAAGGATCTTGTTTCAGAAGTTTCAGAGCGATCGGCCGGTCGGGGAAATCGGATTTCCCGGTCCTGGATTTCTCCCTGCGGGGAATCCAGTTGAAGAGAAGCCAGGGAAGGAAGATCGTTTCGAATTCCAGCAGCTTTTCCGTTTGCGGTACGCTTTTTCCGAACGTGAAGTCGCGCCATGCCGCTTCAACAAACTTCTCACCATAATGCTCGGAGATGAGCCCCACGAGATGCTCCGCGACCCGAGCCTCCGTGTCCCGAAGCTTACGCCAGGCATAATCGATCGACGGGGAGGCCGCCATTTCGAGGCAGCAACGTTTGTATTTCCGCCCGCTTCCGCAGGGGCATGGATCGTTCCTGCCTGTCTCCCGATGGGGCACGATAAATTCGCCTTGACTCGCCCCTATAACGCGTCTTCCCCTTCTAAGGCAACCAAGACAGTCTCGAAAGGGGAGTCACTTCCCGAACAGCTCGTAGAAAAAGGTTTCCGACAATAAAGCTCACCGTCCCGGCTCCGGCAAACCGAATCCCGCCCACGGGTGCCTCCTGTATATTGAGGAACTCGGCTTAGTACCTACGATCCCGTGATGGACCGCGGCCTCTATCGCCGCCTCGGGGACGGCCTCGCCCCCCGCCGCCGCTCCTCGAGGGAGAAGTCACGGCACCCGTTCCGGGCTCGACTACGTCCTTATTGGAGAGTTTGATCTTCCCTGATGGGTCAATCGACATGACACGCACATCGATTTTGTCGCCTTCCTTGAGAACTTCGCCGACATCGTCGATGCGGCCGCTCTCCGAGAAGATCTCGCTCACGTGCAGGAGCCCGTCCGTGCC
>JAZDIZ010000200.1:0-21855 GCA_043804515.1 Pseudomonadota bacterium | reverse complement strand
GCGCGTTCGTTCCAACGTTCACGGAGTACGACGTCAAGCGCTCGCACGAAGCGGCGTGGGATCTGGCCAATCTGGTCATCGGCGTCCTACTCTTTTTGGTCGGTTCGCTGACGCTCCTCGGAATGATCTTCACGCCCCAGGTCGTGGGGCTCATCGCCCCCGGGTTCGGGGACATCCCAGGAAAAGGGGAGCTCACGGTCCTTCTCGCCAGGATCATGTTTCCGTTCCTGCCCACGATCGCGATCGCCGCGGTGTTCATGGGGATGCTCAACTCCAAGGAGCGGTTCGCTCTGCCGGCGTTCGCTCCGGTCATGTTCAATATTGTCACGATCCTGGCCGGCGTGGGCCTGTGGGCTTGGGATCTTCCGCCCCGCGCCACGGTGATCGGGTGGTCGGTGGGAACGCTTTTGGGCGGCGTTGCGCAAGCGTTGATCCAGGTGCCGCAGCTTGTCCGCCTCGGCTGGCGGTGGAAGCCGAAGTTCTCGGGATGGAGAGCGAGTCCGGGGCTCAACCAAATCGGCCTCCTGATGCTTCCGGCCATCGTGGGACTCTCGGCCACGCAGATCAACATCCTGGTGAACACGATCCTGGCGTCTTTTCTCCAGCAGGGAAGCCCTTCGTGGCTCAATTATGCTTTTAGAATGATCCAGCTTCCGATCGGGATTTTCGGCGTTGCGATCGGCGTCGTGACGCTTTCCAGAGTTTCGAAGGACGCGGCGAAAGCCTCGGCCGAGGATTTCCGCCAGAACCTCACGACGTCGCTGAACCTGGTTCTCCTCCTGACACTCCCCTCGGCCGTGGGGCTTTGGGTTCTGGGCGTTCCGATCATCCGGCTCATCTACGAGCACGGAGCTTTCACTTCGTCCGACACGATCGCCACGGCGGGCGCGCTTTCGTTCTATGCGATCGGCCTACCTTCATATGCAGCCGTGAAGGTCCTGGCGCCCGCGTTCTACGCCCTCAAGGATGCGCGCTCTCCCATGATCGCCAGCGTGGCCGCGATGCTCATGAACGTAGGCTTCAACGTGGCGATGTACCGGAGGTTCGGTTATCAGGGGTTGGCGTTCGGAACATCGCTCGCAGCCACGACCAACATTCTCCTTCTTTTTTATTGGTTCCAGCGGCGCCACCACGGCCTTCCTCTGGGCCTGATCGGAAAACGGCTCGCGCAGTTCGGTGTGGCGACGGCCGCGATGGCGTTTGCGGCGTGGAAAACGTACCAGGCGCTTCACGGAATCGGGGCGGGACTCTCCGGCGCGGCGTTGGAAACGTTCGTTCCGATCCTGGTGGCCATCGTTACTTACGGAGCGGTCCTAGCGCTCTTCCGCGTGCCGGAGGCGCAGCTGGCGAGCACCGCGATCAAGCAGATCTTTGCACGCTTCCGTCCCGCGAAGTAAGCCGGTTGTCCCTATGATTGCCGTCGTATTCCAAAGATTAGATATTGGCTGCCATGATGGCGCCATGTTCTGTGAATGCCAGGGGCAGTTTCCGTCGCCCACCTCTTCCCATGTTTGATGTCGCAAATTGCGATATCAAACTCTCAACTTCTTGATTTGTAAGGCGAAAGGCAAAGTCCTCTGGAAACCGTTCGCGGTTTCGTTTGACCTGTTCATTCAGACGTCCCGTGGAAACGCCATAGAGGACTGCCAAATCCGAGTCCAGAATGACTCGGCGGCCTCGAACTTCGTGAATGGATCCCTCAAGGTCTCCTGAAGAAAGAACTTGCACTGCTTTTGATTTCACGATCGAAGACCAATGCAATTCCTGCACCAGTCTGATTTGTCAGTCGGGTTCGAACGGCTGCACGTAGGGACCGTGACTTCGTCTCTCCCAGGCCGGGGGGTTCAGTGCTTCTCGCGCCGGGATTGAAGCTCCAGCGCTTTCAGCCGAAGCCGGTTGAGCATCGTCAAAAGATCCGCGGCGCCCTGCACGTCCCCTTCCTTCCGGGCCTTGACGGTGTCGGCCTGAGGTTTCGTTTCCAAAAAACGGATGGGCTCGTTGACGAAGCGGATGTCGGTGAAACGGCCGGCGGCGCGGCTTAGGATTACGTCCAAAATTTGTTCACGCATCATGGAGAGGTGGTGCGCCCAGACGGAGCTCTCCACGCCCACGGTCAGGACGGTGCCCCGGATTCTCATCGGCTGCGTCCTGCGGGCCAGCTCCTCACCGACGATTTCGGGCCAGGCCCTCCGGATGCGATAGAGCTCTAGAAGGTGCTTGGCGCGGGGGTGAGAGGCGATCGCCGCCGGCAGAATCTGGCCGATCGATTGGGGAGCCTTCAAGGGGATTCGGCGCTTGCGCATAAGACAGGTCCAGAGCCGGTCTTTAGCAGAAAACAGTGTCGCCTTGACAAGAAAAGGGCCTGGGCCGTATCATGGTGGGCGTAACTCTTTAAAATTACAGACGTTTTTCAGCCCACAACCATGCGCAATTGTCCCCTATGCGGTTTGCCGATCGATGAATCGGATCTCACGCGTCACTACCTCAACGACACGCACTTGGTGGATTTCATCAAGGCGGCGCAGCCCAATTGGAAGCCGGATCAGGGCGCCTGCTCCCGGTGCCTCGAGACGTATTACAACGAGTACAGCTCCCAGATTTCGCATCCTCGTCACGGCGAGGAGAACACCGAGGAAAAGACGATCGTCTCGGAGTCGGACGAGCTGGTCAAAGAGCAGGCCCAGTCGGGGGACATCCCCTGTCTCATTACGATCCACGGCGCCGAGCTGGGGAAGAAATTCGATCTGCTGACGGATGAAACGCTGATCGGCCGCGGAGAGACGGCGCACATCCGGATCAACGAGGAGAACGTCTCACGGCTTCACGCGATCGTTATGAGAAAAGGCGACGACCTGATTCTGGAGGACCAGAACTCCACGAACGGGACGTTCGTCAACACGAGGAAGATCAAATCGAAGCCCCTCCGCGACGGGGACCTGGTCCTGATCGGGAACACGATCTTGAAGTTCATGTCCACGTTCTCAATCGAGCACCAGTACCACGAGGAGATCTACCGCCTCGCCACGATCGACGGCCTGACGGGCCTGTTCAACAAGAACTTCTTCCTGGACCGGCTGGCGGAGGAATTCAGCCGTTCGAAACGGTACGACCGCTCGCTGTCGCTGCTCTTTTTCGATTTCGACCACTTCAAGAGGATCAACGACACGCACGGGCATCTTGCCGGGGACGAGATCCTGAAGAAGGCTTCGTCGCTGATCCAGCGGAACCTCCGGAAAGAAGACCTGTGCGGGAGATACGGGGGCGAGGAATTCGGCGTGCTCCTCCCCGAAACGCCGCACAAGAACGCGCTGTTTCTGGCGGAAAAGCTGCGCAAGCTGGTGGAGAGTACTTCGTTCGAACACGCGGGAAAGGCGATTCCCGTGACGATCTCGTTCGGAGTGTCAACGCTCACGAAGGACGTGAAGAATCCCACGCAGTTCGTGGAGATGGTGGATCAAGCGCTATATCGCGCGAAGCAAGCCGGCCGCAACTGCGTGAAAGCGTAATCTTTTCGTTCATCTCTTAAGAAACAAGAATTGTGTTGCGGGGCCTGGCTGCGCTGTGCACCCCCGTCCTGCGAGCCCTCGGACGGGGACCCCCAGCTGCGCCACCCGCGCAACCGCCCTCATTTCAAAACGATGACGAAGCGATAACACGAACATCTTATTCACCGCCGAACTTCCATGGCGCTTCTAATATAAAGAAGAAAAAAGCGAACCTGGTCGATCGTCGCGGCCGGGCTTGCTGGGCGCTTCTTAAGTAAAGAAGCTAATCGTCGTAGATCGTGTCGCTGCGCACGCCTCCTCAGGAGGCCCCACCGCCGCCGAACCGCTATTGATTGTTTGATCGCGCTTATAAGCGTCACGGGAGATCAGCGATGGACGGCCGGACTTGCGGGGCGCTTCTAAGAGAAGAAAAGAGCGAGCGTTGGCGGACCTCTTCCACCGACCTCCGTCCCCTTTTCGCAAAGCCACTCTTTTAACTACTTGATTTGTTAGGATAAATGCGTGATGCCGAATTACTCCACAATTCACCCCCGTCCCTTGTGTTGACACGGTGCGCCATCATTAGTAGGTATTGCGGACCTGTGGGTTTCTTTCGGTCAGGTCGTCTCTTTTTCGCCGGTATCGCGGCGGCGGCCGTATGGTTTCTTCCATCGGCCGAAGCCCCCGCCGGGCCCCTTACTCGTTCGATCGCGCGCGACGGAAAGCTGCATGTAACGCGGATCGACTATCCTCCCGGTTTTTCCGTGGTCTACGAGTACGATTCGTCGGGCCAAGTGGAGTGGAAGACATACTTCGGATTGCGCAAGCTCGGACTGGAAAAGGGCTACCAGGCCTCCGTTCGTTCCACGCAAGGGAAGAAACGGGACGCCTGGCGGAGGGCCGTATTAAGAGAGACGTTAAAGAGGACGTCCGTTCCCTTGCTTCGGACGGTCTTGGACGATTTTTTCACCCAGGCGACTTTGGACCCCATTCAGGCCGCCAGGAAATACTATGTTCTGATGTATCAGCTCTGGGCCGACGCCTATGAGAAAAACCGCCCTAAACTCTTCCCTCCCGGCGCCGCCCCAAACGCGCCCCCAGCAGACTCGACGATCCAGCGTATCGGCGACATCGATCCGAACGCCAGGACTTGGAATACGGAGGACGTAAAAAACGCCGCACGCAGGTTCCTGGAGGCAGCCCGGAACGAGTTCCGAACTCTTCTGCGACACGAGCAGGAAGGCAACGTTAAGAAATATCAAGAATTTCCGGTGTCATACGATCCTGCCGTTTCGGACGCGATCAAACTCATTTCCACATGCAATGGAAGGTTGGCCGAGATCCTCAGGAACATGAAGCAACACGGGCAATTCCGCTGGGCCACGCTGGAGCTCGCCAGGCAGGAATGGAACTTGTCCGAGGCCCCGGAGTCTTTCGTGCCCATGTACACTTCTTTCAGCTACCTCACCCCATCGGCCCCGCCGATCGTTTTCACGCCGCAATTCCCGGACACAAACGACTGGAACCGATATCTGGCCAGACTGACCCGAGGAGATTCGGAGGAGCACGTGCGCACACATTACGGTGAGGACCGATCCGACGTTCTGAACGAGATTTACGGGGGAAAGGGGCGCCTCTATAGAGCGGCTTCTCTCGCTCACGAGTTCGGTCACGTTCTCAGCCGCACGCCGGTCGCTCAGCGCGGCCTGATGGACGATAAGGTGAAGGAAGACCTCGTGGATCTCCAGCTGGCGAGCGAGACAAGAAAGATCGAGGAGACGAAGACGGGGTACGACGACGACCTTGTGCTGGAGATTGAAAAGAAGATTCTGGACCTCGCGACCGCCAGGGACGAGCAGGCCGTCACGTTCTACAGTTGGGATCAGTTAGCAGGGTGTCTCTAGCAGGCTAATAGACCTGACTCAGCTGCGCCGCGCGTCTTTTGGGCGTCTTTTGCATATCGAGGTAGCCGGTCCACAATTGGGGATCGCCGACCGGGGCGACTTTCAACCCGTCGAACTTTCGAAGCTGAACCTGCGTCTTGCCCGCGTCGAAAAGGCTGAAAACGTCGATTCCATTGATGACTTCTTTCCGACCCCCGACAACCAATTGGACGTTGAGCGCCCGTGAGACAACGCGGACGTCCAAACCCCAAGTGCCGCCGGCATCATTCATGAGATGCAATCTGAAGGGTTCGCTACGGTCTCTTCGTACGCTGACGAATTTCACGACGGTGTAAGCGTCCCATGAGTGCTCTCGGCCGGCGAAAATATTTCCCCAGAACATGAGCCGTGCCCGGTAGGCGCCGTCTTTACACGCATTGTTCACGGACTCGATCATCGCCTTGAGATTTTCGTCGAGCGTTCCAGCCAAGACGTCGGAGTACTTGTAACTGATCCGGATGAGATCGTATGCCGCAGGTTGGGCCGCCGCAAACGTGGTATCCGGCGCGACGTCGCCTTCGTCAGCGGCCTGCGAATCGCTTGTGGGACACGCCTGAGACGCCGTGCACAGACCCGCCACCAAGGCGAGGGGCAGGAGGATTCGAAACCGGCTCACGACGCCGGGATTATGCCACACACGTGTCATCGAATTCTAGGGCGGGCCCCAGCTGTTCCAGAAGCGTTGGTCCCCCGCGGCACCGTTGATCAGGTCTTGGTCGGACGGCCAGTTGTTCGCCCCATCCGGAACCCTCCATTGAAATCCAGTGGTTGCGTCGGCCGCCGCAATAACGGGATATATGCCCGGAGCATGTACCCCCTTGCCAACACCCACATAATAGAGAGACGTGCCCACATCCGGCCCCTCCAAAGGCCTCTCGTTCCCGAACTTGACGACCAAACCCTCTCCCACCACAAGGGCCGAGTGCCAGACAGGTACTTTTTCACCTTCGGAGAGGAGGACCCCACCGCCGGTCTCGACCGCGGCTATGCCTACGCTTGCGCTTATGCCCGATCCGATGATGCCCGTGACCTTGGCACCTCCCACCGACGGGTCCCCACGGCCGCTGACGCGGACTTCCTGGCCGCCTCCCGAAGCCGCGGCGTAAACATGCTGCTTGACCCAACCGACGACCGGCCCGGCTACGTTCATGATCGCGGCGCCCGCCACCTGGAAATCGTTGGCGCCCTGAGGACCCGTGTGCACGGCCGTGTGGTCCGCGGCCGTGTATGCACGCATGGCGTCATCCAGCGCCAGGTTGTAAAGCATCCCCCTCGCCATCTCGGCCAGGTTTCCGCCCGCTTTCGAACCGATCCACATGTCCACCATGCTGAGGCCGAAGTTGTATCCCTGGCTGAGATCCATTTCGGGAAGATCCGCTTGCGCGACGACACCCGGCTTAGGGGGGGGAGGGACATCCATTGCTTGGAGTCCGGTGCCCGGGCTCCCTCCTCCCCCTCCGACCGACGCCCCGTTTCCGGAAGATCCCCGTAATGCGGGCGGATCCGTCTGAACGGGTGGTCGGGTTGCGCTCACCTCGACGGAGACGCCTCCGCAAATTTGGCAGGCCCTCCTGTGAGACCAGGCGCTGTCTCCCATGTAAGTGTCGAGCGAAAAACCCCGATACAGAACGTTGCCGTCGATTGAATATTCGCTTTGCCTATAAACAAAATCCGGTGTG
Source organism: Pseudomonadota bacterium (assembly GCA_043804515.1). Lineage (GTDB taxonomy): Bacteria > Bdellovibrionota_G > JALEGL01 > JALEGL01 > DATDPG01 > JAZDIZ01. The sequence continues at coordinate 14,748 of JAZDIZ010000200.1, read as the reverse complement.
AGGCCCGAGACATCTTTCTTATTCACCGGGTCGTTGGCCGCGTATTGATAGACATTCGAGCCTTGCGCGAAGGAAGTCGAGCGCACCGGATCGGGGGAGACGAACTTCCCCGTCAGCGGATCGTAATACCGGGCGTTCATGAACATAAGACCCGTCTCGTCGTCGGCCCACGCATTCGTGAAACGGCGGTTCGAGTCCGTCTGATCGGCCTGAGCGGACGCGATTTCCCCCCCGTACGGCCGGTAATCGCGCCTCCACCGTTCCTGGCCCCGGTCGTTGGCGACGCGATACACGGAGCCCGTCCGGTCGGTGTGGAGCCACCCCGTCGTCGTGTTCCTCTTCCGGGCCACGGGCGTGCCGCCGAAATAGACTTCCTTCTCGAACGTACCGCCAAAGATCTGGGCGCCGTATCCCAGGAACAGCGTGACGGCTCCCGAGGGCGCGATCTTCTTGAGACGGGTGTTCCGGGTGTCATAGACGAATCGCGTGTTCCCGATCGATACGGGGCGGGCGGCGCTGTTCCAGAGAATGGCAGTGCTCTGGCCTGTGTTCCGCTGTTTCATGTTCCCGTTCGCGTCGTAGTCAAAGGACATGTCGGGAAGCAGGCCGCCCGTGATCGTACTCACGGCATGCGGCTTGAGCGCGTCGTAGAAATAATTGCGGCTGCCCGTGGGTTGATTCGAAGCGGTCCGGCAGAGCCGGGAATTGGAAGAGAACCCGCTGTTGCACTTCAGGTTCCCGTTGAGTTCGTAATCGAGCGTCTGCTCGAAGGACCTGCTCGGAGCCGCGGGATCGTTGAAAACCACACGGGTGAGATCGTCCAGCTCGTCATATTGGTACGTCCACTGCGCTCCGCTGAGCGTCTGCATGGAGAGAAGTTTCCCGACGGGATCAAAGGATTGGTAGGAAAGGCGTTCCGTGGGCGTCCCGGAAGAATCCCGCGTTTCGATCTGCGTCAGCCATTTCCGGGCGGGATCGTACTGGTAGAGAATCTTCTCGCCGTTGGCGTAATCCAGTTCCGTAAGGGAGCCGTCCACGGGATCGTATATCGCGTTGGAGACGTAATCGGGGATCGTTTTGAGCCTCCCGTAAATATCGTACGTCATGGGATTTTCCGGCGTGCCGACGTAATCATTGTCCGGGTATTTCTGGGCGAGGACGCGCCCGTCCGCGTCGTACCACCACTGGAAGCCGTAGGCGATACCGTCGATGATCCGTGTCGCAGAAACCAGTCTCCCGCCGGCGTCGTAATTGAAAAGATTGTTTTCCGAAGGACCCGTCGAAGTCGTGAGCCCGCCGATGTTCGAGAATCCGGGCCGGACCTGATCGTAAAAATAGGAGTAGCTGACCGCTCTTCCGTTTTCGTCCCGGATGGTCCTTCGGGTCGCGCGCCCGAGGGCGTCGTACACGAACGACGTGTTCTGGCCCTTCGCGTCTCTCAGGTTCAGCAAGCGCCCGTCGGCGTCGTACGTCACCGTCCGCGTCCCGATATGAGGGGATTGCACGGCCTGGAGGCGGCCGAGAAGATCGTACGTGTAGATCTCCCTGGCCCCTGACGCGTCGGTCAGGCTGGCGAGGTTGCCGGCGGCATCATAGGTGAACGATTGCACGGTCTTGAATACGCCGTCCGTCATCCGTTCGATGAGCGTCGTCCGGCCGAGCGTGTCCACTGTCGTTCGCTTTTTGCGCCCGGCCGGGTCGGTCGACGTGACCGTGAAGCCCGAATACTGGGCCGTGGACGACGACCCGTCGGGAAGGATCGTTTCGATCGTCCGCCCCAGGGGATCCACGTGGGTCTCGACCCACTTGTCCGGCGAGGAGTCCGAAGCGTACGGATACGAAACCCTGTACGGGTTTCCCTGCCCGTCGAACTGGGTCTTCACCAGGACCGTCTGGCCGGAAGTCTCCGCCTCCTGCTCGGTCTTGTATCCGCGGCCGAGGCCGTCGAAGTACGACTTGGCCGAAAGTTCCCCGCTTCCTGAGGCTTTGGGGCCGTACATCGTGACGTGCTGGACGGAGGGATCTCCGCAACCTTCCGGCGTGGCATCGCAATATGCGGTCCGGCGGTAGTTCCCCTCCGGTCCCTCCGACCGGACCGAACGGCAATAGTTATCCAGGTACGTCCTGGACGTCTTAAGATTGGCGTTCGTGACGGATGTCGGAAAACCGCAGACATAGTCCCACCCCGTCACGGTCGCCTGATTCAGGGCGTTCGTCGTGGAAACGGGGAAGAGGTTGTACGTTACGTCGTACTGGCGCGTCGTCCGGTAGCCGAGCGCGTCTTGGCTCCAGAGCAGGTTTCCGAAATTGTCGTAGCCCATTTCAACCGTGGCATAGCTGGGATTGCCTCCGCCGACGGGGTCGTCCACGGGCATCTTAAAGGCCATCATTAGCGTGGAGACGAGTCTTTGACTGAACGAAACCAAACAGTCCGTACAGATGAGCCGGTCCACACGCGTGACCTGGCCGAAATCCTTCGGAGGCGCGGACGGATCCGTCTGGTTATCGGTGTAGAAAAGCGTTTCGGCGATCAGGTTATCCCGGCTCGTGTCCGTTCCGGCGTACACGCGCGCCGTCGAGGGAACCCGCAACATGAACTTGTCGAGGTTCGAAACGAACGTGCGCGCCGACGTGAACTCGTCCCCGGAAACGGAGATATCCCCGTCCTCGATCGCCCTCGTGACGTTGCCGTAGGCGTCGTGGTCCGGATACCGAGTCCTCTTGTGTGAGACGAGGGTGCTGCCGGTGCATATGCGGTAACCGCCCACGAGCGTACAAGAGGGTTCGTACGCCTCGTAATCCGTCTGGGAGAGATTCACCAGGTACGGGAAATTCTTCGCGGGGAGATCGTACGTTCGGGTCGTCCGGGAGAGCATCGGCCCCACAAGACCGCTATTGTCGAGGTACGACTCCGTTTTCCAGAGTTTGGAACCGTTCGGATCCTGATCGAAATACGATTTGGTCACGACATCCTGGATCTGGCCGTACGCATGGGGAATCGTCTTGCGCATCGAGGCGAAGCCGAGGAAACGCGCGCCGTCCGGATCGCTCCGGTCTATCTTGGCCCCCTCGAAATCGTACGCCGTGCGGATCACCTGCGACCCGCTCGATTTCGTGACCGATTTCACGATCAACATCGGGATCGGAACGTTCTTCGCTCCGAACGAACGGTCTTCATGGACCAGGTCCGTTCTCCTCTCGTACTCGATCGTTTCGGTGCCGCCGATGCCGTTCCGGACCTGCGTGAGGAGGTCGGGCACGCCCGAATCCGTCGGATAGACGGTGACCGGTCCGGTGAAATCGCCAAAGTCTTTCGCCACGGCGAGGTCGACCTGGCCGTCCCCGTTGTAATCGCCCGGGAAGAAACAGGTGGGCTGCCGCATCGAGGGGCCGGGAAGCGTCCGGCCGGACGACAGGTTCATGTGGAACGTCTTGCTTGCCGGATCGAATTGGCCGTAATCGGCCTTCCCGTCCCCGTCCCAATCGCTCGTCGGGATCCTCCCGAATTGCGGGAGCCTCAGATTGTAGGCCGTGACCCATTCGCTGAAATCCTGATCCGGACCGGTGTACGGCCCGCCGAACCGGCCGTTCCCCAAGTTAAGGAAGACCTGTGACGCGGCCGAATGCGCCGTGGCGGCGGGGAACACGATGATATCCGTGAAGCCGTCCCCGTTGACGTCCGCCGGCCGCATCATCATCGAATACGGATATTGGTCCCCGGTGCGCGCGACGAAGTAGCCGTAATAATTGTTGGAGAAGATGTAGGGCCCGGCATTCGAATTGAGCAGGAACCTGGTGCCGGTATTCCCTTCCGAAAGAAAGACGGCCATGTATCCGTAGCCGTACCCGGAGGAACTCGGTTCGATGCAGTAGACGTCGGGCCGGCCGTCGTTGTTGAAGTCGGCGAATTGGCAGCGCAGAACGTCGCCCAGGAGGTACCCCGCATGCCCGATATAATCGCTGATCGTGCCTCCGTCGGCCGAAAGCGGTCTGTTCATCCCGTGTATGAAGAGCTTGACGTTGGTTGCGACGCCTTTGGAGTCGCCCTGGGCGGTGGTGCCCGACCCCAGGTCGAATCCCTGGAAGGCGCCGGACGAATCCGTGCACTTGGAGAAATACACGGTCATCGTTCGGGCGCCGCAATCGGCGTCCCCGATGTATTCACAGCCGTTGAACGAGACGATGTCGTCGCACCCGTCCCCGTTCATGTCGGCCACGCGTAGCTTTGTGGCCCGGGCGCGCACGTAGGAATCGATGCTGAGGTGATTCGTGATGTTCTTCCACGTCCAAGCGGAGGGATCCCAGTACTTGATGCCCACCCCGTTGAATTCCCTCGGCGGGATTTCCCGCACGGGGAGCTTGGCCGTCGAGGTCGCCGTGAAGTAGTTGAAATGCCCCGTGCCGTCACCCAGATAGAGCGTGATCGCCGCGTGATAGGATGTCGTGCCCGAATACGACGTGAGGTAGAAGAAATCCAATATTCCGTCGCCGTTGAAATCCCCCAGACTGATCGGCGTGTGCCCTCCGCTCAACGCGGTCGTTATCGCGGAGCCGAACGTTCCGTCGCAGTTCGAGAGGTAGGCCCGGACTTCGTTGACGCCGCCGCGGTATTCCTCGACCAGGAAGTCCATGCAACCGTCGTTATTCAGATCCGCCGGCACGAGAGCCGGGTCCAGATCGGGGCTGCCGATCGTGGTGTACAAAGTGTGATTGAGCGAATCCCACATGTTCGAAATGGGGGTCGTGGCGTTATAGGAAGGGGGTGAGCAGAATTTCCCCGAAACCCCCGTCGTGATCGCGCCGCCCAAGGAGGGCGAGGGATCGGTATAGGTGTACGTCGCCAACGGCAACGAGACCGCGCCGTTGTCCACGTCTCCGGAGGCCGTGACGTGCGCATTCGTGCCGAAGACTTTCACGTCTTGAACGCGGCTTCGGTTCGTGGCGGACATCGTGTAATCGACACGGTGCAAGGAGCGCAGACTCCCGCCCACGTAGACGGCGACCGCCTTGAGGCGGAAGGCCGTTTCGGTCGGGATCACGCCTCCCGTCGCACGCAGGACGACGTCGGGGCGGGTCTCCCGGTAGAAACGGATCTCGTTTCCGTTGTAGCCGATCGAATCCGGATAGAAATCGCCGTAAAACGTGGATCCCGGATCAAAAGCCCAAACGAAATCCACGTGGTTCCCGTGAAGATCTTCGATCTTCTGGACGGCCCAGCGGTAAACGTAGGACGTGACCGTCAGTCCGCTCGTTTGGCCGAAGCCCTGGTCATACTTGAAGAGCTGACCGTACGTGACCCGGGTGCCGTCGGGTTGGGTGACCTTCCAGGTCCCGCCGGAACGATAAGCATTGGGCCGAAACTCGATCCGCTGAAACCCCTCCACTTTCGAGAAATATTTGATGGCGGAAGGATCGCCGTACGCCGGATCGCAGCCCGGCGTCGCATCGTGCGCCGTTACACAAGAAAAGATCTCCGTGCCGTCCAGGAAGAACCGGTCCGTGCCGTCCAGCTGCAGATAGGAGCCGCCCCCCGAGAACGCGGTCAGAACCGAGAGTCCGGAGAGTCCCCAGCCCACACCCACGAACCCGTTCTGGGCCCCCGAGCTGTATCCCAACGAGATCCTCGGTTCCAGGCCGTGATACGGAGGCACATCGATCGCGATCGCGCTCCCGTAACCGCCGCCGCGGGGATCGACACCTTCCACTCCCCCGCCGAAGCCCCACGGAACGGGAATCGCCACAGGCGAGCCCGTGAGAGGGTCCGAGGCGTCCCATGTCTGGCCTCCGCCGGTCGGCCGGATCGGCGTGCCGTACCCGATGCAGCCGGGGTCCCCGGCCCTGCACCGCCCGTCCGGGTCCCATTCCTGGGGAAGTTCCGTGGGCTTGCAGCCGAAATCGTCGCCGAACTCCCAAAAATCGATGGAACACTTTCGATGGGGCGGTCCGCCGGGCCCGCTTCCTCCTTCTTTGATCCACGGATCGCCGTCGGCCAAAATCATGAAAGTCGCGCCGAGCGGACGTTGAAAGAGGAAAAGCGAAAAAGCGGCGATTGCCGCCAGGACCACCCAACGACGATTGAAATGATTGAAAATCATGGCGTCACCCCCCGGGCCGGGTCGTATACCCGGACCCCGGCTTGGATCTGCGCAAGCCTATTGGTCGGGCACTCCGGGCTGCTCCCCGGACAGGCCGTCCCGGCCACCGGATCGCAAATCACCTTCCAATCCGCGGGAACCAACTTGCAGTCCCGCGTGCAGCAGGGCCCTCCGTCGCAGGACTCACCCGTATCCACCACTCCGTCGCCGCACACGTCGATGGGCAACGTCTGCTCTGTCAGCGCCCGGGAAAGCTGAGAAGTGTCTTTCGATACCCGTTCCGGCGCGGGTGCCTCCTTCGTCGAGGAGCACGCGGCAAAAAGAACGAAAAATGCGGGGAACAAAAAAAGAAGACCCAAGCGGAAGCGAGAACGATCCATCGAATGCCTCCCAACTGGGCGAATCAGTTTGTGCGGCTCAAGCCGAGTCCCGATCAAGATTTCGGACGAATCACAAATTGCCGCGCTGCATCTACGGGCGAAATACCAAATTGTTGCGAGATGTCAAGCTAACGGTTCGACTTCCGGATCAGCATTGTTCCTGGACGACCCGGGGGATAAGTGACGCTTGGGGCGGGCGGCCGCAGGTGTCCCTTGCACTTGTCCCCTTTCCCGCTAAGCTGCGCCCCTTGTTTCCCATGACCGATGGTTTCCCTGGAGCAGGTCTATGAAAACCGATCCGGATTCTTTCCGACGCGGTCATGCAGAAGAGTACGCCCGGCAAAGTGGGGGACCCGAAGTGGGGGACTGTCCCCGATCTCGATAATTGGTCGATCGCGTTCAAGAGCCTCGCAGAAGATCAGCGCTGGACGGCCGGATTTGCGGGGCGCATCCGAGGAGGAAAAGAACATCGCGGGGCCCGGAAGTTTGCTCTTTCGGACTGTGCTGAAAGAATGTCCCCATGCTGAAAAGGACGTGCAAAACCCGGTGGATAGGTCCGATGCTCCCAGGACTCTTTGTGTTCTTCTTTATCTCTCCGCGTGCTGAAGCTATCCGAGAGCGGGATGAGTGCCAAAACGTGAAGGGGGTCCAAAAGCTCACGCTTGGGCCGGTTAAGGAGACGACGACTGTTGAGTGCAAGGACGGGAAGAAGCATGGAATGGCGACCCGCTTCAATCGGGACCGCAAGAAACTCTATGAAGGCCGGTATGTCGACGGGAACCTTCAGTATACTCGCCAATGGTACGACAATGGAGCCCTGAAATCGTACGGCGAATACGGAGCCAACAACCAGATTAAGTACTGGATTTCCTGGGATGAGCAGGGAGAGCCGTTGAGCGAGGAAGGGATGGCCCCCACCTCTGTCCCTCCCGATGTGCGCCCTCTCCTTCCCAAACAGAACCTGATTCCGTCGGCCATCATCGAGAAAGGGAACGCGTACATCATCGAGAAAACGGGGAAGGACTATTTCGAGAGAAACTACAAACTCGTCCGTTCGAAGGGTTACTACTACAACTCCGTCCGGGGGACGGAGTACACGCTCCAGTACGAGTACGCTCCCCTGGCCAAGATCAGCCCGGACACCCTTGTGGTCCTTCACCTCGGGCCCGGACCCGACGAGGCGATGAAGGGGTTCGTGGCCGTAACCAAACCTACGGGAAAGTCCCAGAAACCCAAAGTACTTGAACCCAAAATCACGAAGGAACAGGCCATCGCGATTTCAACCAAGAGTGTCGGCTCGGCCGGCGGCGGAAACGTGTGGGCCTCGTTGCGGACCCCGAACGAGTATGCGAAGGAAAAGATTTGGATCTGGGAAGTCCAGTTCCGCCACTTCTCGAGCGCAGAACAACGGCAAGGAACAGGGGTTCAGGTCAACGTCGACGCCATGACGGGAGAGGTTCTATCGAAGAACGATTTCCACGTCTTCATCGACTAGACGGGTTTTCGTTTTTCGCCCGGCTTAACGAATCTAGAATCTGTTTCACCAGGTTGGCGGCCGGGAACTTGTCGCCGTAAGGCCCGCTCGTGAGCTTGCCGAGGACGTCCTTGTAACCGGCCTCCGCCTCTTTCAGGTCCCCCGCTTGACGGTGAGCGTTCGCCAGAAGACTCTCCACCGCGGCCTCGACGAACCAGCAACGCCCCTGATCCGATTTCGACTGCGACACGGCTTTCTTGTACGTCTCGACCGCCTGGCGATATTTCTTCGCAACCAGAGATTCCCCCCCGGCGAGGACTTCCTCCCTCATCCGCCCATCGGTGGAGGAGGAGAGACAACGCCCCGCGACGTTCCACCAGAGATCCTCGGGGGAGTTCGGAGAGACCATTCTCATCACGGGCGGGCGGATGGTCGTGAAGGGGAGCGCGATCCGGAGCGATCGGTACCCCTCCAGCGTGATCGAGGTGTCCGTGACCGAGAGGTTGTCGAGTTTCTTCAATTTCTGAAGGTCTGCGACGGACGCGTCGGTGAGTTTCGTTTTGGAAAGATCCAGAGACGTAAGATCGCCGAGATCCGCGAGCGAGGCGGTTTTTCCGTCCGAAATGTCGGTGTCCGAAAGGTTCAATTCCTTAAGTCCCCGCAAGGACTTGAGGGCTTTAAGACCCGCGCCCGTTACGAAGGTTCCGCGGAGGGAGAGCGTTTCGAGCTTCGGATAAACGGAAATCCACTGAAACGCTTCGTCCCGGATGGGGGATCCGTCTAGACGCAATTGTCTCAGTTCACCCCACTCTTTCAGGCTCTTGAAGCCTTTGCCCGTGACCTGCGTATTGACCAGGGAAAGGTCCGTGAGCTGTTTGAGCGGTTCTAAATGCTCCAGCCCCTGATCCGTGACCTGCCGAGAGGTGATTGTCAGCGTCTTCAAAGAGGTGAATTGCTCCAAGACCCGCATCCCGACATCCGTAATGTTGTTGGCCGAAAGGGCGGTCTGGCTCGCTTTGTCCGCCACGCCTTTGAGATCGTCGTCATTGCGGATTTCGGGAGATACCACGTAGGTCGTCGCCCATACCGGTGACGCCAGAAGAGCGAGAGGGACCAAAAATCGAATGATTCTCAACGCGGATTTCATTTTCAACCTCCAGGCTCCGGAGACTCGATTTCACCTTACCATCCTGGCAGGCCTGCGAGAAAAAGGATCGTCGGGGGATCTTCCCCTTGCAGTTTACCGATGCCGGGCTATCCTGCGCGCCTGGGTTGGATATGAGCTTCGTGGTACCGAAATCGTCTTCCAGAACTCCGATCCGGGTTCTCCCCGAATGGGTCGTTCAAAAGATCGCCGCGGGCGAAGTGATCGAGCGGCCGGCGTCCATCGTGAAAGAATTGGTCGAGAACTCGCTCGACGCCGGCGCCCACCGGATCGAAATCCACGTCGAGGACGGAGGAAGAAAATCGATCCGCGTGACGGACGACGGATGCGGGATCCCCGCCCACGAGGCGGCGCTCGCCCTCGCGTCGCACGCGACATCCAAGATCGCGAGCGATAAGGACCTCGCGAAGATTTCGTCCTTCGGTTTCCGGGGCGAGGCGTTGTCCAGCATCGCGGTTGTTTCCCACGTGGATCTGACGACGCGAACGGCGGAAAGCCCGTCCGGCATACGGATCCGGGTGGAGGGGGGCAAGCTGAAACTCAACGAGCCTTTCGGGGCACCGCCGGGAACGACCGTGAGCGTGGCGCATCTCTTTTTCAATACGCCCGCGCGCAGGAAATTCCTCCGCTCCCCGGCCACGGAGCTGGGCCACATCGAAACGATGATCCGAAGGATGGCGCTCTCCCGGCTGGATTGTGAATTCCTCCTCATGAGCGACCAGGAGACGCTACTGCATCTTTCCAAGACGGATTCCCCGCGGGGGCGCGTGACGCAGTTGTACGGCAGCGAGACGATGGGGAACCTGATCGAATTCGAAGGCAAGCTGGGGCCCCACCGCGCGCACGGATTCGTCTCGAACCACCGGATCACGTTTTCCAAGCCGCAACAGTTGTGGCTTTTCGTAAACGGGCGGACCGTTGCCGACCGGGTCCTTCGAAGCGCCGTTTTGGAGGGGTTTCGCACGGCCTTGATGGAGGGGCGGTACCCGCTCGCCATCCTTTTCCTCACGCTTCCTCCCGAGCTGGTGGACGTGAACGTCCATCCCACCAAGGCGGAGGTGCGCTTTTCGGATTCCCAACCCATTTTCCGCGTAATTTCGGAGGCGGTCGCCCGAGGCATCCGCTCGCACGCGGCTGCAGGATGGGGTGATTCCGTCCCGGAACCGGCTCCCACGGACGGTTCGCACCGTGAGCCTTCGCCTCTCGCCCTGGACTTGGGGACACTCACGGCTTCCTCGCTCCGGGCCGCGCCGGTTCCTTACGGGGCGCCGGAACCCGAGGGAAAATTTTCCGCGTTGGAGTTCCTGGGGACGCTGGATCAGACGTATCTTTTTCTGAAGGGCCACAGCGCCCTCTTCGTCATCGACCAGCACGCGGCGCACGAGCGCGTGAAGTTCGAGGAGCTCAAACACTCGCTCGAGTCGGGATCGCCGAAAGTTCAGCATCTCCTGGTCCCGCTCACGTTCGAAGTGACGTCCCAGCAGGAGGCCATCCTGAACGGGTTGGAGCCGTTTCTGCGCTCGCTCGGTTTTTCCATCGAGCCTTTCGGCCCCAAGACGTTCGTGATCAAGTCGGTACCCGATTCACTGGGCGCCCACGATCCGCGGCCCCTGTTGATCGAGATGTTCGGCTCGTTTTCCGAGGAAGAGGCCCGCTCGGCCCTCCAGGATCGCCGGGACGAGATTCTGAGCCGCGTGGCGTGCCACAGCGCCGTCCGGGCTCACGACCGGCTTTCCGCCGTCGAAATCCGGGATCTCCTGGCCCGGATGGACGGTGTGGATCTTTCGGGCCAATGCCCTCACGGGCGGCCGGCGTACCTCCGATTCTCATTGAGCGACCTGGAGCGCCTCTTCCATCGAAAATGAATCCCGCGGTCCTGGTACTTACTGGGCCCACGGCCTCCGGAAAAACCGAAGCGGCCATCCGCTTGGCCCGCGAGTTGGATCTCGAGTTGGTCAATGCTGACAGCCTCCAGATTTTCAGGAGGCTCGACATCGGAACGGCCAAACCGACGAAAGAGGAATTGGGCGGCATCCCCTATCATTTGATCGACGTTTTGAATCCGGACGAGCCGGTCACTGCGGCCTGGTACGCGCAAGAAGCGTCCAAAGCCATCCGATCGATTCTGGCCCGGGGAAAGGTGCCGGTCTTGGTGGGAGGATCCGGTTTCTATCTCCGCGCGGTGGAACACCCTCCGATTGCGGGTCCGGCGCCGGAAGCCGATATGAATCCCGCTGAAATGTATCAACGTCTTCTCGAGAAGGACCCCGACGCGGCCCGCAGGATTCACCCCAACGACAGGTATCGTCTGACGCGGGCTTCCGCGATCCTGTCCCAAGGCCTTCGCCCAAGTGACCTTTGGAAGGATGCCGCCGACAAGGCGCCTTCGTTCAATTTTCACTGGGTCGGTCTCCACAGGCCGAAATCCGAGCTGAACGCCCGGATCGACAGGCGAATGGCGGACATGTTCGCTAATGGCCTTGTAGTCGAGTCTCAAACCGTGCTAGAGGCTCATCCGCTTTGCAAACCAAGACTGCGGCGGGCGATCGGATATAAAGAGGCCTTAAACGTGTTGGAAGAAGGATGGAGCGTGAATCGGGCCATCGAGCAGGCCCAGACGGCGACACGGCACTACGCCAAGCGCCAGATGACGTGGTTTAGGAAAGAACCCCGGGTCGAATGGGTTCCCCCTTCCGAAGTCTCTGACAAAGCCCGCGAAATCGTGGGAAAAATTCTTGGATCCCCAAAATGAAGTTCTACCTGGACTTCGAGAAGCCAATCGTCCAATTGGAGCTCAAAATCAGCGAGCTCCGGGATTTCTCTAAGGAAGAGAATGTCGATATCCATGATGAAATCCGCAAGTTGGAGCGCAAGCTCGGGAAACTCGTCACCGAGACCTTTTCGAAACTGAGCCCTTGGGAGCGCACGCAGCTCTCCCGCCACGCCGAGCGGCCTTACTCCCTCGATTACATCAACGCCCTTTTCGAAGATTTCACCGAACTCCACGGCGACCGGAACTTTGCCGACGACCCCGCGATGGTGACCGGGCTCGCGCGCTTCCGGGGCGAGACCGTCATGGTGATCGGCCAGCAGAAGGGGCGCTCGACCAAAGAAAAGATCCGCCGGAACTTCGGGATGTCCCGGCCCGAAGGGTATAGAAAGGCGCTTAGGATGATGAGCCTCTCCGAGCGCCTCCAGATCCCCGTCATCATCTTCATCGACACGCCAGGGGCCTACCCGGGCGTAGGCGCGGAGGAGCGGGGCCAGGCCGAGGCGATCGCGAAGAACATCCTCATCATGTCGATCCTAAGAACGCCGATGATCTCCATCGTGATCGGCGAAGGGGGCTCGGGAGGCGCGCTGGCCGTCGGCGTGACCGACCGGATCCTGATGCTGGAAAATTCGATCTACTCCGTGATCTCCCCGGAGTCCTGCGCCGCAATCCTCTGGCGCGATTCCTCCAAGGGGGACCTGGCCGCCCGGGCGCTCAAAATCACCGCCCCGGACATCAAGAGCCTCGGCATCGCCGACGAAATCATCCCGGAGCCCGAAGGTGGGGCTCACCGAAGCTTCGAACCGACCGTGGCGGGTATCGCCAAGGCGATCGAGCGACACCTTAACGAACTCAAACAACTCCCGCCGGACGTGCTCGTTCAGAAAAGGTACGAAAAATACCGGCGAATGGGGGTCTTTGAGGAAAACCGGGCAGCAGGCAACTGACCGAAAAATAGCCGGCGTCGCCGCCGGCCACGTTTGGGGGTAAAAATGAGGCGATCTATCCTTTTGCTCTCCCTTGTTCTGCTCATTCCCGCGGGAGTCCTGGGAGGGCCCAAGCACAAACCGAAATTGTCAAAGGTCGATGCGGTATATGAAAAGATGCGGCTCTCCGAGAAGGTGCACGACCTTTTGGCTCAAGCGAGAGATTACATCGAGAACAATTCGACCGTAATGGCCACCGTTCATCTTATCAATCCTGACATCGAGCACTTTGTAGCGCGTCTCAGGACTTGGCGTATCTCCACTAAACCGGATGGTGATCATGTGTCCGCTAATTGTGCCTTCAGTGTGCTGCGCGGGGACCCTGCAAGGGTGAACGTTCAGAACTTGGATGAACGTCTGGCCGATTTGATGAAGGCCGCCTGGCCGGAAGACGCGGCCGGGAAAGTGCCGGTCTGGTTTCTACGAGTCCCCATTACCAACGCAGGATGGTGCGAGATGTACACAGCTGCCATGGTCTCAACCACCGCTCCTTATGCGTTGGTGGTGGATATCGATCAGCGCCATTCGGACGCCACGTCGATGCTTTGAACCCGTCCAAGACGTAGATTGAGAACGAAGGAGAATGCCTTTGGCCTAAAAATTGAGCGAATATTGCCTCACGTTGTCGCGGCAACGTCTTAGGAGTAGCCGGCCAAAAGAACCAATAATTTATTAAATATTAACGAGTTGCGTTGGCCTTGGTACGGGCGGGAATTCAATCGCTCGGAAATCAAACTCCCTTGCAATGGTGGACGCGATGCGTTATATGGTCGCTCCGGGAAGAACCATGAAGTCATCCTGCTGGATCCTTTTTCTTTTTGCTGTTGTTGCTCCTCTGAGTCCTGCTCTGGCTCAAGCCCCACGTGTGAACATGCCGGCGGCAGAGAAGAACGCTCGGGTCGATGTGACCGCCGTTGCCGACAGAGTCCGGGCTTTTTCCACTGTTTTCTCGGCGGTGACGGTTAGATCGCGTGGAAATCAAGACCCCGAGACCTTCAAGGCAAAGATCCTCGCCTCATACTGGAACTGCGCCTTCTCGGAGCCGAATACGGACCCGGCAACCGTAGACAGCATTCTTGCGAACACGGATCGGGATGCCTTCGACGAGCTTCAGACCTCGCTGCGCGGGATCGAGATCAAGGAAAAGGCGTACCAGGCCGCACTGCCGGGGCGGCGATGGAAATGGAATTTATGTTCGCCGAACTTCCGAAGGGTCGTGTACATCCTGCCGCACACGGCGATCGAGATCGTCTGGTATGACGAGGAACGCGCGGAGTCCCGGAGGATCGAAGATGTGGTGGAAAAGATTCGAGCCTCCTCGCACGGCTTTGACCAAGTGGATCTCGTGAAGATCGGGACGGGAAAATTCAACACCGTCGAGGACCTTTTCGACAAACGCTATTGGGATTGCGGCTTCAACATCGAGAGCACGGATAGTGCGAAGGTGGACGGCACACTCGAAAAGACCGATCGCCACGCATTCCGCGTACTTCAAAAGGAGCTTAAGGGGCTGAGCGTGCAAGAAAGGGTACTGGGATACGGTAAGCCATGGCAAAGGAATCCGTTGAAGCCGTTGCAGGACATTTGTGGGACCGGGAACCGCCTGCTGGCCTACATTCTGCCGGAAGGAAAAGCGATCGTCTTTCACTGGTACGCGTCGGAACGAAAAGCTCCCACTTCTGTAAAGCACGCCGCCAAGCCGGATTCCTCCCTCCAGGAACAGAGCGTTCTCCTGCCATGAAGGCGTTGCTACATTCCTTGAAAGGAGAAGGCATGCATAGGCTTGGATTCATCTTCCTGCTTCTTGCCACTTTGATCCCCGCCGCTTCAGATGCCGGCCAAGGGCAAAGCGTAAACATTTCGCTCGTGGCCCAA
>JAZDIZ010000199.1:0-2296 GCA_043804515.1 Pseudomonadota bacterium | reverse complement strand
CGGCGACGAAGAGATCGCCGCCTATGACGAACTTGTGCGGCGTTTCGGAGATGCCGGGGAGTCCGCACTCCGCGAACTTGTATCCAAGGCACTCCAGTCCCGCGGCACGCAATCCAAACCAGCCTGACTTGGCGCCCCGCTTCCCGGTACTGATGATCCCTATGGTACCCCGCTAACGTCAACCCGGGGAGTTAACGCCGGCGGTAGTAGGGTAAGGTTAATCCCATGCTAACTCTCCGTCCGGAAATGAATCCATCGACCTATTGAACGTTCCGGCGCGAGAGCCGAAGATGAGATCGAAGCGGGAGGAATGATGTTCGATCTCTTACAGCACGTGCAGGCCAACTCCAGTGACCAGTCGGATCGGCGCGCCGCCACGCGGTTCCCGATCGAGCGGCCGGTCTCTTACAAATATGCACGAGGACGCGCCTGGAGCGAGGCGAATCTCGGAAAAACAATGAATATTAGCAGCACGGGCATACTCTTTTCCGGCGATTGCCCGCTGATTCCGGGCAAGCGCCTTCAAATCGCGATTAGCTGGCCGGTTCAGTTGGACGGAAAGTGCGGCCTGAAGCTGGTGGCCTCCGGCAATGTCGTGCGATGTTCGGGAAACATCGTCGCCGCGAAGATCGAGAAATACGACTTCCACGTTCAGAGCAGGAGTGCCATTCTTTCCTCAACGCTCACCGCCAGGCGGCCTGCGGTGCAGCCGGTTCGCCTCGCAGTTTGACCTCTTTCCGGCCGGAAGCCCTATTTCATCGGCGAAGCCAGATACTGCTGGACATCCAGCCAGTGGCGGCGCATGATCTCCGTTTTGCGTTCCAGGTTCCCGATCGGATCCGGGCCGAGGAGTCGGCACGAGTTAGTAGGAGGCCCCCGCGCGACTCTCTTACCTGAGCGCAGTCCGGGTTGCTTCGAGGGTCCCGGCTAGCGATTCACGCGGAAGACTTCGGATGATCGGTCGCACCAGCCATCCGAAGCCCGTCGGTACGTCGCGCGTGAGCGAAATGGCCTCGCATTCGATATAGACCCCGCCGTCGCTCTCCTCAAAGCGCCAGTAGGAGTAAAGCCGCCAAAGGAAGCCGTGGTCTTTGCCAGTGGGAAGTTCGCGTTCCTTCGGCGTCCCCGGCTTGTCTACCTCCGCGATTCGGGTGCTGTAGGAACGGCTCTGCCAGCGCTTCGCATCGACCGGGATGTAGCGGACATCGTGCTCTGTGTTCAGGACGACGGTTACAACCTTTTTCTTCAAGAGTCGAAGGTAAATTCGGTAGGCGTTTCCGTTGTGTTGGACGATTTTGGAAGTGGTGACTTCAGGGTAGATCTGGCTGTGCCTGTCGTAATTTTGCACGAGCGCCATTACCTGATCGACGCTGGCGCCGGGGACGAAGACGGTCCCGATCCAATCATGGATCAGTCCATCGGGGACTTCCATTTCGCTCTTGCCCGCCGCCGGTTCCACCAGAACCTCCCCGTTCCGCAGCCGCCGTCGCTCACGGTCCGTTTGAAACGTCCAGAGAAAGCTGGAGCGCTCTCTCTGGCGCTGCTCCGCCGCCCGGACGTACCCGTCGAATGCTTCCACCGTGGCCGGTTTTAACTCAACCGTGATCAATTGCGCCGCCGGCAACGGCGAACAAGCCATCAGAACAGCCACCGGCGCGACCAACCTGAGAATGCTCATGTGTCATCCATTCTGCCAAAATAGAGACGATTCGCACGCCTCAATACTACGACGTGCGTCTCCAGCAAGAGGTTCTACATGGAAAAGAAGAGCTTTCGGGAAGCGAGCCGGGCGCAGCTTAGCCTTCTGGCGCCTCTCGAGAAAAAATGCCTGATCTGGCTGGCCCAGCACACGCCGCGCTGGATCAACTCGGACCATCTCACCGCCCTCGGTCTGGTCTCTCTGCTCGGGGCTGGGCTGAGCTATTGGTACTCACGTTTTGACAGATCCGGATTGCTTCTTGCGATCGTATTCCTGGTGCTCAATTGGCTTGGCGACAGCCTCGATGGAACGTTGGCGCGCGTGCGCAACCGCCTCCGTCCGAAGTACGGATTCTATGTTGATCACGTCGTGGATGCGTTCGGGACATTTTTCCTGCTTGTGGGCCTCGGGCTATCGGGCTACATGAGCGAGCGGATCGCAGCGGGTCTTCTCATCGCGTACTTTCTGCTCTCCATTGAGGTTTATCTGGCGACGTACACGATCGGGACGTTTCATCTCTCGTTTTGGAAATTCAGCCCCACCGAACTGCGGATTCTGCTGTGTATCGGCAACGTCGTGTTATTCTTCCGCCCTCTC
>JAZDIZ010000198.1:0-2294 GCA_043804515.1 Pseudomonadota bacterium | reverse complement strand
GTGAGCCTGGATCTCTCCGCCTGCCCGTATATCGACATCTGCTCCGACACGCCCAATCTCTCCGGACGCGTCGTCACCGGGCAGACGGATGCCAACGGAAATCTGACGCTGTCCGTGATCGGCCGGTACGGCGTGGACCCGCTCACGATTCCGCCGGGCGCGTGCGCGACACTCACGGTGAACGGCGTTGCGTTTCCGAACCAGATCGTGACGGCCGTGGATCCGGATCGGAGCGGTGGCGCCGGGCCGGCGGATTTGTCGCTGATCGTCGCGGACCTCTCGGGCGGCGGCGGGTACAGGATCCGATCCGATATCGACGGCAACGGCGCGCTCGGGCCGAACGACCAGTCGCTGTGGCTGGAGTATTTCTTCGACGGCGGATCCGTCGTCGCGTGCAGTAAGACGGGAACGTACCTCTCCGCCACGGATTCGTCGGCGGGTCCGAACGCGGGGGCCGATCCCGTCGCCGTGTCGGGTGGTTCGGCGCTCGGCTGCGGGACCGTAAACGGCGGAAACGCCGCGCTTCTCTTCTGGACCCTCCTCTCGGCGTTCCTTCTGTTGAAACGGCGCTCCCCGGGGAGAGAAGTACGGAGGAAACCATGAAACGAAACGGGACCTGTTTGGGTTGGGCCGTAATCGCAGGTCTGCTGTGGGCAGGCTGCGGTCCGGACGCGCACATGCCGGCCTCCGCGTCCTCCGGCAGGCAGACCGGCACCGACATTCGATCCGTGATGGCCTCGTGCCCGACGGATCCCCTGTACTCCGATTGCGACACCTGTATCGACGCGCCCCAAGCATTGGATCAGACCGGGACAACCTACTGTCTTGCGCGGGATCTGACGCTCTCGGACGGGGGCTTCGCGATTTCCGTCAACGACGTCACGCTGGACGGCAAAGGGCACAGGATCACCTACACGCGGGGCGCCCATTATTACAACAGCTTCCTGCATATCGACAGATCCTGTTCGGATTCCACGGAGCACGATGAGTCGTGCTGGGTTCGAAGAGCCACCGTTCGAAACTTCAATGTCGAGGCCGACAACATCGACTTCGTGAAGTGGATCGGCCTAAACCTTGTGAGCGACAGCCTCTTCGAAAACACCCGGATCATCGTTCGCAACGCCACCACCGACAACGCCCCGGGCGACGGGAAGATGCTCTTCGCCTTCTTCTCGAGCTTTAAGAACCGCTTTCTCAACAACTACTTCTATTTCTCGTTCGCGGGGACCGTCGAGATCCCCTATTTTTTCAACTTGCGAAACGGTTCGTGCGGAAACCAGTTCGTAAACAATACATTTGTTGCGGCGTCACCCAGCATTCCGTTCATTCTCCGGCCCAACTCCGGGTCTACGGGCAATTGGGGCCGTCCGCAGGACAACGTTTTTTCGGGAAACCGGTTCTTCATGGCCGGCGACAATGCGCTCAACATCCAGGCCTCGGAAGTCAACGACAGAACGATCATCGAGAACAACCTTTTCTATTCCATGGGGACCAACGTCTGGTTGTATAACGACGTCGGCGGCAACTATACGTACCAAGTCCACGGGAATACGTTCCTGTCCCAGGCGGGGCTTGGTTTCACGCGCAACAACACGCAAGCGACAGGCTCGATCGATTTCAAGAACAATATTTTCGTGACGGGCGATCAGACGATCGCGGTGGGCGCGTCGGTGATGACGAGCGATTACAATGATCTCTTGCGCACGACGTCCGGTCCTCTCATCGAGAACAAGCAAACCCTTTCTGATTGGCAGGAGGCGTCCGGGAAGGACATGAACTCGATGTCCGAGGGATCCGCGTCCGCTCTCTTCGTCGACCCCGGAGTGGATTTGACGGTCTATCCTCCCTACTTGGGGAATTTTCAGTTGAAAGTGGACCCTCCCTCTCCCGCGAAAGGCAAAGGGGAATTCGGTATCGACTTGGGCGCGCCCAACGGCGGCCTGGCCGGTTCTCTCAGAACGCCATATTGCAGCAAAACGGATTCGGGCCCACCTCCCACCGATCCGGTGGATAGCACGATTCCCCACGGCGTGATTGTGATGGGCGGGTACTATACGACGGACGGTCAATTCCGCTGGGCGGATGGCCTCGGGTCGTTCTCCATCACCGTTCGGGACGGTCAGGCCACACCCGAGCCGGTCCCCAACGCCTTGGTGAGCCTGGATCTCTCCGCCTGCCCGTATATCGACATCTGCTCCGACACGCCCAATCTCTCCGGACGCGTCGTCACCGGGCAGACGGATGCCAACGGAAATCTGACGCTGTCCGTGATCGGCCGGTACGGCGTGGACCCG
>JAZDIZ010000197.1:0-6833 GCA_043804515.1 Pseudomonadota bacterium | reverse complement strand
CGAAAAACACGGCACGGGTGACATTGTCCGGTTCCAGATCGAAGGAATCGTCCACCTTGAGTGACAGGTGGGTCACGTCATCCACGATACCCACGGTGAAATGGTTTTTGGGCCGGGCTTGATTGAGTTCGTCCAGGACGGCCTTCACCATCGGCGGGTTGAACTCCTTGGAGCTTAAGCCGTAGCGGCCCCCGATGACGGAGGGAACCTGAGCGAACGGAAGCTCGCCCTTTCCCTGCGCCTCGACCAACGCCGTAACGACATCCAGATAGAGAGGCTCGCCGATCGCGCCGGGCTCCTTGGTTCGATCCAGGACCGCGATCTTCCGAATCGTTTTGGGGAGAGAGGAAAGGAAGGCCTTGATCGAGAACGGGCGATAGAGCCGAACCTTGAGCAGCCCCACTTTGTCGCCCTTTTTGGACATCCATTCCACGGTTTCGTGGGCGGCCTCGGCACCGGAGCCCATCATGACAATGACGCGCTCGGCCTGCGGGTGGCCGATGTAATCGAACAAGTGATACGTGCGCCCCACCTTTGCGGCGAAGTCCTTCATGGTGTCCGCCACGATGTCGGCGCAGGCGAACGTGAAAGAGTTTCCCGCCTCCCGGGCCTGGAAAAAAGCGTCCGGGTTCTGGGCCGTTCCGCGAAGGACCGGCGCATCGGGCGAAAGAGCCCTCTTTCGATGGGCGTTGATGAGCGCCGGATCCATCAGCGAAAGGAGCTGTTCGTCCGAGAGAAGCTGGATCTTCGCTACCTCGTGCGAGGTCCGGAAACCGTCGAAGAAATGGAGAAAAGGAATGCGGGCCTTCAGCGTGGCCGCGTGGGAGATCGCCGCGAGGTCATGTGCTTCCTGGACCGAACCGGAGGCCATCATGGCGAACCCGGTCTGGCGGCAGGCCATGACGTCGGAATGGTCGCCGAAAATCGAAAGGGCGTGCGTAGCCACCGTGCGCGCGGCCACGTGCATGCAATAGGAGGTGAGCTCCCCGGCGATCTTGTACATGTTGGGGATCATGAGAAGAAGCCCCTGCGAAGCGGTGAACGTCGTGGAGAGCGCGCCGCCTTGGAGGGCTCCGTGGACGGCCCCGGCCGCCCCACCTTCGGATTGCATCTCCACCACGTCGGGAACGTCGCCCCAGAGGTTGGGAAGTTTATAAGCGGCCCACTCGTCGGCCCATTCGCCCAGGTTGGAGGAAGGTGTGATGGGATAGATGGCGATGACTTCGCTTACGCGGTACGCGGTGGAGGCAGCCGCCTCGTTGCCGTCCATCATTCGGATCTCAGGTTTACTCATATAGATGTGTGTAAACCCAACCGATCGCATGGATTATGATCTAAGTCACTGTTTAGGGCCGGCCCGCGGACGGCAATCGCGACTTCCGCAGGCCAAATGAGCTTGTGATCTCGGGGGGATTGAGGTAATTCCGCCGCGGCTTCAAGCGAGATTTTTGGAGCGGGGCCGGGGTCGGACGGCGGAGCGAGTATGAATTTCTGGTCAAGGCTGTTTTACGGATACCGGAGAATGGCGAAAGCCATCCGGCTGTTCGTCGTCCTCTCGGGCCCGGGAATCATCGTGATGCTGGCCGACAACGACGCCGGCGGAATCACGACATACGCCGCGACCGGCGCCAAATACGGATACGGCCTGATCTGGTTTCTCGTTTTTCTTCTTCCGGTGGCCTACTACATCCAGGAAATGACCGTCCGGCTCGGAGCCGTGACCAAGCGCGGCCACGCGGAAGCTATTTTCGAGGCTTTCGGACCCTTCTGGGGGTGGTTCTCCTTTCTGGACCTGATCCTGGTCAATTGGCTCACGCTTGTGACGGAGTTCATCGGCATGACGGCGGCGTTGGGCATCTTCGGGATTCCGCCGATTTTCACGACGATCGGCGTGACGATCGTCATGGGGCTCATGGTTTGGCGGGGGCGGTACTGGACGTGGGAGAAGATCGCCTTCGTCTTCTGTGCGCTGAACCTCGTCTACATTCCCTGCGCATTCCTCGTAAAACCCTCCATTTCCGACATCGTGCACAACGGCATCATCCCCCATTTCCCGGGCGGGTTTACGAATGAGATGTTCTTCTTCCTGATGGCCAACATCGGGACCACGATCGCGCCGTGGATGGTCTTTTTCCAGCAGAGCTCCGTGGTGGACAAGGGCCTCCAGGAAAAGGACATCCCTTGGGGCAAAATGGACACGTTTATCGGCTCCATCTTCACGGTCCTGGTGGCGGTCTTCGTCATTATCGTGACCGGGACGGTTCTTAAGGGCGTCAACATCACCAGCGCGGCACAGGCTTCCGAAATGCTCATGGGAATCAACCGGTATGCCGGCACGTTCCTCGCGATCGGACTTTTTGACGCCGGGTTTCTCGGGGCGATCTGCATCTCGCTGGCCGGCTCGTGGGCTTTCGGCGAGGTGTTCGGCTGGGCCCATTCCCTGAACAACCGGATGCGCGAAGCGCCCTGGTTCTACGGCTATTATTTCTTCACGTTGGTCACCGCCGGAGCGGTGACGCTGATCCCGGGAGCGCCTCTGGTCCTCATTACGTTGTTCGTCCAGGTGATCGCCGTCACGCTTCTGCCGGCGATCTTGGTGTTCCTGATCCTTCTGTTGAACGACGGGGAGAGCATGGGGAGGTTCAGGAACACGCGTTCACAGAACATCATTAGTGTTACGATCGCGGTGGCCATCATCCTGCTTTCGACGCTCTACGGCCTGAGCGCGCTCTTTCCGAGGTGGTTCGCCTGATATGGCAAGGCTTCGCTCCATTCTGAACCGGCTTTTCGGGATCTTCCTTCTCCGCGGGGTTTCGAGCGTCGCCGCGAAAGTCAGGGAAATCAACCAGCGGTACGGCACGCCGCGCGTGAAGATGACGCCACTGGTGAAGGCTTCGCTCTTTCTCCTACGGGTGTATCTTCTCTTTCTTGTGGCGATTCTGGTCTTCAAATTCTGGACGCTGATTCAATGAGCCGGGAAATTTTCTTAACGGAGCTGCTCGGCGCGCACGTGGTGGCGGGCGGCAAGAAGATCGGCAAGCTCACGGACCTCGTGATCGTGGAAGGCAGCCGTCTTCCGGGAGTGAGCCATTTGGTGGTGACGCGGCCGTTCGGGTTTCCCGCGCTTCTAGTGCCCTGGGAAAAAGTCATTTCGCTCGATACGGACGAAATCGATATCGAGGCGGAAGAACTTGCGAAGTACGAGGGCACGCCACCGGCCGATGCCGTTCTCCTGGCCGATCACATCCTGGACAAGAAGGCGCTCGATGTGGAAGGGCGCGAAGTGGAAGTCGTTTACGACGTCAAAATGGTCCTGACCGACAAAAAGCTCTATGTGGCGGAAGCCGACCTGAGCCGGTACGGGCTTCTGCGCCGCATCGGCCTGCGCCGCGTGGCGGACTTCATTTACGGCCTTGCGAGAAAGATCGGGGCGCAGACTATTTCCTGGACGTACCTCCAACCGCTACCCAGCCAGATTTCCAGCTTCCGCGGGAATCTCCAGCTTAAGGTCCTCAAGGAGAAGCTGGCGGGCATGCCCTCGGTGGATCTGGCGGACATCCTGGAGGAACTCGACCACGACCAGCGCGTGATGATCTTCAACAGCCTGGATGCGGAGCGCGCCAGCGACACGCTCGAGGAGATCGACCCGCACGTGCAGAGAGCCATCGTAGCAACGTTGGAAAAGGGGAAGGTCGCCGAATTGATCCGCGCCATGACGCCCGGGCAAGCCGCCGACCTCCTCTCCATTCTCCCCGCCCCCGACCGGAAAACGATACTGGAACTGTTGGGACACGAGGCGACCGTGAAAATCCGGGCGATTCTGGAGGAACAAGGCGCCAGCATCCTGAATCTGGCCACGTCGAAGTTCATCAAAGTCACGCCCGAGGAAACCGTGGCACAGGCGACGGACGCCTATCGCGAGCGTGCGAAGGGCAAAGACGTGGTCATGTATCTCTACGTCGTGAACCCGGAAGAACAGCTGCTCGGCGTCATCGACATCAAGGAGCTGCTCAAGGCGGAAGACCACGCGCTGCTCCAAGACATCATGGTCAAGAACATCGTGAGCTTAAAACCCGACAGCAGCCTCAACGAAGCCTGGGCGACGTTCCGCCGGTATGATTTTCGCGCCATCCCGGTCACCAATCCCGTGGACAAGCTCTTGGGCATAATCCTGTATCGCGACGTCATGCATTTGCGCCATCGCGAATTGGAATAGGGGCTTTCGGGGTTCCTTACGCCGCGGGCCGAATGTGACGAAAATCCCACAAAAGGAGATCGAATGCGACGTTTCATCGCCCTGGCTCTTCCCGCGCTTTTGACGTTTCCCGCATTTGCCGACGAGGGGATGTGGACGTTCGACGCACCTCCCACCGTCCAGGTGAAGGAGAAATACGGTTTTGAGCTGACCCAGCCGTGGCTGGATCACGTGCGCCTGTCCTCCGTGCGCTTGGCGGGCGGTTGCTCGGGCAGCTTCATCTCGCCTGACGGTCTCGTCATGACCAACCATCACTGCTCGCATGAATGCATCGAGCAATTGTCCACGGCTGCGAAGGACTTTGTTGCCGCCGGATTCCACGCCAAAACAGCAGCCGACGAACACCGGTGTCCCGACATGGAAGTCGATCAACTTCTGGCCATTACCGACGTCACAGATCGCATCCAGGCCGCGACACGCGGGCTTGCCGGGGAAAAGTTCGATGCGGCGCTGAAAGCCGAGAAATCCAAGATCGAGAAGCGATGCGCCGGCACCGCCAGGGAGCGATGCGACGTCGTAACCCTGTTTCAGGGTGGAAAATACGATCTCTACAAATACCGCCGCTTCCAGGACGTCCGTCTTGTCTTCGCTCCCGAGGTCGCCATCGCCTTCTTCGGGGGCGATCCGGACAACTTCATGTTCCCGCGCTACGATTTGGATGTGTCCCTGCTGCGGGTCTACGAAAACGGCAAACCCGCGGTCACGCCGGACTACTTCAAATGGTCACCGGCCGGGGCAGGGGAGGGCGAGTTGACGTTCGTCACGGGGAATCCCGGCAATACCTCGCGGTTGCTCACCGTGGCGCAACTCCAGTTCGAACGGGACGCGCGTCTGTTGTCGAGGCTCCTGTATCTGGCCGAACTGCGCGGCACGCTGACCGAATTCCAGAACCGGGGAACGGAACAAAAGAGAATCTCCACGGCCACGCGGTACTTCACGGAGAACAGCTTCAAGGCGATCAAGGGTTATCATGAAGCCTTGGCAGACCCGGATTTTTTCGGACGGACCATCGCCGCCGAGAATGAACTCAAAGCGAAAATCACAGCTAAGCCGGAATTGAAGAACACCGTCGGCAACGCTTTCGACGAAATCGAAAAGGCGACGGCGGCCCTTAGGAAAATCTATCCGCGTCTGGTCTTCATCGAGGGGTATCCGCGCGAATTTCAAAAGCCGCAGGGATTCCCGAGCCCGCTGTTCCGGATCGCGCGTCTCTTGGTGCGGGCTTCGGACGAACTTTCCAAGCCCAACGAAAAACGTCTCCGGGAATTCTCCGTTTCCAACCTCCCCGCCCTGGAAGAAGAACTCTTCAGTTCCGCGCCGATCTACGACGAATTCGAAATCGAGATGCTGACGTTCTCTCTTACGAAGCTACGCGAGGTCCTGGGGCCGGACGATCCGTTCGTAAGGCGAGTCCTCATGAAAGAGTCGCCGTCCGAGGTGGCCCGGTCGTTAGTGAGCGGGACAAAGCTCAAGGACGCGGCATTCCGAAGAAAGCTTTACAAGGCAAGCAGGGCCACGATGGCCGCTTCCACGGACCCGATGATCCGTTTCGTCCGGATGATCGACCCCGACAGCCGCAAAGTCCGTAAGGAGTATGAGGAGCAGATCGACTCGGTCGTCACCAAGGCCGGGGAGCGGATCGCGAAAGCCCGGTTTGGAGTGAACGGCACGAACACGTACCCGGACGCCACGTTCACGCTCCGGCTTTCGTATGGCCAGGTGAAGGGCTACGAGGAGAACGGACATAAAGTATCGCCGATCACGCGGATAGTAGGGGCGTTCAATCGCCACACGGGAAGGGACCCGTTCGCCTTGCCTCCCTCATGGCTGGCGGCCGAGAGCCGCCTGGACCTCAACACGCCCCTCAACTTCTGCACGACAAACGACATCATCGGCGGCAACTCCGGATCGCCCGTGATCAACCGCAACGCCGAGATCGTGGGGCTGATCTTCGACGGGAACATCCAGTCCCTGGGAGGGGACTACGCGTTCGACGAATCCGTCAACCGGGCCGTGGCGGTCAGCAGCCAAGGCCTCCTCGAATCCCTTTCAAAGGTCTACGGCGCCGGCCGGATCGTAGGCGAGATCCGGGACTCTTCGAAAACCGCGCCACCCAAGAAGCTTTAGCCTGGGTGAGGAATTGGAGGACACATGATTTTCAAAATTCTCGTTCCGTTGGTTCTCGGTGTGGGTGTCGCGCACGCGGCGGAGGCGAAACGGCCCGTCGACTTCGTTTTGCTCAAGAATGTCGATTCGAGCATCGTTCTGGAGATCCGCTACGCTGGAGACCATAATTTTTTAGGCCGGCCCGCGAAGGGCTACAAAGCGCCGGCTTGTTGGTTGACGACAAATGCGGCTACCGCGTTGGCGGCGGCTCAAGCGGAACTCCGGAAGTTCGGCCTGTCGCTCAAAGTCTATGATTGCTACCGACCTCAACGCGCGGTGAACGATTTCGCGGCGTGGGCAAAGGATCTCAAGGACGTAAAGATGAAGAAGGAGTTCTATGTCCACGTCGACAAGACCACTTTGTTCCGGGACGGGTACATCGCGGCGAAATCGGGGCACACACGGGGAAGTA
>JAZDIZ010000196.1:0-50886 GCA_043804515.1 Pseudomonadota bacterium | reverse complement strand
TGTGCAAGAAAATCGCCCAGACCAACCTGCAAAGCTCCAAATGAATCGGAAAACGGATCCCTACTCCCCAACCTTCGACTCAACGTTCCCAAAATGTCCTGAATCGGGAGATTAGATCTACGATTTGGTTCTGAAGAAGGCCCGAAAGTTACAAATTCCCGAAATCAGAACCTTTCAGTCCCCGTTCCAAGCTCCTTTCCGCCTCCGTCCCCGTTCCTCCCAACCTCCGTCCCCGTTCCTATCTCTGTTCCTGCTACTTCTTAAAGGGGTTCCAGATGCCGGTTACGTTGACTCCCATACCTCGAAGTTCGCTGGAAAAGGCATTCTCAAATGCCTGAAGCTCCGCTCCTCTTAAGCCGTGGAAATAGGAAGTTCCGGTGCTCAGGAGGAGTTCATCGCCCCCACGGTATAAGACAAATCCCACAGCCTTGCCTTGCCAACCAAGGGCGTTCACTGTTTCGATGTGCGTCGCCACTTCCTCACAAGTCCCCAGCAACTGTGCGATCTGCCCAGTTTGGCGGTTAAGAACTCCACCAAGTTGGCCTACTTCGCTCAATGTCTGGCTTGCATTCATTTGAATTTCACTCGTCAACAATACGCGCGCCACCCCAGGGGGTCTGTCGATCGCAAACTCTACGACCTTGGCAGTGGTCCGTAATGCGCGTACTTCTTCTACACCAGAAGCGAGACCTCCCACCATCGCACCCAGCCACCCGCCATAATCCAAGAGGCCGAAATCCGGAGTCCCGGTGAGCATCTTGTAGGCCCGGCGTGACCCGAGGCCCATGCTTGCAAGGGGCACGTTTGCGGCGTTGTAGGCGGTACCCAGGCTATATACGATGGCGCTACCGGCGACCTCAAAGGGCTTGGCCGCACTGCGCAGGGCCCCGGCGACATCGTGGGCGGCGAGCTCAAGCTTGCGCATGGCCCTGTCGAGCTCCAAGTTGCCGACCATTCCTCGGTACATATTAGCAATGTTCCCGCCGGCCTTGGAACCGAACCACATGCCCGCCATGCTTGCCGCGATATTCGGACCACCGTTGGGAAAATGCGCATCGATGTCGGGCTCGGGCTCAGGAGCCGGCTTCGGCGGGGAGGTCACCACCGGTTCATCTATACGAAAGCCGTTGCCACGGAGTATGTTGCGCAATGCTGGAAGCTCCGCTCCAGAGGACGCCGTCGTGCCGCCCAAGTTGATCGGAGAGGTGTCGCTGCCGGAATGACCTAGTGGAATGTGCCACGTTTGATAGGGAAGGTCGTTTCGTGGATCGCCGCGGGGATAGAGCCCCGATGCATCTCCCTTATTCACCGGATCGTTTGCCGCGTATTGGTAGGCGTTGGTGCCCTGTGGGAAGTGGGTTGTCGCGAGCGGATCGGGGGAGATGAACTTGCCGGTGGCCGGATCGTAATATCGGGCGTTTAGGAACATCAGCCCCGTTTCATCATCCATGCGCTGCCCGGCGAAGCGCAGGGGCGAGGGAGCGGCTTGCGGCGTGATTTCCTCGCCATAAGGCCGATAATCCTGTTTCCAGATTTCCTGCCCCTGATCCCCGGAGACCCGATAAACGGAGCCCGTCCGATCCGTGTGAAGCCATTCGACGGTGTTGTTCTTTTTCTGAGCCACGGGGATTCCGCCGAAGGAGATGTGTTTAATGAACGTGCCGTTTTCGATCTCGGCGCCGAAGCCGAGATAGAGCGTGGTGCCCAAAGGCGTGATCTTTTTGAGCCGGGAGTTCTGAGCGTCGTAGACAAACTGGATATTCCCGATTGACACGGGGCGCGACTCGCTGTTCCAAAGGATCTGGGCGTTCCCGCCGTTGTTCCTCTGTTTCATGTTCCCGTTTTCGTCGTAGTCGAAGGACATGCTGGGCAGGCGCCCTCCCGGTTTCGCCAGAATCGCTCGGAGAGCGTGGGGCCTGTTGAGCGTGTCGTAGTAGTAATTGCGCCAGCCGGTGGGCTGGTTATCGGAAGTTCGGCAAAGGCCTGAGTCGGGCGAAAACGCGCTGTTGCACCTGAGGTTTCCGTTCAGGTTGTAGTCGAACGTCTGTTCGAAGGACCGGGTCGGGTGAGTCGGATCGTTGAACTGCGCGCGCGTCAGCTCGCTCAAGTCGTTGTATTGGTATGTCCACCGGGAGCCGTCGAGCTTTTGCATTCCCAGGAGCTTTCCCGTGGCGTCGAAGGATTGATACTGGAGCCGCTCGAAAGCCGTTCCGTTCCTGGAGGCTTCAATCTGCGTCAGCCATTTTCGGTCGGGATCGTACTGATATGAGATCTTTTCGCCGTTGGCATAGTGGAGTTCCGTAAGAGACCCGTCGATCGGGTCGTACGCGGCGTTGGTTACATAGCCGGGGATGGTTTTCAACCGACCGAGATTGTCGTAGGTCAACGGATCATCGGGCGTTCCGACAAAGTCGTTGTCGGAGAATTTCTGCGCGAGGACGCGACCGTCCCGGTCGTACCACCACTGGAAGCCGTAGGAGATCCCGTCGATGATCCTTGTACCGACGTGCATCCGTCCCGCTAAATCGTAGTCGAAGAAATTCACTTCGTTCGGGCCCGAAGAGCCGGTCATCCGGCCGATGTTGAAGGAATCCGGCCGAACCTGATCGTACGAATATATGTACGCGACGGGTGTTCCGTCCGGATTCTGGATGGTCTTGCGGACGGTTCGCCCCAGGACGTCATAATCGAACGAAATCGTTTGTCCCTTCGAGTCCTGTTGCGTAAGAAGCCTTCCCCCGCCGTTGTACGTCATCGTCCGCGTCCCGATGTGGGGGGACTGGACCACTTGGGGGAGGCCGCGGAGATCGTACACATAGGTTTCCTTCGCTCCCATGGCGTCGGTCAGAGCGGAGAGATGGCCGGCAGTGTCGTATTCAAACGACTGCGTTGTCTGGAAGGCCCCATTCACCATATGCTCGATCGTGATGACACGGCCCAGGGTGTCGAACGTCTCCCGCCGTTTGTGGCCGGCCGGGTCCGTCATTGTGACGGTGAGGCCCGAATACTCGGCCGTCGCTCGAGAGTCGTCCGGAAGAATCGTCTCGATCACGCGCCCCAGCGGATCGACATGAGATTCCACCCATTGGCTGGGTGAGGTGGCGGAGCCGCACGTGGACGAAATCGGGTAGGAACTCCTGTAAGGAGATCCTTGCGGGTCGAACTGGATATCGGTTCGCACTTTCTGACCTGGGGTTTCGGCATCGGCTTCCGAACAATAGGTCCTTCCGAGACCGTCGAAAAAGATCTTGGACACCAGCTCGCCGGGACCGGAGGGTTTGGGAGCGTAGACGGCGGTGTACTGAGACGTGGGTTGACCGCAGCCTTCCGGTGTCATGTCGCAGTATTCCATCCTGCTGTAGCTTCCCGTCGGCCCTTGGGATTGAATCGGCCGGCAATACGAATCAAAGGCCACGCGGGCCGTTTGCTGATTGGCATCCGTTACGGCCGAGGGAACGCCGCAGACGTAGTTCCAAGCGGTCTCGGTGGTCTGGCCCAGGGCGTTGGTAACCGTGACGGGGAAGAGATTGTACGTCCCTTCATACTGCGTGGTCGTGCGGTGCCCAAGGGGGTCCTCGGCCCAGAGGAGGTTTCCGAAGCCGTCATATCCCATCCGGACCGTGGCGTAAGCCGGATTGCTCGAAAAGGCGCCCGGCATTTTGAAGAGTGAGGACAGGCCGGAAACGATCTTTTGGCCCCAAGAGACGGCGCAATCCACGCACTTGAGCTGATCCACCCTAGTGATCTGGCCGAAATCTCTGGGCGGCGAATCGGAGTCCGTCTGGTCGTCTGTATACGAGAGCGTTTCCCCGATTAGGTTCTCGCGGTCCGCCGCCGAGCCGGAATACGTCCGGATCGTGGAAGGAACGCTCAGGATGAACTTCTCCAAGTTCGAAACATACTTGTAGGAAGTAGCGTACTCGTCCCCCGCAACCGAGATGTCCCCATCATCGATCGCCAGGGTCACGTTCCCGTAGGCGTCGTGCTCCGGAAACCGGACCTTCTTGTGGGACACCGGATTGCTGCTGGGGCAGATGTGGGGGTTCATCGTCATTAAGCACACCGGCTCGTAGGATTCGACGTCAGTCTGGAACAGGTACGTGAGATACGGGAGGTCTTTCGCCTTCACGAACGAATGGGTCGCGCGGGAAAGGAGAGGTCCGCCCTCGAGGCGCGATTCCGTCTTCCAGACCTTGGAACCCTGCGGGTTCTGATCGAAGTAAACCGTCCTGACGATCTTCTGTAACTGTCCTTCGGCGGGCGGGACGGTCGTGGAAGCCGACGCGAAGCCCACAAAACGCGCGCCTTCCGGATCGCTCCGATCCAGTTTTCCGCCCGCATAATCGTATGTGGTTTGAATCAATTGACTGCCGCTCGATTTCGTAACGGAGCTCACGACCAGCATCGGGGCGGGAATGGTCTTGATTCCGTACGGCCGATCTTCATGGATCAAACCCGTTTTTCGCGCGTACTCGATCGTCTCGCTGCCGCCGATCGAATTGTCGATCCCCGTAAGAATATCCGGCGGGAGACTCGACTCCATGGGATAGATCGTGACCGGTCCCGTAAAGTCCCCCGAATCTTTCGCGACGGCGATGTCGATCCGGCCGTCGCCGTTGAAGTCCCCGGGGAAGAAGCAAGTGGGCTGCTGAACGGGGACGTCCGGCAGCGTCGTGCTGGAGGGAAAATTCGTCCAATCGAGCGGCCGGCCGGAGGAAAGATACATGCGGAACTTCTTGTTCACGGGGTCGAATTCGCCAAGATCGGCGATTCCATCGCCGTTCCAGTCGCTCGTGGGGATGTGACCGTATTGCGGCAGGTGGAGATTATATGCGGCGGGCCATCCGCTGAAGTCCTGGTTCGGCCCTTCGAACGGCCCGCCGAACCGGCCGTTGCCCAGGTTGACGAAGATCTGCATCTTGGCGGAATGCGCCATGGCCACGGGGAAGATCGCCACGTCCATCAGGCCATCGCCGTTCCAGTCGAACGGACGGACCATCATCGAATACGGGTACTGATCCCCGGTTCCGGTCCGAGACACGAAGTACCCATAGTAGTCATTGGAAAAGATGGAGGGCCCGGCGTTCTGGAAGAACTGGAACTGAGTTCCGGTATTCCCTTCCGAAAGATAGACCGACAGCTTGCCGTAACCATACCCACTCGAACTGGGCTCGATGCAGAGGATGTCGGGCCGCCCGTCGTTGTTGAAATCAGCCAACTGGCAGCGGAGGACATCCGCCAGCATGTATCCCGCATGGCCGATGTACTCACCGATCGTGGTCCCGTCGGATTTGAACGGGCGATTCATTCCATGGACGAAAAGTTTGATATTGGTCGGAACGCCGGCAGAGTCGCCCTGGGGCGTGGTACCTGATCCCAAATCGAATCCCAGGAAGTTGCCGTTGGAATCCGTGCACCTGGAAAAATAGACGGTCATGTTCTGAAGACCGCAGTCCGCATCGCCGATGTACTCGCAGCCGTTGAACGAGATGATGTCATCGCATCCGTCCCCGTTCATGTCGGCCACGCGGAGTTTCGTGGCCCTCGCCCGTGCGTACGAGGCCGTCGTGACCTGGTAGTTGATGGGTTTCCATGTCCAGGTCGCCGCATCCCAGTACTTGTCGTCCGGTCCGTTCGTCCCGTTGAAGATCCTCGGGGGGATCTCGCGAACAGGGAGTTTTGTCCCGGTCGGATCGGTGAACTCCGTGAATGAGCCGTCCCCGTTTCCGAGGAAAACGTAGATCGGAGCCACTCTTCCCAGGGGGAAGCCGACGGGAACCGTGACGGCCGTGTCCGTGGCGAACGTGGAAACGAGGAAAAGATCCACGATGCCGTCGCCGTTGAAATCCCCCAGACTGATCGGAGTGTGACCTCCGCCCAACGAGGTCGTCACCGCGGAGCCGAACGTTCCGTCGCAATTCGAGAGATACGCCCGGACTTCGTTGACGCCGCCGCGGTACTCTTCGACCAGAAAATCGGTGCACCCGTCGTTGTTCAGATCCACGGGAATGAGCGTCGGGTCCAGCTCGGAACTCCCGATGTCGGTGTACAGTGTGTGATTCAGCGAATCCCACCTGTTCGAGATGGGGAAGGTCTGATTGTTGGACGGCGCGGAGCAGAATTTTCCGGAAACCGTGGTGCTAATTCCGGCATCCAGGGAGGGCGTAGGATCGGCGTAAACGTACGTTGAGCCGGGCAGCGGCGCAGCCCCGTTGTCCACATCTCCAAGCTCCGTCACGTGGGCGTTGGTGCCGTACGTGTCGATAGTTTGAAGCCTGCTTCGGCCTGTTTTGGCCATCTCATAGCGGAGACGGTGCAGGGAGCGCAGGCGTCCTCCTACCGACACGCCGATCGCTTTCAGGCGAAGGCCCATCTCCGAAGGAATCACGCCCCCGGTCGCTCGTTGACTCACATCCGGGCGACTTTCTCGATAAAACCGGATCTCGTTTCCGTTGTACCGGATCCGGTCGGGATAGAAGTCACCGTAGCGAGTGCTGCCCATGTCAAAGGCCCAATCGAAGTCCACCTGATTTCCATGAAGATCCTCGATTTTCTGTACCGCCCATCGGTACACGAGGGCGGTTGACCCATAACCGAAGCCCTGGTCAGTTTTAAAGAGCTGAACGTAACTGATCTTGGTGCCGTTCGGTTCCGTGACTTTCCACGTGCCGCTGGTGTAACCGGACCCCCAATGGGAATCCGGCCGGAACTCGATCCTTTGAAACGCTTCCACCTTCGAGAAATACTTGATGAAGGATGAATCGCCGTAGGATTCGTCGCAGCCGGGAGTCGGATCGTGTGGCTTCGAACACGGGAAGATCTCGATGCCGTCCAGGAAGAACCGGTGCCAGCCGTTCTCCGTCAACTCGCCGCCGACCTCAGACGAAAATGCCGTGAGAACGGAAAAACCCGTGAGCCCCCAGCCCACACCGGCAAACCCATTTCCGGCCCCGGAGCTGTAACCGACGGTGATGCGGGGTTCCAAGCCGTGAAAGGGCGGAACATCAATCGGAACTACGCGGCCGTATGTTCCGTTTTGGAGATCGACGCCGTTCGAACCTCCTCCGAAACCCCAGGAGATGGGCATGGGGCGGATCGGTACCGTTAGGGGGTCTGCGCGGTCCCATGCGTAACCTCCCCCGGCCGGACGAAGCAGTGTGCCGGCCCCGAGGCAACTCGTGGCGCCCGGCAAACATCGCCCATCCGGATCCCATTCGCTTGGGGCATCTGAAGGCTTACAACCGAACTCGTCCACAAAACCCAGATCCAAACATTTGTAGTAGCGGTGCGGAGGTGGGGGGCCGCCCTTCCCGGGCTCCGGATCGCCCTGGTCCGAAATCCGTATTTCTTCGCCGCGGACACTCTGAATGAACACGAAGAATAGAACCGTGATGGCCGCTGCAAGAATCCAATGCGGACCGAAGCGTTTCGGCATAAAACCCCGTTCACTCATGGGATGACGCCTCGAACCTGGTTGAAGGCACGGACGCCCGGCTGGATCTCCGTCAACCGGTTGGTCGCACAATCCGCCGTGCTTCCCGAGCAAATCGTTCCCGCGACCGGATCGCAAACCACGTTCCAGTCCACCGGGATCAATCTGCAGTTGCGCGTGCAGCAGGCGCCCCCATCGCACTCCTCGGCATCCTCCACCAAGCCGTTGCCGCATATTTTTTCGAGAGCCGCCACGGCCGGCGCGTTTTGCGTGGTTTGCGTGATTCCTCTTTGCCCCTGCGTCGACGGCGCAGAGATGCCTGTTTCCCTTTTTGAAGAACAGGACGCCATTAGTGCGAACACCAATAGAGCGAAGAAGATCCTTGGAAGGCCGAATTTTGCCGAGGAAGAGTCCGTCATGTCTTGTCCTGTGCCCGATGTGTTGCAGGGGGCATGCCACGGCCAACATATTGAAATGATGTGATAGCGCGGCAGGGCACTGGAGAGGCGGAACCAACGTTCCGACACTTTTGTTTCCACTTCCGGCTAATCGTGGTCCATCAGGCCGTAACTCGGAACGCCCGAGCCTTCGAAGGACCTCGCCTATTCCTCAATGCATGAAGAGGGGACTTCTGCGAATGCGCGCCAGAATATCAAACGTTTCATGGGGCGGGCGGGCCGAAAAAGCGTGCCACAGGCGATCGTCTCGAGGCATCAACTGGCACCTCAACGCATGAAGAGAGGACCTCTGCGAATATGCGCAGAGGACGGATTGTACATATTGAGTGGCGTTATCGGGGGCTCCGGCGGCGCAGCCTTAGATTGCCGGCGGAGCCGACGGAACACCGATGGAACGCCACTCCAAAAGATGAATCCTTAGAGCAACTCGCCGAGGGAGACGATGAACCGCCAGGGACCGATCTCGATCATGTTGTCGGGCCCCACGAGCTGCTTGGGGGGGTTCAGGAACGGCGCTCCCTTCCGTACGGATTTCATTGCCTCCTGATCCAGGGCGTCGACGCCGGAGGAACTCAGGAGCGAGAGATGATCCAAGTAGCCGTCCGAGCGGAGGACGATCTTGAGTTCCGTGATGAACTGTTCGCGGCGGTACGAACGGCGGCCCAACGCCCCGATTGGGTCCCAATTGCCCTCCATCTGCCGCTTCATCCGAACGAAAAAGGAGGAGAATGCGTACTCCCTCGTGTTCAAGATAGTCTCGTCACCGTAAGCGATTTCCGGGAGATAATTGGACGGGGAGATTGCCGCCAATC
The DNA here is from genome assembly GCA_043804515.1 of Pseudomonadota bacterium. Classification (GTDB taxonomy): domain Bacteria; phylum Bdellovibrionota_G; class JALEGL01; order JALEGL01; family DATDPG01; genus JAZDIZ01. Next base: position 42,184 of record JAZDIZ010000196.1, on the reverse strand, counting down.
GCGGAGAGCCCAAACCGGCATCACCACCCGAACTCTCCCCCGGCCGGACCACCTGGCCGCGCAGAAATTTCTCGGGGACGGAAAGGTCCAGTCCTCGTCCCGCTTTCGTTTGCTTGGCCTCCGTCCCCCGGGAGGATCCGGGAGCCGTCGCCGGGGACGCCGGCGAGCGGACGCCCGCTCGGGTCCCGGCCGAAGGCAACCCCGTCAGGCGTGCCTGTGTCTCGCGATCCACTCTACGGTTTTCATCGCTCAAAAATCGGGCGTCGTTTGATCGTAAATTCGATATGTGTGTTTTATCTAAAATATCAACAACTTGACCACTCACATCAACACTAGACTTTAATGGATTCCGCTCCGTGATGAATCGGACACGTGCGGGGTTGTGCAGCATCTCCGGTCCCGGCAACCTAGGCGCCGACGTGAACCCGTGCGTGGCGATGGGGACCAGAAGCACATGGGCCAGCAGGGATAACCCGAAGGGAATCCAAAAGGGAGAAGGATCTCGTTCCGCCAACTCCATACGCAAGGGAGGATTCTACACCGAACCCGGGTTGACCGCCCGGGGGGAATCTGATTGCATCCGCGTCCACTTTGACCGGAGAGGGCCGTTTGGAAGAAAAGATCCGCGACATTCTGAAAGCGCTTGGCGAGAACCCCGAGAGACCGGGCCTTCTCGGCACTCCCGCCCGCGTTACGAAGGCGCTTCAATTCATGACGGAGGGGTACAAGCAGGATCCCCGAAAGGTCATCAACGGCGCGATCTTCGCCGAGGATCAGAAGGACATGGTGATCCTCAAGAACGTGGATTTTTTCAGCCTCTGCGAGCACCACATGCTGCCGTTCTTCGGAAAATGCCATATCGGTTACATTCCCAACGGCCGGATCATCGGTCTGTCGAAGCTGGCCCGCCTTGTGGACGTGTTCTCCCGCAGGTTGCAGGTTCAGGAGCGGCTGACGCAACAGATCGCGCAAACGATCGCCGAGGCGCTTCAACCCGCCGGCGTCGCCGTTGTGATGGAGGCCCAGCACTTGTGCATGCAAATGCGCGGTGTGGAGTGCCAGAACGGCGTGGCCGTCACGAGCGCCATGCTCGGGGTGTTCAACGAGAAACCAGCGACGCGGGCCGAGTTTATGTCCCTCATTCGAAGCGCCGCGGATTGATTTCCGCCGAGACAGCCGTGATTTGACGATTCCAACGCCGGGCCGTATCGTCCGCGCCGATGGACCTCCAGGGGAAAGTGGCTTTGGTTACCGGCGGTGCGAAGCGCGTGGGACGGACGATCGCGTTGGCGCTTGCGTCCAAAGGATGCCATGTGGGCTTCAGCTACAACACGTCCAAGAGTGAGGCGAAAGACACACTGGCCGAGATCCGCAATCTCGGAGTCAAAGCCGACTCGGTCCGGGGGGACATATCGCGCCCCGCCGACATCAAGAAGATCGTGCGGGATGTGGAGACACACCTCGGCCCCATCGACATTCTGATCAACAGCGCGTCGATCTTCGAGCGAACGCCGTGGCCTGAAATCCAGGAGAAGACCTGGGACCGGCATCTCACCGTAAACCTCAAGGCCCCTTTCCTGATGGCTCGCGAAGTGGCGCCGGGGATGGTCCGTCGCGGTCGCGGAAAGATCGTCAACATCGTGGATTGGGCCACGGAGCGCCCGTACAAACACTATCTTCCGTACCTGGTATCGAAGGCCGGGCTGGTTTGTCTCACGAAGGCCCTCGCGCGGGAGCTGGCCCCCGCCGTTCAAGTGAACGGAGTGGCGCCGGGGCCGGTGCTTCTTCCCGAAGCCATGACCGATTCCGAGCGGCAGGCCATTTTGAAAGCCACCCCCCTGCGCCGGGAAGGCTCGCCTACGGATGTGGCCAACGCGGTTCTCTTCCTCGTGGAAGGCACGGATTTCGCCACCGGTACGATCCTGCACGTGGACGGGGGAAGATTGATCGGATGAGCGGATTCGCGGTCACCCAACAAATCCATTTCTGTTACGGGCACCGTCTCTTGGAATACAGCGGGAAGTGCGCGCATCCGCACGGCCACAACGGCCTGGCGGAGCTGACGTTCGAATCCGAATCCCTGGACCCTCGCGGGATGGTGATCGATTTCTCCGACATCAAAAAAACGATGAAAGATTGGATCGACGAGCACGTCGACCACCGGATGCTTCTGCGCAAGGACGACCCTCTGGTGCCGGCGTTGGAGAAACTCCGTGAGCCGATCTTTCCGATGGATGCGAACCCCACGGCCGAGAACATCGCCCGGATCATTTTCATTCAGGCCCAGGAGCGCGGGCTCCCGATCGTGGAAGTGAAGCTATGGGAGACTCCCGCGCAGTACGCCGTTTACCGAGGCGGCGCCGACCGATAGGAGGCCGAGGCGTGCCGGCCTTCCCACACACGCACCTCCACCAAGCGACAACCCTCTGAACGGACCCCGGGTTCGAGTTCATCGAACAGCCAGCGCGCGATGTTCTCCGCGCTCGGGGCGAGATCGGTGAAGGGGGGAATCTCGTTGATGTACGCGCAGTCGAGCTTCGCAATCCGCGCATTCAATTCCTTCTTGAGCGCCGCGAAATCGAGAGCCATTCCCTCCGAGTCAGGTTTGGAAGCCTCCGCCTCCGCCTCCACCTTCCAGCTGTGGCCGTGCAAAGGCTCGGGCTTCCCCTGATACGAGCGCAGGTTGTGGGCGGCCTCGAAGAAACCTTCAATCCGGACCCGGTAGTGTGCTTGCACGTTCATGCGAGCCATCAACCACGCCCCCGCTACCGCGTCAAGTCGGTTTCGGATCGTCATGGGCGGAGGGACTCTCTTGCAAGATTCACTTCGTGGCGGTATGGCAGTCGGCCATGGATCCGAACCGGCGGGCGGTGGTTCTGGCGAGCGGGGGAGTGGACAGCTCCATCCTCCTGGCGGAGGTGGCCGCTCAGGGAATGGAAGTCACGCCGGTTTACGTCCGCTCCGGCTTGTATTGGGAAAGCACGGAACTCCGTTGGCTTGCGCGCTACATTCAGGCGCTTGGATTCTCCAGCGTCAAACCCGTCGTGGAGCTGGAAGGGGCGGCGGGGGTCATGGATCAGCATTGGAGCACGACGGGATACGGCGTGCCCGGGGCCTTCAGCGACGATCGGGAAGTGTATCTCCCGGGACGCAACCTCATCCTCTTTGCGAACGTCACGACGTTCGCAGCGATCCGCGGCATCCCGCGGGTCTATATCGGGACGTTGAAGGGCAACTCGTTCCCGGACGCCACGCCGGAATTCTTCGATGCCATGGCCCGAACGGCGTCCATGGCGCTTGAGAAGAACGTCGAGATCCTGGCGCCGTACCGCGGGCTATCAAAGACCGAGATCGTCAAACGCTTCTCCTTCCTCCCCCTGGAGCTCACGTTTTCCTGCCTAAGGCCAGCGAACGACATGCATTGCGGCCATTGCAACAAATGCGCGGAAAGATCGCGGGCGTTCAACGAGGCGGGCTTCGTGGACTCCACCGAATACATCCTGCCACCCTATGAAGCTGAAATTGGACCGTCACCAGGTCGCTGAAGTTCTGGAAGAGATCGCCACGCTCCTGGACCTCAAGGGCGAGAATCCCTTCAAAGTGCGGGCCTACTCGAATGCGGCCCGTGTGCTGGAGGGAACGGATGAGGACCTGGGGGAACTGATCGAGAGCGGCAAGCTGGCCGAGCTCAAAGGGATCGGGACCTCGCTTCTGGAACAAATCTCGACGCTGGCCACGACGGGACGGCTCGCCCGCCACGAGGAACTCAAATCGGAGTTTCCTCCAAGCTTGTTCGATCTCCTCAAAATCCCCGGTCTCGGCCCCAAGAAGGTCAAGGTGCTTTACGAGAAACTGGAGGTCAAATCCCTGGGAGAGTTGGAATACGCTTGCAGGGAGAACCGCCTCCTCAAGCTGGAGGGGTTCGGTGAGAAGACGCAACAAAAAGTGTTGGACGGCATCGCCTACGTGCGGCGAAACCAGGGAAGCTTTCTCTACGGATCGATCATCGACCGGGGAGAAAGTCTTCTGTCCCTCATCCGAAAGCTCCCAGGCGTTAGGCAAGCCTCCCTGGGTGGAAGTCTGCGGCGCGGGAGGGAGATCGTCCGGGATATTGATCTTCTCTGCTCATCGTCGAAACCCGCCGGGATCTGCAAACGCTTTTTAAAGCTGCAGGGCGTGCAAGAGGTCCTGGCGGAAGGCGAAACGAAGGCCAGTGTTCGCCTTGAGGACGGCCTTCAAGTGGATCTGAGGGTCGTGTCCGAGGAGGAGTATCCCTTTGCGCTGCAGTACTTCACGGGGAGCAAGGACCACAACACCGAGCTTCGGGCCCTCGCAAAAGCCCAAGATTTCAAGCTCAACGAATACGGCCTGTTCAAAGGCGAGAAGAGGGTGGCCTGTCGGTCCGAGGAGGAGATCTATCGGAAGTTGGGGCTTCACTACATTCCCCCGGAACTCCGCGAGGCGTCGGGGGAGATTGACGCCGCCCGGAACGGCGCGTTTCCGGATCTCGTGGAACTGAAAGATCTGCGCGGAGTGCTTCATGTCCACACTTCGTTCAGCGACGGCCGCAACTCGTTGGCCGAAATGCTTCAAGCCGTTTCGGACATGGGGCTTGAGTACGTCGGGATCGCGGACCACAGCCCGTCGGCGGCGTACGCTCACGGCCTGCGGGAAGCCGATCTCGAAAGGCAGAAGGAGGAATTGGACCGGCTCCAAAAAAAATATCCGAAGTTGCGGATCTTCTGGGGGACGGAATCCGACATCCAGGCCGACGGATCACTGGATTTTCCGGACCGGATTCTCAAAGGATTCGACTTTGTCGTGGCTTCGATTCATTCCAGGTTCAACATGCCGGAGGCGGAGATGACGAAGCGCTGCCTGAGGGCCCTGGAAAATCCGTACTGTACGATGATCGGGCACCCCACGGGCCGGCTGCTCCTGGCCCGGGAGGGCTTCAAAGTGAATCTTCACGCGCTGATCGACCGGGCGGCCCAGCTTGGAAAATTCATGGAGCTTAATGCCCACCCGCAGCGCCTGGACCTGGACTGGCGCGTTCTTCCGTACGCCCGTTTGAAAGGGGTCAGGATCTCGATCAACCCCGACGCCCACGACGTGGAGGGGTTGAAGGATATCCGGTTTGGTGTGAACACGGCGCGCAAAGGCGGCTTGACGAAGAACGATGTCTTGAACACACTTTTGGCCGCACAGATGGAGAAAGCTCTTGAAAAAGCCAAAGCCTGAACAAACGAAGAAAATCTTTAAAATCCTCGCAAAGATGTACCCGGACGTTCGCACGGCGCTGCGACACGAGAGCCCTCTCCAGCTGCTGGTATCCACGATTCTTTCAGCGCAGTGCACCGACGAGCGCGTGAATCAGGTGACGCCCGAGCTTTTCCGGCGCCTCAAGACGGCGAAGGATTTCGCGGAGGTCCCCCGGGAGGAATTGGAGGATCTGGTCCGGTCCACGGGGTTTTTCCGGAGCAAGGCACGTGCCATCCAGGAGGCGGCCCGCCAGATCCGCGACGAATTCGGCGGAAGAGTCCCCGACACGATGGAAGAGTTGACCCGCCTGCGGGGGGTGGGGAGGAAAACCGCGAACGTGGTTCTCGGGTCCGCGTTCGGAAAGAACGAAGGAGTCGTCGTGGACACGCACGTAGGAAGGGTCAGCCGCCGGTTGCACCTCACTCGTCATGAAGACCCCGTGAAGGTGGAATCGGATCTCATGGAGCTCGTTCCGCGCAAAGACTGGACGATCTTTTCGCATCGCCTCGTCTGGCACGGCCGCAAGCTCTGCAAAGCCCGGAAGCCGCTCTGCGGGTCGTGTGCCTTGGCCCCGCTCTGCCCGTCGGCCGAAGTTTAGGAGCGTCGGGGTTGGTTCACGAATGGTTTCGATGTTAGTCTGATCAAATCATGAAACGGTTCTTTTTCCTGATCCCCGTGTTCGTGCTCTTCCTGGCCTGCATTGCCGGCGATGCCGGAAATGGGACCGGCAATGGGCCCGTCGGTGGGACGGGGACGCCACCGGGCGACGAGGGCTCGACGGCGACTTCCCTTGCGGAAAACCCGTTGTCGGCGATTTGCCGGACCAGAGGGGGGGACATATTCGTTTCGAGCGACGGCGGAAAACCCCTGGTTTCCAGCGACGGCTCCACATTCACGGTTCTGGACTCGACCAAGAGAACGCTGAATGGCGTCACGTGCGATGTTCAAAACGCGTCGGCAACGAATGTGTGGTTCGTGGGTACGGGGGGCGCGATTCTCTTCTTCGACGGCTCCACGTTGGCTTCTCAGGACAGTTCCACAACGAACGACCTAAATGCGGTTTTTGCGTTGGACGCGTCGGAAGTTGTGGCTGTCGGCAACAGCGGAACCATCATAAGACTAGGTGGCGGGTCTTGGGGGCCCACTACCAACAGTGTGGCAGATACGGAAAATCTCTTCGGGATCGGGGGCACAACTGCGGAGATGTTCGCCGTTGGGACGCATAAGACCATTCAGGTGAGCGCTAACTCTGGAGCGACCTGGGAAGCTATTGGTACCGCAGTCACGAATCTACTTCCTTCGGGGGCGCAAATGAACGCCGTCTGGGTCGATCCCGTGTCGGGCGACGTTTTCATTGTGGGGAACGCGGGGATCATCCTGCATCGTACGGGAGCGAATTGGAAACTAGATGAAACAAATACCGTTTCAAACCTGCTCGCCGTTCAGGGCACGTCCAACTCCGGGATTCTGGCGGTGGGTACGGACGGCGTGATCCTGGTCTCCGACGGCACAACCTGGGCCTCGGTGACGAACCCCGCGGGGGAGAGCTTTTCACTGACCGGTGTTCTGGCGTTGACGTCGGGTTCGTTCGCCGTCGGAACTGACGGCACCGACGGAATCCTCTTGAAGGTGGTTGGCAGCGACTGGACGCAGCTGTTCTAGCTTCTTAAATAATCCCGGTTTCGGAGGGTCGTATAGCGGATAGCGGAGGTGTGGGCTCCGCCGGTGAAGTGGGCCGAGGTTTATTTAAGGTCTGCAGACGATTTTCAGCATTTGTTTAGGGGGCTGGGGTCAGGCGCCGTTGTTCTGCCGGCGTCATAGCCCTTCCCGAAGGAATCCCGCCTCGGTCTGGAACATCTTTCCTGCGAAATACTGATTGTGAGCCCTGCACAAGTGCCGGAGGTTGTCTTCGTCGGGCGCTCCTCCCGTGCAAAAAGGATCGATGTGATCGTATTGGAGAAGGTATTGGCTCTCACATCGTCTCCCGGTCCTAGGATCGACGTATTCGCACCGGCCTTCTGATCGCTTCCAGACCTCTCGTTTGACTTCTGCTGGGATGTACCGGGTCGGAGGATCGACTTTTTCCGGAAAAAGTGCCCTCGTTTTATTCGATCTGGGCCTGACTTCCTGTTTCTGGGGATCCTTCTGACGCAGATAGAAATGGAGACAGGCGGAAAAGAGCTCGGATACGGAGCACTTGCCCTTCAGCTCCCAATACCTCTCCATCTCTTTCTGGGTTTCTGCTGAAATGGAGAACCGGATCTCGGTCTCTTGACTGGAAATAGGCCGGATCTGCTCTTTTCTGGGCGCTTGGGGCCGTAAGGAGACTAAGACTCGTTCCGTCTCTTTCTTCGATTTACCTTCAATCTTGAAAATCAGATCTTTTGCAACCTCAGCAGACGCGGATTTATGGCTTTCCTTTTCTTCCGCCCGAAGGTGTCTTTCGGCCATGGCCGCCTGGGTCAGGCCCAATTTTCCATTTTCTAAGGCTTCTTGGGCTTCTTGGACTCGAAACATGAGTCTCATAGCCGCAATTCTTTCCGAGGCTTGGGATTCGGAATAGGAGAGAGCGGAAACGACATATTCCCACAGAGATCCATAGCCTTTTTGGGCGAAAAGCTTTCGCCTTTCGACCTCATGGAGATGGTGCAAAAGCTCCAAGGTCGTCTGCTGTTCTTTCTGGGCGATTTCCATCGTCCGAAGATGGAGTTGAGAATCCGTAAGGCTTTCGAGATTGAGAGAATCATCCATGGCTCTTCCCTTTTTGAGGAAGGCTACCATGCGTTGTTTAAGGGCTTTGGAACGTCCTCAGAGGCACGCAAAACCGCGACTTGAAGAACGATCCAAATACGCACACAAACATTAACCCACGGCAAATGCGCTTGGAATAAGGGCTTTATAGAGATCGACCACCACCACCAAGAAATGCCCGTTTCAAACCCGTCAAGAAAAAAGCGAAGAAAAAAATCATTCTTTCTTAAAGTTTTTCTACGGTTTTCGCACCGATCTTTACTCACCTTACCGGTAAGGTGCCCCGAAGAACTCCCCCTTAACCGACTGCTGAAATTCGTCTCTCGCCTCCGGAAAAACTCCGACGCCGTTCACCGGCGAGACGCCGCGAACACGGTCTTATGCGTCAGGTAGGGCTTACCAGCCCAATACGTACGCGAAGATCAGGGGCGCGACGATCGTGGCGTCCGACTCCACGATGAATTTGGGCGTATTCGCGGCGAGTTTTTCCCAAGTGATCTTTTCGTTCGGAACGGCGCCGGAATAGCCGCCGAAGCTCGTGATCGAGTCGCTGATCTGGCAGAAGTATCCCCAAAGCGGAACGTCGCGTTTTAAATCTTGGCGAATCATTGGGACGACGCAAATCGGGAAATCCCCCGCGATCCCCCCACCGATCTGAAAGAATCCCACGCTGCTTTCTTTGGCCGTTCTCGAATACCAATCCGCGAGGGTCGCCATGGCCTCCACGCCGCATTTCACGGTCGAAGTCCGTTTGATCTTCCCCTCGATGCAGCGGGCGGCGAACACGTTCCCCATCGTGGAGTCCTCCCACCCGGGCACGAAGACCGGCAGATTCTTTTCCGCCGCCGCGAGGAGCCAGCTGTTTTTGGGATCGATTTCGTAGAGCTGCTTGAGTTTTCCGCTCTTGAAGAGCTGATAGAAAAATTCATAAGGAAAGAACGATTCGCCGGCGCGATCGGCTTTTTGCCAGATTTCCAGCATCGCCGTTTCGACCCGGCGGACGGCCTCATCCTCGGGGATGCACGTGTCCGTGACGCGGTTCAGGTGTTCTTTGAGGAGCCTTTCTTCATCTTTCGGCGTGAGATCCCGGTAGTTCGGAATCCTCCGGTAGTGTTCGTGGGCGACGAGGTTGAAAACGTCCTCTTCCAGGTTGGCGCCCGTGCAGGAAATCCCGTGAATCTTTTCCTGGCGGATCATCTCGGCGAGAGAGATTCCGAGCTCTCCCGTGCTCATGGCTCCCGCCAGCGTGACGAACATCTTGCCGCCCTTTTCCAGGTGCGTTTTGTACCCTTCGGCGGCGTCCACGAGTGCGGCGGCGTTGAAGTGCCGGAAATGCTTCTGGATGAAAGCGGTGACCGGATGGGAATTCGAAACCATGATGCCGATTTTTAAGACGTTTCAAATGCTTTGCCTAGTGAAAATTGCGCGCCATATCAGGGATCGCGGTTTTGAAAACCAGCGGCCAGACATCGGATCCGAGAATGCTCGTGGCCAGACCGTCCCGTTGCAGGACCCCTTCGATCACGAGGAACGGCTCACGGTTCAGAACGGGCCGGATCCGGGCATAGGCGTTCGGCCGGATCGCGACGTTCACGAAGCCGAACTCGTCTTCCAGCGTGACAAAGACCATCCCTTTGGCCGTCGGGGGGCTTTGCCGGACGATCACCAGGCCTCCGGCCCGGAGCTTTTTCCCGGAGGAAAGGCGCGGGATGTCGTTCGAGGGGACGGCGCCGAGCGCGCTCATCTCGTCCCTCAACAGCGCGGCCGGATGAGCGAACGGCGAAGCGCCCAGGACGCGGTAATCCATCGTGACGGTTTCCAGATCGGAAAGAGGCTCGAAGCGAACGCGGGGTTCGGGCAACGGATGGCCCGCATGGAGATCGAGTTCGTTCGTGAGGAGGAGTTTGAGCATCCAGAGGGCTTCCCGCCGGTCCAGGCCGAAAGAGCGGAACGCATCGGCGGCGGCGAGATAGAAAAGAGCGGGATAGGGGAGGCCGGTGCGTGCGGCGAAATCCTCGATGGAACGGAACGGTCTTTGGGAGCGTCTTTCTTCAATCCGGCGGCCCGCGCTTTCGCCCATTCCCCTCACCAGGCGGAACCCCATTCGAATCGCGCCGCCTTCCAGCGTGCAATCCCAGAAGGAAGCAACCACATCCACCGGCAAGATCTTCACGTCGTGGCGGCGGGCATCGTCCAGAATCGAGTGGGGAAGATAGAACCCCATCGGTTGGGAGTTGATAAGGGCGGCCGCATAGGCGGCGGGATGGTAACATTTCAGGTACGCCGAGGCATAGACCAAGAGAGCGAACGAAGCGGAATGGGATTCGGGGAACCCGAACTCCCCGAAGCTTTCGATCTGGTTGAAGATCGTAAGGGCATCCGCTTCCGAGATCCCGTTCTTCCTCATCCTTCCGACCAGCTTCTCTTTGAGCGACGTGAGTTCGACGGAGTACGAAGTGCGCCAGATCCCCATGGCCCGGCGCAGCTCGTCGGCCTCGCCGGGAGTGAAGTCCGCCACGGCCACGGCGATCTTCATGACCTGTTCCTGGAAAAGCGGGACGCCACAGGTCTTTTCCAGGATCGGCCGGAGAGCGGGATGAGCGTACGTGACCGGTTCTTCGCCGCGGCGCCGGCGGAGAAAAGGATGAACCATGCCTCCCTGGATGGGCCCGGGGCGGACGATGGCCACCTCGATGACGAGATCGTGGAACTTCCGGGGCTTAAGGCGCGGAAGCATCCCCATTTGCGCCCGCGATTCGATCTGAAAGACACCCAGCGTGTCGGCCTTGCACATCATCTCGTAGACCTTCGGATCCTCCGCCGGAATCGAATCCAGAGTGAGTTTCGGAGGTAAGTCCGGACCGGTAGCAGCCCCGTTCGCTTCAAAATGGGCGGAACTTCGTTCCGCCCGTTGTAAGGTGAGTGCCTCACCACCCAAAGGGTACCCGGTTTGGCACTGGCATGAGATACCGGCAACGTCGGGGGAAGTGTCTCCCCCGGCCCCAGGCCGGTCCCCCCCCTCAGTCGCTCCCGGGGCTACTCCCGGCCCGGTTATCCCTTGGGAGTTCACAAATTCGAGACACTTACGGATTGCGGTCAAAATTCCCAAACCCAGGATGTCCACTTTGAGCATCCCGAGGGCGGAGAGGTCGTCTTTGTTCCATTGGATGATCGTCCGGCCGGGCATCCGGGCGTTCTCGATCGGAACGCTTTCGATCAAGGGATCGCGCGTGAGGACGAAGCCGCCGACGTGCGTGGAGAGATGGCGGGGAAAACGGTGGATCTGCCGCGTCAGGCCGATCAGTTGCCGGGCCAAGGAGCTTTTGGGATCCATGCCGTTTTCGGCCAGGAATTCTTCCGTCACGTCGGCGTGATCCCGCCAGTGAAACGATCCGGCGAGGCGGTTGGCTTCCTTAAACGGCATGCCGAGCGCTTTGGCCACTTCCCGAAGCGCCGAACGCTGCCGGTAGCGGATCACCTCGGCCACCATCCCGGCCCGCTCCCGCCCGTACCGGCTGAAGATGTACTGGATCACCTCTTCCCGCCGCTCGTGCTCGAAATCCACGTCGATGTCGGGCGGTTCGCCCCGCTCCGCCGAGATGAAGCGCTCGAAGAGAAGGTTCATCCGGACCGGATCGATGGCCGTGATTCCCAGGACGAAGCAAACCGCCGAGTTGGCGGCGGAGCCCCGGCCTTGGCAGAGGATCTTCCGGCTCCGGGCAAACGTGACGATGTCCCAGATCGTCAGGAAGAAATCGGCGAACTTCAGCTCCTCGATCAGGCGAAGTTCGTGCTTAAGTTGTTTCTCTACTTCATTAGGTATCTTATTGAAATAACGCAGCTTTGCTCCCATGTATGTAAGTTCGGTTAGATATTCCTGCGCCGTCTTCCCCGGCGGAAGAAACTCGTCCGGATAGCGGTAGCGCAGCTCGTCCATCGAAAAGCGGCAGGCCTGTGCGATTTCGAGCGATCGGGCCAGGGCGTCCGGCCGGTCGTGAAAAACGTGTTCCATCTCCGAGGGGGACTTGAGCCGCCGCTCGGCGTTCGGAAAGAGTTTCCGCCCCGCATCCTTGAGCGTGGTCTTGAGGCGGATCGCCGTTAAAACGTCCTGCAGCGGCTGGCGGGAGGAATCGTGGTAGTGGACGTCGTTGGTGGCCACGAGCGGCACGCCGAACTCCTTGGACAATTCGAAAGCTTCCAGCGTCCGCCGGACATCCGAAGCCTCCAACGTCCGGTGAAGCGCGATCGAAAGGCGCCGGCCGAAAAGATCCTTCAGAAACCCGGCCGACTTGGAACGGTAAGGGGCGGGATAGAGCGCCCAGAGATCCTCCTGATGGGCGGCCAGGTCATCCCATTCGATGGACGGATTCCCCTTCTCATGGCGCTGGAGCCCCAGGGAGATGAGCCGGCAGAGGTGGCCGTAGCCGCGGCGGGAGGCGGCCAGAAGAACGACGGTTTCACCCGCCGGGAGGGCGAGTTCGCTTCCGACGATGAACGGAAGACCCGATTTTTTGGCGGCGACATGGGCACGCACGACGCCGTAAAGACCGTTCCGGTCGGTGATGGCCAGGGCGGAAAGCCCCAACTCTTTTGCTTGAAGGACGATCTCTTCCGGATGCGAAGCTCCCTCCAAAAACGAGAAGTTCGTCTTCGCCCGCAGCTCGGCATATTCCATCTCAGACACGAGGCTCCGAGCTAAAAGGGGGGCGGGGCGTGCCCTGCTCCGGACGCACCGATTTTTTGTTACGCCAAAAAATTGGCGCTCGGCTGCTCGCTCGCCATGGCATTGGAAGCATAGATACGGCTCGCTGCGCACGCCTCCGCATGGCAACACCCCGCCCCCCCTTACAAATGAGTACCCTCCACGAAAAATTCGATATCCTGATCCGGGGGAGCAATTCGGGAGTAGCGGGCCGGCCCCTTCGACCCTCGAATTGACCCCCGCCACGGTTTATACGGGAACAACCTGGATCTTCACTGTGAAGCGAAGGCGGGCGGGACGAAAAAGCGTGTCGGAGGCGGTCGTCTCCATGCATCCATGTTACGACCGCCGAGACCCGAGTGGCGCCGAGCGGCGTAACGCGAGGCGACCGCGTCTTTTTCGGCACGACCGGCTTTGGTTCGCAGCCACGAGGTTCGGATTTGTTTTTAGTCGAAATACCCATGGAGAAACACCCGTTGGTCGGGAAGGGACTTGAAGATCCACAACTGCCGTCCGTTTTCGGTCTCCGCCACGAAGTAGTCGCGTGCCAGCGGCTTTTCGTTCCACCATTCCCCTTTGAGCCTCTCGGGCCCCTTGAAGGAACGCACGATGAACCGCTCCCGCTCCGAATGAAGAACCGCCCGTCCGTTCTGGTTTTCAATCCGAAGCGGCTGGGGCGAGGGGAGAACCAGCGTCGGGCGCTTCAGCGTCCCGGCGGTTTCGGAGAACGCAGCCTTCCGAGGTTCGAACGCCGCCGGTTCCCACGCGGTTTCAGGGCGGTGCCGCTCCCGGAGCGTCGCTGCGGACACCACCGTAGGGCCCAATTTGCCGACCAAGCGCCCCAGAAGTTCATCCAGCCGTTCGTTTTGCTGTTCGTGGGCGTCGAAAAGGTGGAACTGGGTTCCCAGGCTCCGGACGGGGAGCGAGATTTCAATCGCTATCGAAACGATCGGGGATTCGAATGTGAGAACCGAGAGGCGCTCGCGGACGATCTCGAAAAGAGCGGGGGCTTTTCTCAGGGGCCGGTGAAGCGGAATGGAGATCTCGGTTTCCTTGGAATCCTCCGTCTCCAGATAGAGGACCATCTGGAGCGCCGACTGGAGATGCTTTTGCATCTGCGCTTCCAGGCGTCCCAAAAGATTTTTTGCGACGAAAAGCAGGGGCTCCAAAAAAGAAGCCGGCTCGTCGAATTCCCATGCTTCCCGGTACGTCAGGCTCGGTTCGAACGGCCGGAAGATCGAAGAAGCGGCTCCGCGCGCGCGGCGGTGGAGCTCCACGCCGAACGCACCGAAGCGCGGGCCGATCGTGGAAGCCGGGATCCGGGCGAAATTCCCGAGCGTCCGGATCCCCAAGAGCGGGAGAAGGCGGATCAATCCATCCGCGGCTTTGCTCTCTTTCGGCGTGGGAGGAGAGAGGGGGTCGGCCAGGAACGAAAGCGTTTGAATCGGAAGAGGCGCCAGAGCTTCTTCGCTCCCGCCGGCCGGAATCACGGTCGGCTCCGATCTTCCCAGGCGCGCCAGGGCTCCCGCTGTCGCGAGGTCGTCGGCGATGGCGACGGCGTATCTCCGTATGCGCTTTACGACCTCCTCTTCACTGAACAAGTGGAGTGTCGGCGTGAGGTCCGCATAGACCATGTCGGGGGGGCGGATTCCCACCCGTGGCGAGATCGAAAGGAGCGTCCCCGCCAGATCAGGAAGCGACGATGCGGACGGCGGGTTGGGAAGATAGATCGCCAGAATTCGGTTTTTCATCGAGGTTCACCTCCGTTTGAAATCGTGAAAGGGGTTTTCGGCTCCGCCGGACTTTCAAAACGAGAATCCGATCGGAGGAGCGAGCCACTTCACAGTGAAGCGTGAGCGCCCACAAATTGGTTTGAATGGGTTCCGTCAGAAGCAATGCCGCGGCACCGGTCTGCTCGGAGCCCAGTTGAAGGCGGCGGGCTTCTTTTTCGCCGAGATGAAGATGGCTCGCGAGGACGAGCGTAAAAAGCCCGCTCCGGGTGAGTTGCTCGAGCGCCCACCGGGCGTGGATTTCTTCTTTGGGCCTCACCCAGAGGAGGCGGGCCAGGTCCACGCCGTGCTCCGAGAAGGAGGGGGGAAAGAGAGTCTCCCCCGCGCTCACCAGAGCCACCCAACGATCCGCTTTCGTGGCCTCGGCGGCGGCGCGAAGGGCCAGTTCGGTTTTGCCGCACCCTTTTTCCCCGCTCAGAACGGTCATCCCTCCGGCCGGCCACCCGCCCGCCAAGAAGAGATCCAGCGAGGCAAGGCCCGTCGGAAGCGATGAGCGTTTTTCGGTTGTCTTTAACACGCGGGGAGCATATACCATACAAATGTATGGTATCAAGCCTTAAGCCGGCTTGTTTGCGAAGGAAGCGTTATTGTCGGCCCTTTCTTTCAAGTACTTGGGGAAGATGTTGTGTTAACTTGAGGCGTACCCCAATCTGGGGTACAATCCGTAATGTCGATTAAAATCGTGCGTCTTTCCAAGAGGGTGCGGAAAGACCTCTGGAAAGTGCCCGGTCACGTGGTCGACAAATTGGAGACGTGGGTCGATGCCGTGGAACGCAACGGGTTGGAGGAAGTCCGAAAGCTGCCGGGATATCATGACGAGCCCTTGCACGGTTCGAGGACAGGGGAACGGTCAATACGGTTGAGCCGGAGCTATCGCGCGATCTATGTCGTCTTCAGGGAAGGAACGGTCGAAATGGCGAGCGTCGAAGAAGTATCGAAACATGACTACTAAGTCGAAGAGCGAAGCGAAGCGATTCTTGGAGTCCGTACGGGGCGGTCCGCTTACGTTCGGGCGGATGCTGGAATCCATCCGGAAGGCGGATGGACTTTCACAGGCGGAGCTTGCAAGGAAGCTCAGGATTTCGCGGGCCCATCTGTGCGATATCGAGAAGGGACGGAGAAAGATTACACCTGAACGCGCGGTGCGGTTTGCGGACATTCTGGGATATTCCGTTCGTCAATTCGTGGCTCTGGTCCTGGAGGACGAACTCCGGGACGCCGGGTTGAATTTAAAAGTGCAATTGGAGGCGGCGTAATCACATATGGTGATGTCACTGACCCCGATACAGCGGAAGATTTTGGCGTATATCGAACGGGAAATAGCCGAGGGGAGTTCCTCTCCGACGCTCCGGGCCATTTGTGCCCAATTCGGCTTTAGCGCGATCGGAACCGTTCAGGATCACCTGAAGGCCCTTATTCAGAAGGGGTTTCTGGAAAAAGATCCGCGAAAGGCGAGGGGGATCCGGCTGGCTTCACGCCACCGGGCTCCGGCCTTATCGGTGCCGATCCTGGGGGCGATCGCCGCCGGCCTTCCGAGGGAAGCCGTGGAACTCGCGCTCGGCTCCATCCCGGTTCCCAGCCGGATCAAGAATCAGGAGAAACTTTTCGCCTTGCGCGTGAGCGGCGAAAGCATGTCGGGCGCGGGGATCTGCGACGGCGACCTGGTCGTGGCCCGCCAGCAAAACACGGCACGCCACGGCGACATCGTCGTGGCGTTGGTGGACGGGCAGGCCACGGTGAAACGCTTCTACAAGAAAGGAGGGAAAGTCCGCCTTGTCCCCGAAAACCCGGATTTTTCATCCATTGAGATCCTTTCCGAAAACTCGGCCATTCAAGGAAAGGTGGTTTCCGTCCAAAGGTACTACGAATGAGCCTCCGGCGGATTGTGCCTTCTGAATAATCCGGGCTAAAGTGCCTTTCGGATAGCGGGAGGTGAAAATGGCCGACAGTCTCAAAGAATTCCGTGAGTACCGCGAGAAGATGAACCAAAAAATCCTCGAAGAGGATCATCTGGGGATCAAGCGCTTCTTCAACTTGGACACGCAGGCCTATACGGAGGGTGCGTTGCCGGTGAAGACGAAAGAGTTCATCGGCCTGGCCGCGTCCATGGTGCTTCGTTGCGACGACTGCATCACGTACCACATCACCCGCTGCGTGGAAGAGGGGGCTACGGACGCCGAAATGTTCGATGCGTTCAACGTCGCCCTTGTCGTGGGCGGCTCCATCGTGATTCCCCACCTCCGCCGGGCCGTGGATCGCCTCGAGGAAGCGCGCAAAGCCGCGTCGCAGAAATAAGCGATTTATTTTTTCTGGTCTTCCGCGCCTGCGGGTGGTTGCGCCTTATAAAAGAGACGCCACACCGTATCGGGCGGGCTGTCAGATTTAGACGGGTTTCGAAGAACCCGGCAAAACATCTGCCTCTCGCTGCACATACGGCACGCATAACCGTAGGTAAAGTCTGAATCCACGTCTCCAAACGTAAGGTCACCTTTTAGGTCCACGTTCGACTCTATCTGGGCCTTAGCGCCCTTGGGAGATACGAAAGAGGGATCCGCTCCGCCCAGCAGGACATGGATCGCCTTTTTGCGCACGTTGATTGTCAGCGTGCGTTTGTAGATTCCATGTTCCATCATTCCCAGTGGCTGGATGTTGGTCGGCTGACCGGGCAGAAGGATACCGGTCAAATACCAGAAGGTTTCGGCGATCTTTTCTTCCGTCACATTGCCGCACGCTTCCCACTTGGATTGCGCGTTCTCATAATTCAGGACCGAAGCATAACTGCGGGTACTCAGGCTGCCGTCGATCAATTTGGCGGATCCGCCGGCCGCGAAGCCGGGCTCACTCAATGTCAGGAAGAAAAACGAGGAGGCTATGCCCAGAACCGTTCGGGACGTCATGGGATTGCTTATAGGCGGATTGCCCGCCCGGTGCAAGACTCCGCTGGATCGAAGGATGCGAGCTGTGGTACACTTCAATCAATCGTAGGGGTTTCAGGTTGTCCCATTTTCTTCGCGCCACGCTGATTCTGTTTCTGACGACGTCACCGCTTTTCGCCGAGCCGTGGAGCGGCCCGGTTGTGGGGCCTTTTGAGACGGACGTGGAACTAAGGATCTCCGGAGCGAGGACGCCTCACCTGATAGCCGTTTTCTTGACGTTGGAATGCCTGTCAGCCGAGGGAGGGAGGTACGTGGTCTCCCTACCGGTCAAGTTCGAGGATACGAAGAACGGCCGGAAGTGGCACCTGGCGTCCGAGCGCCTGAAATTCGAAGGTGACACGGTTCCGCTGCCCGCCGCCTGTCTCGTGTCACTGGAAGTCAAAGTTGCTCATGAAGTCGATTTGGAAACAACGCGGAGCCATCTTTCCGGCCGCGACGGAGACGGGGATGACGCCGTACGATTCCTGACGGTGCGGACGGCGGTGCAACCATACTCCGTTCCGTTGTTCGGCAACCCGGATCGGGGCGATCCGAAGGCAATGGATCCGGCAAAGGTCGGAGTCTTCCTGACGGATGATGGCCCGGTACGAGCCATAAAAAAGAAGTTCAGGAACCATCCGCTACTTTTTATTTCCTGCGATCCGAAAGGATGCGTGGCCGAACTTCGGTAGCTTCGGAAAAGGTGCCCGCGATTCCTGCTAGCGAAGTATGGGGTATCCGTTCAAGGGAAGCGTCCAAATCGTACTGAAATCCCATCCTGCGAACGTGGACTGGGTTTTCATTTGGGCCGTCGTTTTTCCGAACAACGCCGCGTTCAGAATCCAATCCCAGTAAAGGCCGCTCGCCTCTCTATCCCAGTAGCAACTCTGCGTTGTGATGCTTCTCTCCTCCAGGTTTGCATCGCCCGCGAATCCTCCCATCAGTTCGACTTGGTCCCTGGTGATCACGGCACCTGACGAATAGGAATTCACAAAAGCCGCGGATCCGACCCGGCCCACGAAACCTCCGACGCTCGGCCTGTCGTCGATTCCGGTTGCGGCGCCACGCGCATAACAGTTCTTAATCACGGACCAACCTTCGATGCCTCCCGCAAAGCCCCCGACGGACATTAAACCGACCGCGTCACCGGTAGCAAAGCTCTTCTCGATCGTGCTCGCGCCGAGGACATACCCGGCGAATCCTCCCACCCGGACATCGGCTGCCGCGACGTTTCCGGTGGCGTGGCAATGGGTAACCGTGCTTTCGCCCAGGTAGCCTACGAGGCCTCCCGCAATGTCGGCCCCAGCCGTGACGTTCCCGGACGCCGACGAATTCTGGATCGTGCTTCCGTATCGGACGGTCCCGACCAGGCCTCCCGCATAGCCGCCAGGGGTCGTGACGGCCCCGCTCGCCGAGGCGTTGTCCACGATGCTCCCGTTCAAGAGCCAGCTCGTCAGTCCGCCGGCGGCCCCGCCGGAGGCATTCACGGAAGCGCTCGTTGACGAATTCCTCACCGCACTGTGATCGTCGATGACACCGGCCAAGCCGCCCGTGAGAGCCTGGGCCGAGACCGTCCCGGAGGCGGAAGAGTTTGTAATGTTCGCGTTTTGCTGCATCACGCCGACCAAGCCGCCCGCGACGCTCGTTGCATGTCCCGCTGCGTTTTGGACCGTGACAGTGGCACGCGAGTTGTCGATCGTGCTGTTGACGAGTTTTCCGACGAGGCCGCCGAAGCGGGATGAGCTGCCCGTTACGGCGCCGGTCACGCTTACATTTTTAATCAAGCTGGCTGCCGAAGCTGTTCCTGCTATACCCCCGACGTCCTGGATTCCGCTTACGCTGACGTTCGTGAGTGTCAGGTTTTGCACTGTGGCGCCGGATAGGGCGCCGAAGAGCCCGGTTGCGACGTTCGGGTCCGTGACCTGGATCAGCAGGTGATCGATTGCGAGGCTATTACCGTCAAATGTGCCTGTGAACGGCGATGAGGCGGAGCCGATCGGCGCGAAGCTTGCGCTTGCCAGATCCAGGTTTTTGAATAGACGGAAGGCCTTGCCCGGCTGGGATGTGATGTTTTGAAGCTGGCTCTGCGAGCAGACCAGGTACGGAAGACCGGTGGTTCCGGCGCCGCCGCCGAAAGACGCGGCGTCCGGATCACAGAGCGCACACGTGCCGGCAAGGGAAAATGACTCCTCCTGGAGGTTCGCGCCGTCGTTGTATGTGAGGACCAGAGCTTGCCTGTACGTTCCGAGTTGCGGCGGGGAGAATCGAACGATGATCGAACAACTCTGTCCCGGATCAAGCGACCCGCCCATTTGGCACGATCCGCCCCCGGAGAACACGCCGCCCTTGAATGAAAACGGCGGCGGAAGCGTGGTCATATTGATGGTGAATTGAGTCGCCGAGCCCGTGCCGGTGTTCGCGATGAAAATCGTCTTATCGCGCGAAGCGCCGGGGGTGACCGTTCCAATGTCCACAAGCGATCCGCCGACTACGGAGAGCGACGCCACCTTAGGAACCGGGATGGCGGCTGCAGCGGTAAGGACGATGGACCCCTCTTGGACGCTTGCGCCGTCGTTGTACGCGAATGTGAGATCTTGGGTATACGTTCCCTCTTGCACGGGGGCGAATTGAACGACGATCACGCAGATCTGTCCGGGATCCATGGACCCGCCGATCCGGCACGATCCGCCGATGCCCGGAAACACGCCGCTCTTGAACGAGAACGGAGAGGGCAGCGTCGTCGGATTCACTGAAAACTCGGTCGCGGTAGTGGTGCCGGCGTTGGTGACGAGGACGGTCTTCTCACTCACCGTGCCCGGGGCGACCGTCCCGAAATCCACACGGGATCCGTCGGCTACGGCCAGGAGCGCCTGCGAGTCGTGCAGGATGACCTGATTCTCTCCGCTCGAGCAACCTACGATGCAAAGAAGCGCGAGAGTAAGGGCGATCCCTAAATTGAACTTCAATCGACGCATTACACTTCAATATGATCGCAAGTGGCGTGCCAGGTTTCTCGCGGCCGTTTATGTAATAATGTCCAATAGTTACGTTTTGGCTTCAACGGACGCCTTCAATTTCGTAAACAAAAGTGTCGCCCGAGGTATGAAAAAATGTACACATTTGTTTGCGCGACCTTAGGGCGGGAGGCGGATGGAATTACTCGGAAAAGTTTGAAACAGCGGATTTCAGGATGATCCATGTACGCATCATCAGCGAAGCCGACCGTAACTTGGGTTCCTGATCGGCAATCGCGTCCCGGAAACCACGTTCGAAGGAAACGGAGCCGCGGTGTATCGGATCGGCCTCGATCTTTTTGTGGGCCGCTTGGATCCGACACCTTTCACGAGGATCGGAGATCGAATCCATACATGCGGGGATTCCTTTTTTGGTGCCTATAGGTTGTCGGCTCCTCGGGTTTCTTATAGAAACGACGTTTCGCCATGAATGAATTGCCGGTCCATAAGCCGCACAGCTCTCAAGAACCTTCGGGAGAAGGCGGCGTGGAGATCATCACGACCCGGATCGCCGACGCCGTGAACTGGGCCCGCAAGAATTCGCTTTGGCCGCTTCCGATGGGAATCTCGTGTTGCGCCATCGAAATGATGGGGTTCGTCGCGTCACGGTTCGACGTGGCCCGGTTCGGGTCGGAGGCGTTCCGTTTTTCGCCTCGCCAGGCCGACCTCATGATCGTGGCGGGAACCCTCACGAACAAGATGGCGCCCGTGGTCCGGCGCATCTATGAGCAGATGCCGGAGCCGAAATGGGTGATGGCGATGGGAGCGTGTCTGGCCACGGGAGGAATGTTCGACAGTTATCCGGTCGTGCAGGGGCTGGACCAGGTGATCCCCGTGGACGTGATGGTGCCGGGATGTCCTCCCAGGCCCGAGGGCGTGATCTGGGCCCTGATGCAGGTCCAGAAGATGGCCCAGGAGTCGCACAGGATCAATCCGGTCTCCCGCGCCACGGCGTATCCGCCCAAGATCCACATGCCGCCCGTTCCGACGGAGGAAAAGCCCACAAAAGAAAAAACGATGATCCTGAACATGGGGCCGCAGCATCCCAGCACGCACGGCGTGCTCCGGCTGGTTCTGGAGCTGGAGGGCGAGGACATCGTGAAGGCCTATCCGCACGTGGGCTATCTCCACCGCGGGTACGAGAAACTCGGGGAATACAAAACCTACCATCAATACATCCCGTACACCGACCGCCTCGATTACATGGCGGCTCTTGCGAGCAACGTCGCGTACGCGATGGCGGTGGAAAAGCTGATCGGGATCGAGATCACGCCGCGGAACAGCATGATCCGGACGATCTGCTGCGAACTCGCGCGCCTTTCGGCCCACCTCCTGAGCTTCGGCACGTACGCGGTCGACCTGGGGGCCGCGACGGTATTCTTCTACACGTTTCAGCAACGCGAGGTGATCTACAACCTCCAGGAGAAGCTCACCGGTACGCGAATGACGACGAGCTACACCCGGATCGGAAGCCTGATGCGGGATCTGCCTGCGGGCTGGCTCGAGGAGCTGCTCTCCGCCCTTAACGGGATGGAGAAAGTCATCAACGAGTGCGACAAGCTCTTGAGCCGGAACACGATCTGGGTGCAGCGCACCAGTGGAATCGGGCTGATCGACAAGGAGCTTTGCCAAAAATACGGAGTCACCGGCCCGATTCTTCGGGCGGCCGGCGTGCCGTTCGACCTTCGGAAAGACCATCCGTATCTTTCCTACGGCGAGCTGGACTTCGACGTCCCCGTGGGCACCAAGGGGGATGCCTACGACCGGTACATGGTGCGGATCATCGAAATGCGCGAGTCGATCAAAATCCTGCGCCAGGCGGCGAAGAAGATGCCCGATGGCCCGATCGCGTCCGATGTACCCGGTGTGGTTCTGCCCCCGCGTGAGAAGGTGCTCACGAAGATGGAGGAACTCATCTACCACTTCAAGATCATCGGAAACGGATTCATGCCCCCGCCGGGGGAAGTCTATGAATCGATCGAGGCGCCGAAAGGGGAACTCGGGTTTTACATCGTCTCCGACGGCGGGAATAAGGCGTGGCGGATGAGGATCAAGGCGCCTTCGTTCTATAACCTCCAGGTACTGAGCGAGGTATTGCCGGGCCACAAGGTGGCGGATGTGGTGACGGTGGTGGCCAGCATCGATCCGGTCATGGGGGAGGCCGACCGATGAGCGACACGAAAAAAGTCCGCCTCACGATCAACGGAAAGGAAGTCCTCTCCGAAGCGGGCAAGTCGCTTCTTCAAGCGGCGATCGAAGCCGGAATTCAGATCCCCCATTTCTGCTATCACCCCGGGATCGGCATCGAGGGGAGCTGCCGACTCTGCCTTGTGGAGATCGAGGGGGTGGCCAAACTCCAGACTTCCTGCACCGTCCCCGTCAAAGAAGGCCTCGTCGTCTCGAGCGAATCGGAAACGGTGAGAACGGCGCGCAAGGGAGTTTTGGAATTCTTCCTGATCAATCACCCTCTGGACTGCCCGATCTGCGACAAAGGGGGGGAATGCCCGCTTCAGAACTACGCGTTGGACGCCGGACAATCCTACAGCCGGTTCGAATTCGACAAGATCGAAAAGGGGAAACACCAGGTCATCGGCGAGCACATCGTTCTGGATACGGAGAGGTGCGTTCTTTGCAACCGCTGTGTCCGCTTCCTGCGCAACCTGACGGGGAGGGAGGAGCTTCAGATCCGGAATCGGGGCGTGCATTCCGAGATCTTCGTGCCCGAGGGCGCGTCATTGACGAGCGGGTTCACGGGGAACCTGGCCGACATCTGCCCCGTCGGATCGCTCACCACGCGTGAATTCCGTTTCCGGGCCCGCCCGTGGGAGTTGAAGACGATCGACACGATTTGCGGCGAATGCAGCCTAGGATGCAACGTCCAGGCGTGGAAGAAAGAGACACAGCTGCTCCGCGTGACTCCCCGGATCGAGCCGGAAGTGAACGAGTACTGGCTATGCGACCGGGGGCGGTTTTCCCTTCACCACCGGATCACGCCCGACCGGCTGACGGCGGCGCACAAGCCTGGGAACGGAGCCACACTTGCCTCTCCGGCGCAGGTGGCTTCCATGATCGCCGACGAGATCCGCGGCGTCCCGCGCGGAGACATGGCGTTCGTGGCCGAGAGTTCCCTGACGAACGAGGAATTTTTTCGCTTGAAGAAGCTGGCGGCCGCAGCGGGCGGTAAGGTCTATGCGCCGTTGTCGACAGAGGCCGTGGAATTGGCGAGAAAGCTCGCGGGTGAAGGCCTGAGCGGAGGATTCCCCGGGAAGTTGGAGCAGGCCAAGACGGTTCTTCTGTTGGGCGAACGGGTGGAGGAGGAGCATCCCGTTTTGGCGCTTCGTTTGCGCAGGCTGTACCACGCGTACCAAATCCGCCTTCTGACCTTTGGGGGTGCGCGAAGGGGGTTTGAAGACATCCGGGCATCGCACACGGAAGTCGCGGGCGACCCGGAATCCGTTCAAAGCCTTTTCGAGAAACTTTCCAAGGGGGGTAGGGCCGACGAGTTCACGTACGTGTTCTTGACGGATCGATGGGTCGATTCGGCGACGCTTCCTGCGATCCTTCGATGCCTGGATGAAGCACGGGGCGCAGGTGGCCCGCGGCTTTCGGTTTCGCTTCTCTGGAACGGAGCCAACGCCGCCGGCCTCGCGGCCCAATGGGATTCCGCGGTTCATCCCACAGCAGAACTGGAAGCGGACATCCAGCGTGGAAAAGTGCAGGGAGTCCTCTGGTTCGGCGAGGTTCGGGGAGGGACGGTTTTCGACGAATACCTTCGAGGGATGCGCGTCTTTGTGCAAGCCGTCCACCGGCTGGCCGAGGCCCACCCGCGCGCCCGGTGGGTTCTCCCTCTCGAATCGGGCCTGGAGAAGAAAGGGACCTATCTAAACACATTCGGACGGGTGCAGACGGTTCGCCGGACGGTACGGTTGATCGAGAAAGGGTATGAGCCGATGTCCATGCTGCGGCTCATCCGGCAAAAACTGGGAGTGGAAGACACGCTGAGTGTCGAGCAGGTGTACGAGGAGCTGGCGAAAGAATTCGGGTATCCGAAGACCCTGGGCG
Organism: Pseudomonadota bacterium; assembly: GCA_043804515.1. Lineage (GTDB taxonomy): Bacteria > Bdellovibrionota_G > JALEGL01 > JALEGL01 > DATDPG01 > JAZDIZ01. The sequence continues at coordinate 17,688 of JAZDIZ010000196.1, read as the reverse complement.
AAATCCCTGAATCGAAACAGACGTACGATCACTACGCGAGAGCGCTATGGCGGTAATTGTAGCTCCGCGCCCCGGCCTCCGTTGGTGGGATAAACTGTATCTCCCGCCCATCCTCCAGGGACTGAGCATCACGTTCCGGCACATCTTCCGGAAAAAAGTTACGATGCAGTTTCCGGAGGAACGCTGGAAGTACCCGCCGAAGTATCGGGGCTTTCCGAAGCTGGTTATGGGGGAGAACGGAATCGAGAAATGCGTCGCGTGCAAATTGTGCGAAGTGGTGTGCCCGCCGATCGCCATCGCGATCGACATCAAGGAATACGAGCGGCAGGACCTTAGGGAGCGCGTGCCGGCTGAGTTCATCATCGACCTGGGCAGATGCATCGTGTGCGGGATGTGCGAGGAGGCGTGCCCGAAAGACGCCATCGTCATGTCGGACGAACACATCATGTCCTGCGCCTCGCGGGAGGGGTTGGTCTTCCGAAAAACGCTTCTCCTGGACGATTATCACAAGATCGAGACTCAAAGAACCTGACCGGAAAACGGATCCCGAGATGCAGATCGGACCCTACAAACTTTCTTCCGTCGAAACGGGGGAGTTTTCCCTCGACGGCGGCGCCATGTTCGGAACCGTCCCGCGCGTGTTGTGGGAGAAAACGAACCCGCCGGACGGGAAGAACCGGATCCGGCTCGCCATGCGCGCGCTCTTGCTGGAAGGGGAGGGGCGGAAAATTCTGGTGGATTGCGGCGTGGGAGACAAAGGCGGGGAAAAATTCCGCGACATGTACAACGTGGATGTTGAGGCCAAAAACGTCGGAAAATCGCTGGCGGCCCTGGGCCTTACGCCGGCGGATATCACGGACGTGGTCATCACACACTTTCACTTCGACCACGGAGGCGGCGCCACACGCCGGACGGCCGACGGGACGTACACGGCCACGTTTCCGAACGCCACGTATTACATCCAGGCGAGGAATCTGGCCGTGGCTCAGGCCCCGAATCCGAGGGAGAAGGCGAGCTACTTAAAGGAGAGTTTCGAAGCGCTGCTCCGGGAGAAACGGCTTCGCTCGCTCCGGGGCCCCGAAAAGGTTTTTCCTCTGGTCGAGCTCTTCGTTTCGTTCGGCCACACGGAGGCTCAGCAGCACGTCCAGGTTTCCGACGGCCGCACGACGCTGTTTTATGCGGCGGATCTGATCCCGACGTCCGCGCACGTTCCGATCCCTTGGATCATGGGTTACGACCTCCAACCGCTCAAAATGCTCGAGGAGAAAGAGAAGGTTCTCTCTCTGGCAAAGACGACCGATTTCGTTCTCTTCTACGAACACGACCCGAAGATCGCGGCCGCGCGAATCGTCGCAGGGGAGCGGGGCTGGACGGCGGGCGAAAGTGTAGAGATCTAGGGCTGAATCCGGCATCGAGACATCCGACTCCGTCCCAGATTCCGGGATACCCGCTTCCTTTCCCCTGACCGATCGCCCGAACCCCCTCCGGGACGCCTGCGACAGATTGGGGACGAAGGTGGCGTCCAAGGGCCATTTTGAGGCACGAAAAAGCATGATCTAAGTCAGCAATTTCAATGAGTTAGGCGTGTTTTACTCTGGTACGCACCTTGCTGATGGTGTAGACGAGGCGTTTTTGCGTTCGGGGATATTGATTTTATTCCGAAAAATCGGGCCGGCCCTGGGCTTGGCTCTTCTGGTGCCGTGTCTCGTCTTAGGGCAAGGAAACCAGCCGAATCCGCAGGAGCTGGCAAAGACGGCCCAGGCGGTCGTGGACGAATACACGCGCTGGGATGGCAAGGATCCGGACGCCTTCATGGCCCGGCTCCGGAACAGTCTGAGGGGTACCTCTGAGGACCGACTCTACGATGCGATCGAATGGCTTCTCTGGAAAATCGGCCGGACAAGTTACTGGGAGACGGCTTGGAAAGAGATTCAACCCCGGCTTATGCCGACACACCAGGAGGTTGTGGAGGGATGCCTTCATTCGGAAAACTTTTCTCCTCTCTCGAATCAGATGAAGGGGCTGCCCTCCACAGCCGGAATGCGATTTTCACTGGCGGCCATCCGAAACGCTCTGGTACAGGGGCTTCTGGCCGCCCTGGATTGCGCGCGCTCGGCGCAATCCGCCGTCAAATTGCCTCGGGAAGTGAAGTTCGACCCGTCCCCCGGAAAAGGCGCCGGCGATGCCCGAGAGGAACGTGCGCCGGCTTCAGCGGCGTCCTTGGAAAAACGCTTCCTTCAACGCATGGCGCAGGCCTTGGTACGTTTGGTCGGCTCGAAATACCAGGAGGCCTTTAAGGCCGCGGTTCGAGGTATCCCCGGGCTCGAGGAGACGGACGCGATGGGTATCGTGGATCGGTTCATCGAGGGGAGCCGTGATCCCAAAGTCAACTCCCCTGAGCGCTTTCGGGGTGTCGTGGTTCTGCCCGGCGATAAAGACTCGAAGTATCTGGAAACCTGGACGCGGATTCTGGGCGGAAGCGGAATTTCAACGGCCGACCTGATGGCGGCGCGTCTTAACCCCATAACGGAAGCGGAGATCTGTGAACACAAGATCATCGGATTCAGCCGCCTTGTGCGGAAAGGAATTGAAGGGGGGGTCACCTTACCGCAAGGGATCGACGCGGCCGCATTGATGATCGACAGCGAGCGAGGATCGTTCCGACCGATCGCGCTGACACGGGATCAGAAGAGCCTCCTGCGTTTTCTCCTGGAAAATCCGGCGTCACTGACCGTGGACAACGTGGCGTCACGCGTCTGGGTCCTGCATGCCTTGCGCGGAACCCCGATGGCCGACGTGATCGGCGCCATGCATTGGTTTGTCCAGGCGGCCCGATTCCAAAACCGGGATGAACAAGGCACGGACACGATCCAACATCTGGTCTCCGAAGCGCATCTTGAACGATCCCCGAAACTGGCCCCGTTGGTCCGGACGATTCTGGGATGGCCCACCATGATCGACCGCGCGGGTCTTCGCAAACAGCATCCCGAAGCGACGGAAACTTTGGTGGATCGCGCGATCCAGGAGGCCTTCTCCCTTGTGGTGCACGCCGTTCAACAAGGGGTGATCGTTCCGCCGGAAGGGTATTCACGGGAACTCGTGGAAATGGGGGGGGCGAAACGCGCCAAACCCAGGGTCACGAGAGCTGCGCCAGGAGACCGACCGGAGGCCATCAGAGTCGGAAATGCGAACGTAAGCTTGCATCGGCTGCCCGAAGGAATGCGGCTGCTCCTCCAGCCGATTATCCGAACCCCGAAATTCTGGACCGAACTGTTGGACCAAGTCAAACCGGGGACGCCGGTCGGAGATATGGAGGCGGGCTGGATCCAGCTTTCAAGGCAGGACGCAGGGGATTTCCGGACCTTTGAAATGTCGCTGGATCTGAAAGGTGGAGACCGCCGCCTGTTCGTGATGCGGCTCATGGATGAACAGGAACTCAGGCTTCTGCGCCGAATGCCGCCGGACCTGGATTTCCTGCCGAAATACGCGGGGCATTATGTATCTAAAGATGCAAGCGGACACCCGCGCTTTGTGGTCGCCTTCCTAAGCTCCGCACTGGGACCCGCCTTGAGTACCATCGAAAATTACCGTGAGCGCTATCTTCAGGAGATTTTCAACGGTGCCGAGGCCCTCTTCGGCGCGATCTCCCGCACTTCTTCGGCGGCGCGTGAGCTCCTTCTGCATGTGGATATGCGCCCCAATAGCGTTGTCCTCACAGACCGACCCGGGACTTCCCTGGTTTTCACCGGCGTCACGGCCCGGGCTCAAAATCTCTGGCGCACGCTGGCGAGCTTTCAGCTTGAATTCGTGCCTGCCTCTCAGGTCGGGCGCTGGTACGACGAAATCCTGGTGAAATATTTCCCAGGCGAGATCTCCGCCCTCGTCCTGGAATACCAGGCTCGGGCCTTGGCGGAGGAGAAGGCGCTGCGGCGCGACGAGGCCGGGCCGAGAATTGCCATCGATAGCCGGAGACAACTGGCGGACAGATTGCGGACGGCGGGAAAAACACTCCCGGACGGCGGGATCAACCCGTTTCAAGAAAACGGGCGCGAGCCGGACATTGCTGCGATTCCCAGGTTCAAGTTTTGGCTGGAGCGGATCGAGCGTGGGGACGCATATCAGCGGCGCCTCGCGGTGAAGCTTTTGGCCGACTGGATTCATACGATGCCTGCGCGCCCCGGGTTAGCCGGGGCGATGGATCGCGTCCTGGCCGTGAACGGTCTCTCGTCAGAATTGCGCCGAGAGATCCTGGAACTCAGACAGTTGCCCGTGTTCCCGACAAGCGTGGAGATACCGATACCTGCCGTAGCCGGCTCCGAGGTCGAAACGTTCCAGTCGAAAATCCACAACCTCGCCCGCCGGTACGGTTGGGCCGAAACGGAATTCCTCCACAATCGTGGGGAGGGCTGGGGGATCAATGTCCAGCGTGCCGGTGAACGGTTGCGTCTACGGGTGATCCTTCCAAGAAAAAGCGCGCCGATCACGAAAGCCGTATTGGTGACGCTCGAGGCCATGGCTGAATTTCTTGTCGCGGAACCACTGTTGGCGGGACTTAAGGCGGACTCCCAAGGGCACAAGGATCTGAGCGTAGAGGAGATCGAAGCACGGCTGAGAGATAAGCAGGTGTCTTCGGAAGAGGCGCGGATCGTCTGGGCCCAAAACAATCTGACGCTGGCGGCTCTGCGCGCCGTAGTTAACAAAGGCGGGCTTCCCGAGTTTTCCACCGAATATCAGCAGGCCAAAGAACGCCTCGACATAGCGCAACGGAATGATCACACGCTGATCGAATTGCTGCGCTCTGCTCCTCCTATCCCACGGACCCCAGAAAAGCCCGCTTCCGACCGGAAAGGGCCGGATCGGCCGGATACCGGAATAATCCCGCCAACTGATCCGGCGTCCATGCACCCTCCTCAAGATGCGACTGAGCGGAACGCGGCTACCGAGGAGGAGATCCGGATCCAGGTAGAACGCTTAACCGCCAAGAAAGCCGAGATTGAAGAGATGAGAGCTCGCCAGCTCGAGAGGCACGAGCCTGAAGGTCGGCACCTCCCGGATCTGGGGGCGCTTGAGATCCCGATCCTGTCTCCGAGCCAGGTACAGGACCCTTCCAAGGTGTCTCGTTCGGTGCAAGTGTCACAAAACCAGGGGGTCTTCGACGTTCAAGCTCCGACGATCGTGCGGGGCATAACGACCCATAAAGAACTTGCCGAGTGCGTGGCGCAGACGCTATCGGCGCTTGAAGACCCCGTGAGCTTCCAACACATTGCCCCGTTTCTGAATCCGGCCTCGCGTCCGCCGATTCAAGACCTCCTGGGTGCGCTGGAAAGGGGAGGGCCTCCGGGCCTGACGCCGGCCGAACAAACCCTTCTTGCGCGAACGCTCTGGCAAGAATTCCATACGCGCAGTCAACTCCGGCCTCTCACGGCTCAGGAGGAAGTTCAGCGTGAAGCTTTGGAGGGGCGCCTGATTCCCCTCGGGCTGAAAAGCACAAGTCTTCCAAGGCGAGCATTGCGAGGAATCGGCTTCCCGCTGTACCGCGAAGAGCGTCCGGGCCTGAAAGTGCGATTCATGCCGCCGGAAGAATTTGCGCTCCTCGAGCGGGACCTTGCTCATCTCGGTAGTAAGTTTCAAAGAAAGGTGGCCGTCTTTGTAGACGCCACTCGGCAGTACTTGCGTGAGGGCGAGGCCGCGCGGGTGTTCATGGATGGGGGAGAGATCCGGTGCGCGGTTTCCGGCACGAACCTTCCCGAATACCTGGCTCCGCTGCTGGAATCGACAGTTGATTTCGCCGCCCGGTATCCAAACCTGACGGACTGGATGGGGGATTTACCTGAGAACTCGCCCGCGGTTCACCGAGACCGGCTGGTCCCGGGTGAGGGGGATCAACAGCAGAAGTTGAAGGTACTGCTTCAAAGCGAGGCCCAACTCCCGGGCCTGAAGAAGGCTCGGCAGATCAGGACGCTTCCGAAATATGAAAGATCGCAACTTCAATCCGCATACGAATTTGCGAATAGCGTACGTAAGGCGATCCTGGTCCATCTCCGCTTTCCGATGTCTGCGCGACTTCTCGGCGAATTGGACGCAGAACTTTCCGAGGCGAAGACGCGCAAATTGTCCCTTCGTGCGACGTGGGAGATGGTGGAAACGTGGATCATGAGGAAGAAAGGTGGCGAACCCCCGGCAAGTGGAGCCAGGAAGAGTCCAGGGCCCAAAGACGAGGGCCCGGACCAAGGGGCTTCGAGGCCGCCGGAGTCACCGAAGGACAAGGCACCCCCGGATGGCGGTTCCGGAGAGGAGTCGAAAGGACCTCCATTACCTCCTCCAGCCGACAAAGAAAGGGCGCAAGGAAGCCGGACGCCGCGCATGCAAGCCGGCGTATCGAACACGCAGGTGGAAATACGCCGGGCCCTGATTGATGAAATCCTGAAACGCCTTTCATCGGAGAGCGCCGGATTCAAAAACGTGAGGCTTCGCATGGGCGCGGTACCGGAGAAAACACCGGACGTGAAGGGACTAACCAGCATCCATGTGGTCAGGTCCCCCGAGGGATATTTTGACGTTGTCGGCCCGGCCTTTTCGACCGATCGGTACCCTTCCAAAATCCAAGAGTTGGGGGAACTCTATTCGCTCATCATGCGGCGCGCCGCCGAATACATGCGTATTCAGGATCAACAGCCGCTGATTGTTGAAAAGGTCGGGGATGAACTCTTCGAGGGGTCGTTGACCGAGCGGGAGCTGACCGATTTGGAGACCCAACTCCTCATTCGATCGGTGAAGCATGCGGCATTGTTGAAGGATGTGGGACCGGCGGGGGGCCTGTTTCCTTTTACAACACATCTCATTGAAAAGGTGCAACGGCAGATTCGCGCCCTCCGTGGGAAGAATCCGCCGGGGCGTGGCGATACGGACCAAGGGCGCTCGGGACCTCCAAAGTCACCGAGGGATAATGAACCCCCGGCCGGAGGTTCCGGTCGTCCACCTCCGTCCGGCAGCGGACCCGTAGCTCTGCTGACCGAGGAGGGCTCCGAACGAGCGGCACCCGCCCGGCCCGGTTTGGTTCCCGGAACCAGGCAGGGGATTCGGGGTACGTCCTCCGAAGTTCTGGCGGAGGAGCTGGCCGCGTTTTCAAACGTGAAACCGGAAGGAAGAATTCCCCCTCCACCTAAGACTCGCGGTCTCGCCGCGCCTTCACAGCCCGGCGATGAGAATCCGCCCCGAGAACCTTCCTCCCAAAGTCGCCCGGCCGGTAAAGCCCAGGCCGGATCGAAGAACGGGAAACCGAAGACGAGCCGGGCGGCCCAGCGAGGGCGCCAGAGCACTGTTGATCCCGAAATCATTTTGTCCCGGCTGGAGCTTCTGACTCCGTCTGAGAGGACACAGATCCGGGCCACCTTTGAGCGCATGATGGGGGCAACCCCGAATCAAGACCCGGGTCAAGTATTGCAGGCCGCCGTGGCGCGGATCGTCCGGGACTCCGCCGAACCCATCGCGCAGCGGCGGGTGAAGGTTCTGGACTCACTGGGCCGGGAGATGTTCCGGGTGATGAAGGAAGAGATGGAGAGGACCCTGCGAGAAAAGGGGTTGCCGCTGGGGGATCTCGCGTTGGGTCAGCTGGAGTTCTTGTTCGTGTCGTTTCTGATGCGGGCCCAGGAGTTAGCTCGCTCGGGCGTGCCCACGGCCAAAGCCGCTGTGCAGGCGTTCCATGAGGCCAAATCGCATGAAAATTTGCTCTCGTTAGGCGGCTTCGTCGTGGGGAGCACCGCGGTTCAATTGGGTAGTCAGCGGATTCTCAGCGCGAATTTCGCGGACGCGCTGGCGGGGATCGACAGTGAAGCGGAGTACAAGATTGCGACGGCGGTTTTTCAACGAGCCTCCAGCTTCATGGCGCGCGCGAGCCTGGCCCCCGGGATCTATCTGCAGAACGTGATCAGCCGCTATTTTCAATTGGGGCACGTCGAACGAGCCTTCGTTCAATCCCAGGTCGCACCCAACCTGAATTATTTTGAGTTGGACCGGATGATGGGCAGCCTGATGGGAAACCCGTCACCAGGTTTGCCGGGCGAGTTGGACCCGTTTATCGGCCTCTTGTCCGGTGGCATGCAGGGCGAGGTTTCGCCGGTCTTTGATCGGATCTTCCAAGAAAAGCTCCTGGACGAGACGATGTCCGCTCAAACCAAGTTCGGCGAGGCGCTGTTGACGGACCGCCTTCTGGATGTCGCCGTTTCGGCTGCCGTGATCACGGTGGCGGGCACCCTTTCACACGCATTGGTTCCCGTTCCTCTCCTGGGAACGGCTCTGACGATCGCGATAGCCGTCGCTCTGGAGAGCGAATATCGAAATCTGCGGGACGGCCGGACGCCGGAAGAATATGCGGCGACCTGGAGTGAGAAAAGGAAGAAGCACAATGCCCGGTCCCAGGACCAATGGAAGGCCGCGACATCGACGCTCCTTCGACCCCTGACGTTGCATTCGTTCCGCGTGGAGTTGAAGGCCCCCATTGAGCGCGAGGCCTATTTTTGGGGGGACGTGGAAGGTGAGGCGGGCAGGCTCATTCAGGGCGTCTTCCAGCCCTCGCTCGTCCTGTTCCTGGACAACGTGCAGAAGCACATCGTGTTCCTGGAGCAAGTAGCCCGGATCCCCTTCAATCAACGAAGGCGTTTCTTCGAATCGGCTGCAGCGGCGGCCGTCAGCCCCGGCCAATTCATCGACCGGGTCGTTGTTTCCCGGGCCGAGTTGGTCGGTCGTTTGGAAGCCCTGGCTTCGGTAACACCTGAGGATGTGGCGGATACGGCCTATCGTTTTCTTCGTGCAGCCCAAGGAATCCAGGAGGCGGAACCCCTGCGGAACCATCGAGGGGTTGCCTTGTCGCCGGAAGCCCTGGCTTCCGGCCGACGATTCGTGGAAGCGGCGGGAAAACTGCGCGTCTTGGGTCGCCTGGCCCAGCAGTGGCTGGCTGAGGAAGACGGCGCTTACCATCAGTTGAAGATTCTCCTGGATCGGGACGCCCAAGCGCGATTCTCCTCCCATGCTTTCTGGGATGTCCAATTGCCCCGGACGGTAGCGCAGTTTTTAAGACAAGATAGTTTGGAAGCCGCGACACGGATCTCGATGACCGGCGCGACGGTGGAAAGCGCGATCACGAAGCTCCTGGCCGGGGATGACAGACTTTCGTTCATTCAGCGGTTGATTGTGCGCGCCGAGCGCACGCTCCAGTAACCCCTTACTCTCCAGGCCTAGAGAATTGCGTACCGCGGGCCTCCGCCGCCTTCGGGCGGAGTCCACAGGATGTTGTCCTTGGGGCACTTGATGTCGCACGTTTGGCAGTGGACGCAGTTCGTGAAGTTGATCTGAAACCGCCACGTTCCGGCCTCGTTCAACATTTCGTAAACGCCGGCCGGGCAAAAGCGGTTGCAGGGGAAACGGTACTCCTCGATGCATTCCTTGTAACAACGGTTCGTGTCGTGGATCTTGAGGTGAGCTGGCTGGTTCTCCTCGTGCAGCGTCCCCGCGTTGAACACGGCCGTCAGTTTCTCGACATAGTTCAACCGGTCCTTCATCTGGGGAAGCGGGACATCCTTCCGGCCGTACCGCCGTTCCACGGTCTCGTAGTGCAGAAGATCGCGCTTGGTCCGTGCGCCATCGATCAAACCCCTGCCGGCCGTGATCTGCTGCAGGCCGAGATGGATGAAAGACCAGGGCATCCCGCGCGTCAGCGCCCAATGGAAGTTCCGCGCCCCGTGGAGATCCCGGCCCACGTCCGAAACCATCAGGCGCTCCTGATAAGGCTTCAGATTGGAGGCTGAGAAATCCCGTTTCTCCTTCAGATTCTCGAAAATCACGTCCGCCGCGATCATTCCCGAGCGCATTCCGACATGGACGCCCTTGAGCCTGGACATGTCGAGCAGTTGGCCCGATTCCCCGATGATCATTCCGCCGTTGAAATAGAGACGCGGAATGGAATGATAGCCTCCGGAGGCGATGGCCTTGGCGCCGTACGCCACCGGTTTCCCCCCTTCGATCAGCTTGGCGACGAGGGGATGCTGTTTGAGCTTCTGGAGTTCGGCGTACGGCTCGAGAAACGGGTCCTCGTAGTCGAGGCTCACGACAATACCCACGACCAGAAGGTTGTCCTTCATTCCATAGAGAAATGAACCTCCCGCCGTGTCGGGCGAGAGGGGATAGCCCATCGTATGGATCACCATCCCGGGTTTGATCCGCCCGGCAGGACATTCCCACACTTCCTTGACGCCCGTTTCGAACGTGGGCGAATTCTTCCGTTCGCCGAGCTTCAGGCGAGGAACGAGTTGTTTCGTGAGATAGCCGCGCACGCCTTCGCCGAAAACCGTGCACGTGGCGCGGAGATCGACGCCGGGTTCGAAGTTTCCCTTCCGCTGTCCCTTGGCATCGATCCCCTTGTCGCCCGTCCGGACACCCGCGACGCGGTCCCCCTCGTACAACACTTCCGTCCCGGCGAAGCCGGTGAACAGGTTGATGCCGAGGGCTGCCGCTTGCTCCCCCAGCCACCTGGTGACTTTGGCGAGAGAGACGACGTAGTTCCCGTGGTTGTGCATCTGGGGCGGCAGGATAGGAAACTTGAGGCTCCGTGAGCGGGTCAGGAAATGAACGGCCTCGGACGTCACTTCCGATTCCACGGGGCAGCCTTTCGCTAGGAAATCCGGAAGAAGTTCCTGGAGCGGCCCGGGCTGGATCAAGGCCCCCGACATCTGGTGGTTTCCGATCTCGGCCCCTTTCTCGATCACCGCGATTTGGGGCATTTCGATCCCGGCGGCTTGGGCCTTTTGCGCCAGGCGGATCGCCCCCGCAAGGCTGGACGGGCCGCCACCGACGAAGAGAACGTCTACTTCCAGGGTTTCTCGATCAGTGTCACTCATAGAAAGGCGTTATTCTTAATGGCAATTCGCGCCGCTGACGAGGCCAAAAACATACTTGGCATGAGAAAAGTACCAGGTACCTAGCGTCAAATCACCAGACCCCACAGCACCCATTGATATAATCTATTACATTAAAGAATTGCCCGTAACTACTTAATATTGCATTAAATAAATCTTTGTTCACCATTCCTTGCGAAGAACGAAAAACCACCTATAGAATGGCGCCTTATTCGGCGGGTACCATATGGAAGAGACAACGGATCGAACGGTCCTGGACCGTTTTTTTGATGAGTTCAAGCGTGGCGACACGCTTCTGATCATCACGCACGACAACCCGGACCCGGATTCCATTTCAAGCGCTGCTGCCCTTCAGGAAATCGCGTCGGTCCTCGGCACGGCGAAAACAACGATTGCCTACGGAGGCATCATCGGCCGGGCTGAAAACGCGCACATGGTGCAGTACCTTAGGCTCAAGATCAAACCCATCGAGAAGGTGGACTCCGAGCAGTTCTCGAAGATCGCACTGGTGGATACGCAACCGCGGACGGGCAACAACTCTCTGGACGGGCGGAGGATTCCGGACCTGGTGATCGATCATCATCCGATGATCGCGCCCACGAAGAAAGTCCCGTACGTGGACATCAAGAGTGACTACGGGGCCACGGCCACGATCCTGGCGGAGTACCTGCAGTATTTCGGCCTGGATGTGGACCGCAACCTGGCCACGGCGCTTCTGTACGGCATCAAGTCGGAAACGCAGGATCTGGGGCGGGAAGCGAGCCAGGTCGACGTGGACCAGTACATCCGCCTCTTTCCCATCGCGAACAAGAAACTCCTCGCCAAGATCGTCCATTCCCGCGTGCCTCCGAACTACTATCGTTGGCTCCTGAACGCGATTCAGAACGCCGGTTTTGTCGGGAACGCGATCGTCACGAGGGTGGGCGCCGTCGACAACCCCGACATGATCCCCGAAATCGCGGACCTCATGCTTCGGCACCGCGGGGCCGTTTGGGCGTTCTGTCTGGGGGAGTACAAAGGCGCGATCTACCTCTCGATTCGGACTACATACATCCGTGCCAACGCGGGGCGGGTCATGAAACGGCTGGTGAAAGAGCGCGGGGCCGGGGGAGGGCACGGCTTGATCGCCGGCGGAAGGATCTACATCCCGGACCTGGAACCATGGCAGGTCCATGAACTGGAGGACCAGTTGGAGACCGATTTCCTGCGCGCGATCGGGAAGGCGGACCGCCCGCGCGTCCCGATCCTTGCGGAGAACGAGGATTCGCGCAAAAAGGCGAAGAACGGTTCGCCGGCGACCGCCCGCTGAGGGGGATGGAATTTTTCCCCCCGCACTGATACAAAACGCCTTCTAATGAGTCTGTACGGTCAAATGGGCGGGAACTTCTTCACGACCCGCGTGGACGACCTGTTGAACTGGGCCCGGGCCAACTCGCAGTGGTATCTCCTGTTCGGCCTGGCCTGCTGCGCCATCGAACTCATGCAAACCGGCGGCCCGCGCGCCGACATCGACCGCTTCGGCGCGATCCCCCGGGCGACGCCGCGCCAATCCGACGTCATGATCGTGGCGGGGACGCTCACGTACAAAATGGGAATCCGGCTCAAGCTGCTCTATGACCAGATGCCCGAGCCGAAGTACGTTATTTCGATGGGGAGCTGCGCCACGTGCGGTGGACTTTTCTCCCTGGCGTATTCGGTCATGAAGGGTGTTGATAAGATCGTGCCGGTCGATATCTACATTCCGGGTTGCCCGCCTCGGCCGGAAGCGCTGACCGAAGGGCTGCTGATGCTTGCGGAAAAGATCAAACGGGAAAAATTCCTGGTCCGAAAGCCGGAGGCGTCGGCGCCGATCGTCGCGTAGGACCCCCATGTCCCAAAGCGTAGTTGATGGCCTCACCCGCGAGCTTAGCGCGCAACTTCGGGGGAATGTCCTCGCGTCGGAGGAAGACCGGGCCAAGTACTCCAAGGACGAATCCATATTCCGGATCGTCCCACGCGTGATCGTGGCGCCGCGCGATGAGCGGGATGTCCAATCCACCGTGGAAATCGCCGGGCATTTCAGAGTTCCGCTCACGGCCCGGGGTGGCGGTACGTCGGTGGCCGGCCAGGCGATCGGTCCGGGAATCGTCCTGGATTTCACGAGGTACATGAACGGGATTTTGGACGTCTCAGGCGATCACGTGATCGTGCAACCGGGCGTCGTCTTGGATCACGTAAATTCCGTCCTGGCGCAAAAAGGAAGAAGGATCGCCCCGGACCCGTCCAGCAGGGCCTCGTGCACCGTAGGCGGCATGGTCGGAAACAACGCCTCGGGGCCGCACGCCTTCAAGCACGGAGATACGCGCTGCCATGTAGCCCGGCTTCGCGCCGTCTTGGCCGACGGTACCGCGCTCGAGAGTGATGAAATGCCGGAGCGCTTTCAAACTCTGACCGAGGAGATCCGAAAATCCGGGAGCGAGATCCGGGCGGCCCAGCCGGAGACGGCCAAGAACTCGAGCGGATATGCCTTGGCGTCGCTTCTGTCGAAGCGTCCCGATTACACGGGGCTCGTCGTCGGATCGGAGGGCACGCTGGCCCTCGTGAGCGAGATCACACTCAGAACGATTCCGGTCCCGGCCGTTACGTCCACGGTTGTATTCGCTTTTGAGAGCATGGAAGACGCTTTGGCCGCGGTTCCAGCTCTGCGCTCCAGCCGGCCTGCGGCGATCGAACTTGTAGATCAATACATTCTTCATGCGTTGGCGGGTCTGGATGCGGGGATATCCGATCGGCTCGCTCTTGGAACCGCCGAGGCCTCACTTTGGGTGGAGTGGGAGGGGCAGGCCCCCGACATAACCCTTTCCTCGCATGCCGTGACTTTGAAGGGATCCCAGGAACAAGAGCATCTGTGGCACCTTCGTTCCCGGGCGTCCAAGGCCTTGCAGGAGGCGGGAGGGTCCCGGCGCCCCCTTCGCTGCATTGAGGACGGCGTCGTCCCGGCACCTCATCTCGGGGCGTATGTAGCCGAGCTTCGTGAGATTCTCCTCCGGCATGACTGCGACGGCGCGGTCTTCGGCCACGCGGGTGACGCTCACATTCACGTCAATCCCATGGTGAACTTGAGAGCTGCGCATCTTCCCCGGCGGTTGGAGAGTCTGATGGAAGACGCGTATTCGCTTCTCTTGCGGCTCGGTGGCTCCATCGCGGGCGAGCACGGTGACGGCCTCCTTCGGGGGAAATTCGCGGGGCGGCAGTGGAGCGGGCTTGGGCACCTCTTCAAGGCGGTACGCGCAGCGTTCGATCCCCACGGTCTCCTGAATCCGGACAAGAAGACGTTTGCGGCCCCCGATTTCGGGCGATTGTTGCGCGAGGATCTTCTGGAGCCGCCGGCTCCCATTTGTCTTCGTTCGAATCCGGTTACGACTTCTTAGGAAGCCCCAGTTCCAACATCCGGTTCACCGAGCGTAGCGCCCGCACACGGATCTCTTCGGGCAGCGTGATGACGTGGGTCTCCGTCCGGAGCGACCTTAAGACGCTGTCGAGCGTCGTGATTTTCATATAGGGACAGGCGCAGGCCTGGTCACAGCTCTTGTGCTGGTAGATCGGATGAATCTCCTTTTCGGGATAGAGCTGCTGGGCTTTCTGGATGAGGCCGATTTCAGTTCCCACGACGAAGCGTTTTTCGCGGCGCTTTCCGATCACGTCGATCATCTGGCTTGTGGAGAGAACCTCGTCCGCCAATTCCACGACATCCGGATTGCACTCGGGGTGGACGATCACCACAGCATCGGGGAAGAGCTCCAGCGTCTTTTCCAACATCTCGCGCGTGACGGCCTTGTGAACGGGGCAATAGCCCTCCCACGTGATCAGTTTCTTCCTGGTCTTCGGCCTGATGAAGTGGGCCAGGTTGGCGTCGGGCCCGAAGACCACCGTGTCTCCCTCGATCGAATCCACGATGTGAAGCGCGTTGGAACTCGTGCAGATCGCGTCGGACTCGGCCTTCACCTCCGCCGAGCAGTTGATGTACATGACGATCTTGGCTTCAGGGTGTTCCTTGCGCAGGACCCTGATGTCGCGGCCCGTGATCGTGTTGGCCAAACCGCAGCCCGCCATCTCCTCGGGGAGAAGCACTTTCTTTGTCGGGTTCAGAATGTGGGCGGTTTCGGCCATGAACCGGACTCCGCAGAACACGATGATATCGGCCTGAGTTTTCTTGGCGGCTACGGAGAGGCCGTATGAATCGCCCACCTGGTCCGCTACGCGGTGAACGCCCGGTTGCTGATAGTTATGGCAGAGAATGTAGGCGTTTTTCTTCCGCTTCAGTTCCTGGATCTCGGATACAAGCTCGTCCTCCCGCTTCTTTTCATCAGGAGTGAGCGGCGCAGGAACGGGCTGGATGTAATTCAACTCCAAGGCCATGGATCGCTTATAGAGCCAATTGGGGACACGTACCAATTAGAAAATTGGTAACAAATTTAGCCTCATAAAGCAGTTCAGTTCCGCGGGCCTGTGAAATTCGTACGTGTCCCCAATTTCCGCAGGTCGTCGAATAGGGCCTTCAGAAATTCATAGGCGCGCGGGTACACATCGGGCCGGAAACTTCCGCGAGGGCCAGCGACGTTGATGGAGGAGGGGTTTTGCCGGCGGAGGAACTCCAAGGCTCTTTTTCGAGCTTCTTCCGGTTGCATTAATTCCAGGTCGATCGCGATGTGAGGCCTCCGGTATTTCCGGCACATCTGCATCGTGAAGAGAGTGCCGCCTTGTGGAGGGCCGAATGAAACGATCAGCGTGCAATCGGCCTCGCGGAGATTCCGCTCCGTCCGCCCGACGTAATCGGGACGATCCGTCTCTCTTGCCTCGTACCGATCGGGAATCACGCCGTCCTCCGCTTGACGGCCTTTCGGGACCCAGCCGGTCTGTTTCAAGCCGGAGTCAATGGCGGCATCCCACGCGGCGCGGTCCACGCCAGTCTGACCTCCGCTCCAAATCACCGGTGATTTTAGATCGTCCAAGTGTCGGGGACGTCCACGGTCGGAGAGATTCCGTTCCGGGTCGAGAGCGCGGAACGGAGGTGGGCCGGCAACTCGAAGCCGATCCTGGTGTCGACCGAACGAAGCCCCGAGCTGACCGTGACGTACTGGTCCAGGAGACGCAGAAGATCGCGGTTGGAGTCATCGAACTCGATCCCCATTCCCATCGGATGCCGAGCACCTGTTCCGGAAGAGGTCTGAGGCGTCCATACGACGGTGCCGGTGGCGCGAATCCGGCTGTTGGGGAGATCGGGTAGGGAAAAGGTGAGCGTTACGAGCTTGTTGATCGGAAGCGGCTTCGCCGTCACGATGTAGGCTCCTCCGGCGCTGATGTTGGAAATCCGGTCCGGATGAAAGCGCTCAAACCCCTCGTATTCAACGGGGGCGTTGATGGGGAGGCGTTCGTGGGCTCGTTGGGACTTGCGCATCGGCTATCCTTTTACCATAGCAACCACCGTTCCAATCAACCCCCACAAAAAATCAATTGATTTCAACAAGTTAATTGTGACGGCTTCTGAAAAGGAGCCGAATTATGGCGCACTGTGCTCTAACGAAGGAAATTTAAGTACAAGGACATCACGATCTCGAATGTGATCAAGGCCACGATCGCGATTTCCAGGTACAGCGTCCGCTGGGATTGGGCGAGATCCGAGAGAATTTCCAACATGTCCTGGATCGTTCTCAACTTGTACTCCAACGTTCGGAACCGATCGCGGATCTCGAACATGTCGGTCATTTGTTTGTGGAGCGTCTCGAGCGCCGGGTTGTCCCACGTGGGATCGGGAGTATCCAGGAGGTATGTGGAACTGATGACCTTCTGTTTGGTGTTGAGGCAGAAGCCGATGAATTTTTTCAGTTCCGTGACCTTTCTGCCGATCCTGCCTTCCCGTTCCAAAAGTTCGGTAAACGCTCCCGATTTGTCCAAAACCGCGTCTACGAGCGTTTCATACGAATCCAGGGCCGTGGATTGGGCCAGGACGAGCGCCACGATCTGGACTTTTTCATACGTGATCTCGTCCACGACGACGCGGTGAAAATCCACGGAGGACGATTTTCCCTCCGCCAGGGAAAACTCCTCGTGGGGCAGGATCTCCGTCCTGGATCCAGCGAATTGCTCGAGAATGGCCAGTGCCTGCTGCTCCTTGACCGGATCCACGTCGAAGAGGACGATCGACCCGAAATTGTAAATAATGAGGTATTGATTTTTCCCGAAACGGTAGGCGACCTCGGTACCGGAAGCCCGGAAGGGTTTTTCTGAAAAAAGTTTGAGAACCGCGGTAAGTTTAAGGCGGTCAGCCAAATGGTAGGCATGGAACACACGGTCTCTCAAAGCGGCCCGATTGTAACCGGGATCGGAATTCTGTGAAGAAGAAGCGATTTTCCAGGCGGGTGGCTTTCTGGTTCGCGATCGTTCTGGTCGTGAGCGTGGTGGCCTACGCGTTGCATGCCGCGCACCTGGTGACGAGCAGGATGGGGGGGCAAAGGTGGAAGCTTCCGTCCAGGATCTACGCGGCGGCCGGGACCTTGTACCCGGGCGTGCCGTTTTCGGAGAAGGACTTTCGGGCGTATCTGGGACGGCTCGGATATCAAGAAGTGAAGAAAGGGCCGGCGGGCTCCGGCCAATGGTTTAAAACCTCGTCCGGGATGGAGGTGGGGTTTCGATCGTACCGGGACTCGGTCGGAGCGCACCCACCCATGACTTTGGACATACGCTTGGCCGAAGGCCGGGTCGGTTCGCTGCGCGATCTTTCGTCTCCGGGAGGGAAGGA
>JAZDIZ010000195.1:0-3879 GCA_043804515.1 Pseudomonadota bacterium | reverse complement strand
CGGGCAGTCTGGAGCGCAAAGCCTCCTCCTCGGCGATCCGTTCCTGATCCACCCGGGTGAAGTCAAATAGCTCCTTGGCGGATTCTCGGCCGCGCTCCTTCGGCTTGGGCGCGGCGGCCGCGTGTTCCTTGAGGAGGGAGTAAACATGCACCGTGTCGCCGATCCCTTTGAACTGACGGGTTCCGATCTCTTTGAACGGTGTTCGTGCCCGATCGATCGATTCCAGAACGCCCCCCGAGAAGTACACTTCGCCGGGCCGGGCGATTCCCTGCAGCCGTGCCGCCAGATTCACGACCTCTCCGAAAGCGTCTTCCCCCGTCACCGTGACGGTGCCTTTGGCGATTCCGACGCGCAGCGGGAGGGGAAGTTCCGCCCGAAGCAACTTCAGCGCCGTGTCACAAGCGGCTTGCGGGTTGTCGAACAGGCAGAGGTGCGCGCTTCCGATAGCCTTGAGATGTCGTCCCCCCGAGTCGCGGACCGATTCCACAAGCATTTTTTCGCCTTCGGACGTGGTTTCGGCGAAGAAAACGGTCGCCTCGCGCTTCTCCATGGATTTTTAAGGATCCATTCGGAAGCCCATGAAGTCAAATTTGCCGTCTTACGCCCGCTCTGTTAGCTTCTCGCTCCCACATGGCCCCCACGGATTTTCGAGAAGGACTGAAGCAACCTGACAATTTCGTGAGCTTTTTCGGCCGCTTGATCGGGGGTGTAGCGCCGCATTCGAGATGGCTGGCGGCCATGCTGGCCGTCGTGGCGTTGTTTGCGGTCGGTTGGGGCGTCTATCAATTGATCGAGAACCGCGGGGACCGCGAAGCGGCCAATGCCTTCGAGCCTTTTGTAAAGGCCGATATCGACCAGGATAAGGCGGATCCCAATAAGACTCTCTCGGACCTGGACGCGTTCCTCGCCAAATACAGGGCATCCAGCCTGGCTCCCCGTGCGTATCTTCTTAAGGGAAAGACGCTCATGAGAGCGGGCAAATATCCGGAAGCGTTGGAGGCGTACCAATCGGCGGACAAGGGATGGCCGAGGCCGTTCAGCTATATCGCGAGGGAGGGAAGGGGAGACGCGCTGATGGAGCTGAAGAGGTTTCCGGAGGCCGAGGCGGTTTTCAAGGCTCTTTCCGATGCCAAAGACGACCCCCTTCGCGCCGAACATCTTTGGAAGTTGGGCTTGGTGCAAGAGGCCGGCCAACATCCCGATCGAGCGCTTGTTTCCTACCGTTCCTTCGAATCGCTGCACCCGAGTTCGCCGTTGCTGGAGAAGGTCCGCTCCCGAATCGCGATGCTCCAGAAGAAATGATCCGGTCCCTCGTTACGTTTTTCGCCGTTTTGGCCGCCGGCGCGCCGGCTTATGCCTTCGACGTAGTCAACGAAAAGCTCAGCTACTCGGACAGCAAGTTCGTCACGCTGTCCACGGGGCTCGGCTTTTGCGGGTTTTCGCGGCAGACCGGCGTGAGCGGCAATGCCGGCTTCGGCGTGCGCGTGGCCGTGGGGCATCATTTCAATCAGTACCTTCTTGCGGAGATCGCCTATCAATATTCGCTCTTTCATCTGACTTCGCCGGACCCCGTGGCACCGGGGACTTCGTTTCGAAGCGAGGGGAGCATGAACCAGGAGGCGCTTCGGTTCGAGCTTTCCTATCCGGCCGTCCTCCTGCAACCGTTTTTGAGTTTCGGAATCGGCGGCTACAATCTCTACGGAATCGACGAGACCGGGCTTTCCTTCCCGACAAACTTCGAAGTGCCGTTGGGGGCGGGAATCAGGGCGTACACGCTCAAAAACCGGATGTCCGTGGACGTGGAGTACAACTATCAGTTCCTGATCGGCGTGAACCAGCCGCCGGATACGCTGAGACTCCTTGGATTGGGCAAGGTCGGGTTCAACACGTACTCGCTTATGGCGAGCATTACGTTCCATTGGCTATGAGGAAGGTACTTTCAACCGTTTTTCTGCTGATCGTGGCCGCCGGCTGTGCGCACAGCCCGTACTACGTGTCCAGGGAGCGCCGCTTCACCGACACGATCTGGCTTGGTCTCTCCAGTTACATTGTGGCCGGATCCGAACCGGCCACGGACGGTAAAGACCTGTTCCTCGGAACCCGCCGGGGGACCGTGGTTGCGTTCTCCACACCGAACCTGAGGAAGCTTTGGGAGAAAGACGTTCTCGGAAGCGTCGAAACGCGCCCGCTCGCGGAGTCGGGTGTCGTCTATGTCGGGACGTCCAAAGGGAAAATATACGCGTTGAGCGCAAAAACCGGAGTGGCCATATGGCAGCAGGACCTGAACGGTGAAGTGTTGGGCCAACCCGCGCTCTACGGCGGCAAGCTCCTCCTGGTGGGGGCCAATGACGGCTACTTGTATGCGCTCGATGCGAAAAACGGAGCCGTGATCTGGCGCTATCGGAAAGATTTTCCCGACCGGCTCACGATTCACGGCTTTGCCACGCCAGCCGTTTTGGATTCCCGGCTATATGCGGCTTTTTCGGACGGAACGGTGGCCGCCTTGAAGGCCGAGGATGGAAGCGAACTCTGGAACGTGCGGCTCGCGTCCGAGGAGCGATTTGCGGACGTCGTCAGTCCGGTAGTGGCTTCCCCATCGGGGAGCGTCCTAGCGGCCCAATTTTTCGGAACGCTCTACGGCCTGAATCCGGGAGGCGGGGTCCGCTGGAGCGTGCCGTCGGGGGGAAGCGCAGCCGGCGCTATGGAGACCGAGGACAGGTTGTTCGCTCCCGCAGCCGCGAATCGGATATTGGCCTTGGATCCGAAGACGGGCGACGAAAAGTGGAAGTTCGAAGCGAAGGAGTCGGCGAACTGGACGGGCCTGGCTTTCCTAAACGGACGCCTCATCGCGGGGAGCAGCGAAGGACTTCTCTACGTCCTGGACGCCTCCGACGGGAAGTTTGTGTGGCGGTACAATCTCGGCGCCCCGATCAAGGGTCCTCCGGTCGTGGTCGGAGACTCCCTGTTTGTCGTGACCGAAAAGGGCGTCCTGTTTCGGCTCGCACAACGCTGACTCGCAAGATATGGTTAGAGCTGGGCGCCTATGTTATTAGATTCGACTCCTTTTCCGACCGTGGCGGCGTAGCTCAGGTGGCTAGAGCGGGGGTCTCATAAGCCCTAGGTCCGGGGTTCGAATCCCTGCGCCGCCACCAAACCGCATCTTTTTCCGCCATACGTTGTTCTCGGCGGCTCAAAAGCCTCACGTACGGACGCAAGTACGCTGCGGTTTCTCGCCGCCTGTGGCCTAGTCTGGCGAAAAAATCTGCGGTTTGGTCTCATCTGGGCCGGCGCAGGGTGAGAACCCCAGATGAGCGGGGTTCGACGTTGAAGTATTCTAATGACAGCCGCGAGCGGGTACCCGCTTTGCGGGTGCGAGCGACTCACCTCACAACGCTAGGCGCGTAGCGCCTGCATCCCTGCGCCGCCACCAAATCGAAGATTTTCCCGCCATACGTCGTTGTCGCTCCTCGAAGGTCCTCACATAGCCTCCGGCTATGCTCCGGTCTTCTCGTCGCTGCCGCCTAGTCTGGCGAGGAAACTTTTCGATTTGGGACTAACTTTTTCGGTGCAGGTGCCTACGGGAAGAGAGCCGGGCTGAGATCGGCCGCGGTAAGGCGGCGGAAGTTGGTTTTCTCATAAGGGATCGGATTCTGGGTTGCCACGGCCGGGAAGATTTGCCGGAAACCATCCGGGAGATTCCCCAACAATCTGTCATCAAACGTATACGAACGATTATCCCTACGGTCGGTTTTCCAGCGCCCGCCGACTCCTCCTTTTTCCCAAGCACCGCACGGGGAACCCTGTTTCGTCAGGACGTCCCAGTACGCTGCCAGCGGAGGCGGACATTCACTGCCGCTATAAATGGTCGCGAACCTGGAC
>JAZDIZ010000194.1:0-23716 GCA_043804515.1 Pseudomonadota bacterium | reverse complement strand
TGCGGCAGTGACGGCAGAACTTCTTCATCACAAGCTTTTCCGAATGGGTCCGCTTGTTCTTTGTCGTCGAGTAATTCCGCCGCTTACACGCGGTGCACTCCAGTTGGATGATGCTGTACATCTTAGGCGATCACCTCGGTCACGATTCCGGCGCCTACCGTCCGGCCTCCCTCTCGGATGGCGAAACGGACTTCCTTCTCCATTGCGATGGGCGAGATCAGCACCACGGACATCTCCGTGTTATCGCCCGGCATGACCATCTCGACGTTCGCCGGAAGCTCGCAGACGCCCGTCACGTCCGTCGTTCTGAAGTAGAACTGCGGGCGGTACCCCTTGAAGAACGGGGTGTGTCGGCCTCCCTCATCCTTGGTCAGGATGTAGGCCTTGGCCTTGAACTTGGTGTGGGGAGTGATCGAACCCGGCTTGCAGACCACCTGGCCGCGCTCGACGTCGTCCCGCTTCGTGCCGCGGAGCAAAAGTCCGACGTTGTCGCCGGCCTGCCCCTGATCGAGCAGCTTGCGGAACATTTCTACGCCGGTGGCAACGGTCTTCTGCGTGGGGCGGAGGCCGACGACCTCTACGTCCTCACCCACCTTGATGACCCCACGCTCCACGCGGCCGGTCACGACGGTCCCGCGGCCTTCGATCGAGAACACGTCTTCGATCGGCATCAGGAACGGTTTGTCGATGTCCCGCAACGGCTCGGGGATGGTGTCGTCCAGGGCCTTGATCAGGTCCCAAATGGACTTGGCATCCTCGCCCGTCGGATTGATCAGGGCCTTCGTCGCGCAACCTCGGACCACGGGGATCTTGTCGCCGGGGAATTCGTACTTCGAGAGCAACTCGCGGACTTCCAGTTCCACCAGATCCAGGAGTTCCTTGTCGTCCACCAGATCCACTTTATTCATGAAGACCACGATGGCCGGAACGTTCACCTGGCGGGCCAAAAGGATGTGCTCGCGGGTTTGGGGCATGACGCCGTCCACCGCGCTCACGACCAGGATGGCGCCGTCCATCTGCGCCGCGCCCGAGATCATGTTCTTCACGTAGTCGGCATGGCCGGGGCAGTCGATGTGGGCGTAGTGCCTCTTCTCCGATTCGTATTCGACGTGAGCCAGAGCCACCGTCAAAATCTTGGTCGCGTCTCTGCGGAAGGTTTTCGCGTCGGCTTTAGCCACGTCGTCGTACGACTTGAACGTAGCCAGCCCTTTCAGGGACAGCACCTTCGTGATCGCCGCCGTTAGTGTGGTCTTTCCGTGATCCACGTGACCGATTGTTCCGACGTTGACGTGCGGTTTAGTGCGCGCAAATTTTTGCTTCGACATATGCCCGACTCTCCTTATTGATGGTTCACAGTGGAGCCCAAGATCGGAATCGAACCGATGACCTCTTCCTTACCAAGGAAGTGCTCTGCCAACTGAGCTACTTGGGCGTACGTCCCACGGCTCTCCGCCGGGGACTTAGCCAAACAGCTTTTCTCAATTTCTTTCATCCGTTCCCTTTTCAACGACCGCTCGATTCGACCTGAGACCGGTATCCAGCACAGCTTGGAGCGGGGAACGGGATTCGAACCCGCGACCCTCAGCTTGGAAGGCTGACGCTCTACCAACTGAGCTATCCCCGCCGCTCAACGTTTAAGGATTAACCCTTAGGGATTAACCCTTAATCCTGCCTTTCTCCACCGACATCGCTTCTGGTGGAGAGGGAAGGATTCGAACCTTCGAAGGCATAAAGCCGGCAGATTTACAGTCTGCTCCCTTTGGCCACTCGGGCACCTCTCCGCCCAAATGGAGCTGGCGATGGGACTCGAACCCGCAACCTGCTGATTACAAATCAGCTGCTCTACCAATTGAGCTACGCCAGCCGCATCCGCCTTGCAAAAAGCGAAATAAATTCAGACACTTCCGCCTGGCCCGCAAGGCACTTTTCGAATCGAAGCGCGGGTTTATAGGTAAAAACGGGGGGGCTGTCAAGAAAGAACAGCACAAAATCATTCTCCTTTTTGCCGTTTTTTCCGGTCCGCGGCAAACCCGCCAATAGGGCGTTGGGGCCTAGCCGCCCCCTCTTGAGAAAACCACCCGGAAAACCCTGGTTGGCAGTCGCGCGTTAGGCGGATCGTTGGCGCGAGATCTCGTAAAGCGCGATCGATGCCGCGATGGCCACGTTCAGGCTGTCTCGGGCGCCGGTGCCCGGCAGGGAGGCCAACTCGTCACACCGCTTTGAGGTCAAGGGCCGCAGGCCCTCCCCTTCGCTTCCCAGCACCAGCAGCGTCCGTCCTTTCTTTAGGTCGATGCCGGAAAGCGCCTTCGGAGCCTCCGCTGACAAACCGACGCGCCAGAATGCCTCTTCCCCCGCCGTCTCGAGTTCTCGTGCCAGATTTGTGGCGCGGATGATCGGCAGAGAAAAAACCGCGCCGGCCGACGCCTTCCCCACAACCCCTGTGATCGGGGCACACCGGTCTTTTGTCAGAATCAAGGCGCTCGCGCCGAAGAAGTGGGCCGATCGGATCAGCGTTCCGAGATTTTGTGGATCCTGGATTTCATCCGGTGCCAGAACCGTCCAGGCTTCATCGGTACGGGCCTGAACGGCGATCCATTCACGAAGCGTGGCCCAGATCTCCAGCTCCACCCTCGCGCCCACCCCCTGGTGCTTGTCCGTTCCGAACCGTCCGTCCATTTCGGTTCGGGCCATCCTGCGCATGCGGACGCTTCGTTTCCGGGCCTCCTCTTCCAAGTCCGACGTGACCTTATCAACGTCGGAGGTAAAGAGCTCCTGTACGTGGGCACGCGCGGACGCGAGCGCCTCTCGGACGGCGTGGCGGCCCCAAATCGTCAAATCCAGACGGTCCGATTTCATGCCTCCGCCACTTCCGTTTCCAGAAGCGCGAAGGCCTCCGCCGGGTCCTTCGCAAGGAGCAGGGGGCGGCCCACAACGAGATAACTGGCGCCGCTTCGGATCGCCTCGGCAGCGGATCCCGTGCGGACTTGGTCGTCCTTCGATCCACCCACAGAACCCGCCCGGATACCGGGCACGACGATGAGAGGCTCGGTTCCAACTTCGTTTCGGACGGCCCCGATATCCCGAGGCGAGCAGACCACTCCATCCGCTTTGCCCGTGATCGCCATTCGGGCCAAACGAGCCGCTTGATCCGTCGGCGAGCCGTGGATGCCCTGCGTGGCAAGGTCACTCGCTTCCAAACTCGTCAATACCGTGACGCCCAAGAGCTTGGGCTGTTCCCCTACCGGCATCCGGTCCAGCGAAGCCCTTACCTCTCTCAGCATCGCGACGCCTCCGGAGGCATGAACGGTCAGCATCTGCACCGCGCACTTCCTTAAGACAGCGTCGACGGCTCCCGCCACGACACTGGGAATATCATGAAACTTGAGATCCAGAAAAAGCCTTAGGTCCATGTCCAGCAAGCGCTGAAGCACCTCGAAGCCCCCGCGATAAAACAGGATCGGCCCTACTTTGGCCCATCGCACCCGCCCCTTGAGCGCGCGAAGGATGCCTAGGTTCCCTTCCCAATCGGGAAGATCCAGGGCCAGGATGATTCGCTCAGCGGGTTCCGGTTTCGACGGTCGTGACAAATCCATTATGAAAGCCATCCTTCTCCAACTCCTGGAGTGCAGCCTGAGCCTTCTCCTTGGACGGGAAGGGACCGACATACACCCTGTGCCATTCCTTTCCCTTTGTCTTCCCCGACACCACATACGCCGAATGGCCCCGTGTCTTGAGATCGTCCACCAGTTCGTGAGCTTTGCCGATGTCCTTGAAGGCCGAGATTTGCACGCCAAATGAGCCTGAGGAGGATTCCTCGGCCGAGGCGAGCCGAAGCGGTTTGGCCTCGGGAGACGGGGTCCTTCGCGGGGCTACGGCGCCTTCCGCAGGAGGCTTCTGGTCCCGCAGTGTCTTGAAGAACGTCAACTCGCCGGACGATTCGTGGTCGGCCGGCACCAGATTTTCCACTGCGGTCCTTGCCGACACCGTTGCGGCCTGTTTCCCGCGGTTGTATCCCATGAAGTACGAGAGAACGCATAACGCGAAGGCCACCACGGGAAAGGCCAACACGTATATAAAACGACTGCGGGTCACGAAGTTCCTGCTCCTTTCACAAAGGTTAGGCCTTTTTCTCGACTTATCAATGAAGAGCGTGGTGGGCCAGTTCTTGGCGATTTGCTATGATTCCTTCTTCCGGACCGATGCCAACAACAAATTCCACCTCTGACGAGTTGCCCTCCCAATCCGCGGAAGACCTTGCGATCGTGGAAGGCATCAAAGGGATCGTCCTGGCCCTCGATCGCGCGCTCCGCTCTCAGCGCCTTTACGCCGCCACTCATCCGATCTTGGTGCGCCATCGACAGGAGCTGCAAACCCTTTTCACGTCCCATCTGGAGCGGTTCGGAGCGGTGTCGATCCGCGTGGAACCCTACCGCCTTATGTTGGGCGCCACGCCGGTCTACGAAAACGAGAACCAGCAGGATAGCTTTGCGTTCCGCCTGTTCAACGACGGGATTCGCACCCTCGGTTTTCGACCGGGGTTGACCGAGACGGAGCTGTTCGAATTTCTCGAGGCGGTAACGGCCGCCGCCACGACCGCGTCCACGGCCGACGATTCGGACTCCGTAACGCGCTTCTGGGAGAAAGAATTCGAGCACATCCACTACAGCGTGGCCGACAGCATCGTGGAGGACACTTCCGGCGATGAGCGAACCGCCCAAAACAGGGTGGAGGAAATCCTCGACTCCGGGATGAGCGGGTATCAGCCGCGCGCGCAAGGGGGCGGTGGCCAGCCCGCCTATGAAGGCGCCGACTCGGACGAGCTCAAGATCGCCCTGAATGTGAAGGGCGTCGGGCAGATGTTTTCCGATCGCGTTGTGCTTGCGGATGACGAGCTTAAGGCCATTCGGGAGGATATGGCGGAATCGGAGCGGCCGGAGCGGCTGGCCCTTGATTTCGTGGACATGCTCTTGGCCGTTTTGCAGCAGGAACAGGATAAGACGGAGTTCGAAAAAGTGTTGGGGGCCCTGGGCATACTCCTGGATCAGAATCTGACGAAGGGGGAACTCCACATCGTCGCCCTGATCATGGAACAGGCGCACGAGTTTCCATCGCGTCCGATCGAGCTCGCAAAACGCGACCCTCAATTCCTCTCATGGGCTCTCAAGATCCTGTGGCCCGGCCCGCGGACGAGCCTCCTTTGCCATTCCCTGTCCCAACCTCACCGGGGCGGCCCTTCCGATGTCGAGAAGCTGTTTGGAATGTTGGATCCGGGGTTAGTCCCCACACTCCTGAACCTGATCCCGGAGGTGACGGACCCTCTTCTTCGCCGGGCGGCCGCGCGCGGGGTGGCGACGCTTCACAAGGGCGATGTGGGACTCTTTTCCCGAATGCTTTCTTCCAAGCACCCGCAAGTCGTGGAGACGGCCATTGAGATCGTGGCTCATCTCAAGAACGAGAAGGTTGTGGATCTGCTGGCCCCTTTCATTGCGCGGAACGAGGGACCCTGCCGAAAGGAGGCGATCGAAGTTCTCAAAAACTATCCGAACCCGAGATCCTTCAAGCTCCTGTACGGCCTCCTGGAGGACCCCAGCGAAGAGATTCGCCTCCTCGCGCTCAAGATTCTTTCCGGCGCCACGGATAAGGAAATAGCCCGCCAGGTGTTGGCGTTCCTCAATCGGCCGGACTTCAAGCAGAAGTCGTTTGCGGAAAGAAAGGCTTTCATCGCCTGCGTCGCCCGGGTCGCCAAGGACGATTTTCTCCCGCATCTGGAGTCCCTCCTGAATACGCGGGTTTGGTTTCGAAAACCCGAGATCGATGAGCAATGCCGGCTGGCCGCATACGGCCTAGAGGTCGTGGCCACACCCAAAGCGCTTCAAGTCCTTCAAGCCGGAGCCAAGGCCAAGAACAAAGTCGTGCGCTTGCTGTGCGAGAGCGCCCTGAGGCATCTCCAAAGGTAGAGCGTGCTGACGTTATCCAAAGACAGGGCATTCGCCACGCAGCTTTTCATGCTGATCAAGACCGCCCACATCCACCACCCGTCCAACCAGGCTTTTCGCCAACCCTTCGAGCAGTTACTGGAACTCACGGGGACACTCCTGAAGGAACTTGGGTCCCTCACGCTCGAAACGGTGGAGGTCGGCCTCTACCTTAACGAGAAAAAGGTCCGGTCCGACATCTCCACGTTCGGCGTCTTCGAATATATCGACGGCTTGTTCGCCTCGAAGGAGGTGGGAGGCTTCACAATTCTCAGACCGCCTCGGCCCGAAGAAATGATCTTTTTCGTCCAGTGCTTTCTTCCCCAACAGCGGGGTCTCAAGGGATCCATGCGCCTGAACGAGGCCCTGGCGACGAGGGGATTCCAGTCCATCCAGTTCCTGCCCCGCACGAAGAAGCGTTCGAGGTCGAAGGACGAAGTCGTGGTTGCGGTCTCGTCTCAGAAACGGGCCCTGCGCGACTACACGCAGGCGATGGAGGTGGTCCGAACGCTCTCTTCGGGTGATCCGAAGGCGCAGTTGAACGAGAGCCGCAAGGCCAAACGCGCCGTTTACGATCTGGTCGACATCTGCCTGGACGAGGGCTTTTCCTTCATGGGCCTCTCGTCGATCAAGAACTACGACGAATATACGTTCAACCATTCGATGAACGTCTGCATCATCTCGATCGGCTTCGGGAAGAATCTTGGGCTGTCCAAACGCCAGATCGGGGAGTTGGGTCTGGCGGCCCTTTATCACGACTACGGCAAGACTCTCATCCCGGTGGAGATCCTCAACAAACCCGGAAAATTCGAACCGAAGGAATGGGAAGTCATGAAGACCCATCCCGTCATGGCGATCAAGCGGTTCCTCACGATGAAAGGGGAATTCCAGCCCGCGGACATCAAGAAGATGATCGCCTCGTTCGAGCACCACCGGAATTTCGACTTGAGCGGATATCCCCAGACCGGCATGAACAAAAAGCTCAATTTTTTCTCGCGAGTGGTGGCGATCTCGGATGCCTTCGACGCCATGACGACCAACCGGGTGTACCAGCGAGGGATGCTCCCCACGCTGGCGCTCAAGATCATCGCGGACAGCGCAGGCACAAAATTCGACCCGCTTCTCGTCAAGGCCTTTATCAACACGATCGGAATTTACCCCGTGGGCTCCGTCGTCAGCCTGAGCAGCGGCGTCCTCGCGGTCGTCACGAAGGTGAACGAGAACCCCAATTTCCTCGCGTACCCCACGGTCCGAATCGTCACGAACAGCCAGGGGCAAAAGATCGAGGGCGGGAGGGAAGTGAACTTGGCCGTGGAGGCGGAGAACCCGGATAACCTCGTCATCGAGGCCGCGGTCCATCCTGAAGACCACGGGATCAACGTGGCTCACTATCTCTTCCCGAACGTGGCGTAATTATTTCCAGAGGGCCCGATTCGTGCTATCAAGCCGCCCGTGGGCAAGGACGATCTAGTTTTGATTGAGGGGCTCGTCGTGGAAGTGAAGGCCGGAGGCAACTTCGTCATCGAAGGCGCGAGAGGACTTCGCCTGAATGCAAAATTGGCGGGGAAACTGAGACGCAGACACATCCGAGTTATCCTGGGGGATCGCGTCACGGTCGGGGTTTCGCCGTACGACCCCACGCACGGCCTCATCACGTACCGGGGCCGCGACCCGTCACTCGATAAGTGACGCCCTAGCTCCCATGCGCCTCAAGAGCGGCATACAAAATGCGTTCAAGAAGTACTTTCTCGTCGGCTTGATCGTCACGCTCCCGTTCTTTATCACCGTCAAATTCATTCTCTTCTTTACGGATTATTTCGACGGCATCCTCGCCGTGCGCGACGGGCGATTCCTGCATTTTTTCCCCGAGAGCCTGAGCCCCGAGAAGCTCTTCGGCTTTCCCGTCCCGTTTCTGGGTGCCGCGCTCGCGATCGGCTTTATCCTGTTGGTGGGAATTTTGAGCCGCAACTACCTGGGACGGGCGTTGATCCGGTGGGGAGACGCGGCCGTTTCCCACATCCCGGGGGCCCGGGTGATTTACCAGTTGGTCAAGCAGATCACGGACACGTTCATGAAGCACGACCAAGGGCGCTTTACGCGGGTCGTGATGCTCCAGTACCCCAGACCCGGAATTCACACTCTGGCGTTCGTGACCGGCCAATCTCCGGCCTCTTTGCAGGAAAAATTCGATCGACGGATGCTGAACGTCTTCGTTCCCACCACGCCGAACCCCACAAGCGGCTTCTACCTCCTTGTGCCGGAGACGGAGGTGAAGAACGTGGACCTCACGGTGGAGGAGGCGTTCAAGCTCATCGTCTCCTGCGGGATCGCGTCCAAGGATGAGTCCTGAGCCAAAATCTTCCTTCCAGGTGATCGCGGAGAACCGCACCGCGCGCCACAATTTTTTCATCTTGGAAACAATCGAAGCCGGGATCGAACTTCTCGGCAGCGAGGTGAAGTCGATCCGCCAAGGCAGCGTCAGCTTGAAGGAAGGGTACGCCCATGTCGACCGTGGGCAGGTTTTCCTGGAAGGGGTGCACATCGCGCCGTACGAGTTCGCCTCGGCTTCGCTGAGCCCCGTCCGCCCGCGGCGCCTGCTTCTCCACAAGCGGGAGATCTCCCGGCTCGGGGCCGAAGTGAAGGAGCGCCGGTTGACGCTGGTTCCACTCCGGATCTACTTTAAAAAGGGTATGGCAAAAATCGAGCTCGGCCTGGCCAAAGGAAAAAAGCTGCACGATAAGCGGGAGGCGATCAAGGAACGGGAGACCCGCCGGGAGCTTGCGCGCGTGAAATCCGGATGACCGACCCCGTCTGCGGGATGAACGTCGACCCGGCGCAAGCCGTATCCAGCTGCGGACACAAGGGCGTCACATATTTCTTTTGCAGCCGACGGTGCGCCGAGCGATTCACCGCCGATCCCGAGCCGTTCCTTAATCCCCCCGCCCCTTCCCCCGTTCTTCCCGAAGGAACCGCCTTCGGATGTCCCATGCATCCCGACATCGTCCTCGACAGGCCCGGCGACTGCCCGTCATGCGGCATGGCCTTGAGTCCTCTTACCGCGGCCGCTTCCAGTGAGCCGCCGCAGGAACTCCGGGACCTGACGCGGCGATTCTATTTATCCGCCGCTCTTTCGCTTCCGTTGGTGGGCATCGCGATGGCGCATTTTTTGCCCCGGTCGCGCCTTCTCGATCTTCTGCAATGCCTTTTGGCCACGCCGGCCGTCTTCTGGGCCGGCTGGCCTCTCCTTCATAAGGCGTGGCTATCGTTCCGCTCCCGTAGCCTCAATATGTTCTCCCTCATCGGCTTGGGCGTCGTGGCCGCTTATGCTTTCAGCCTGTCGGCGCTGTTCCGGCCGGGCCACGAGGACCACGGTCTCTATTTCGAGGCCGCCGCGGCCATCACAACGCTCGTGCTCCTCGGCCAGGTGCTGGAAGTCCGCGCCCGGCACCGCACGCAGCAGGCGTTGCTCGAGCTTCTGCGTTTAGTGCCGCCCTCGGCACTCCGCATCGAAAAGGACGGGAGCCGCAAGGAGGTTGCGATCGCCGAGATCAACGCAGGGGATCGTCTTCTGATTGTGCCCGGATCGAAGGTGCCGGTGGACGGAACCGTGGAATCGGGGACTTCCTCGTTGGATGAGTCCCTCCTGACCGGGGAATCCTTGCCGGTGGAAAAGATGCCGGGCGAGCGGGTCTTGGGCGGAACGCTGAACGGCACCGGCTCGTTCATCATGCGTGCCGAACACGTCGGCTCGTCCACACTGCTCGCTCGGATCATCTCCGTTGTGGAGCAAGCGCAGCGCTCCCGTCCGCCGATCCAACGGCTGGCGGACCGGGTCTCGTCCTATTTCGTCCCGGCCGTGATCGCAGCCGCGTTGCTTACGTTCGCCGTGTGGACCCTATGGGGTCCGGCGCCCGGCTGGACGTTCGGCGCCGTGAACGCGGTGGCGGTTCTTATTATCGCGTGCCCGTGCGCCCTGGGTCTCGCCACGCCGATGTCGATCGTGGTTGCATCCGCCCGCGGCGCCCGGAACGGGATTCTGGTGCGCAATGCCGACGTGTTGGAATCCTTTGAGAACGTGGATCTGCTCCTGGTCGACAAGACCGGGACGCTCACGGAAGGAAAACCCTCCGTCACCTCCGTTGCCGTGTTTGGAAAGTTCACCGAAACGGAGGTTCTAGAAGCCGCTGCCGGCCTCGCATTCGGCAGCGAACATCCCCTGTCCGCAGCCATCGTCGCGGAAGTCAAGAGACGATCGCTTAATCCGGCTCCCGCGATTTCTTTTCAATACGAGATGGGACTGGGGCTTCACGGTTTGATCGGTGCCAATCGCGTAATTCTCGGAAGCGACCGCCTCCTGGCTAAAATGGGGCTTCGAGACGCACCGGCTGTTCCGGAGATCCGAGAATGCCGGGAGCGCGGCGAAAGCGTCCTCTTCGTCGGAATCGGCGAGAGGACAGCGGGGTTTCTGGCGGTTTCGGATCAACCCCGCGCTTCATCGCTGGAGGCTCTTCAGAAGCTTGCGCGCGAAGGTATCGAAGTCGTGATGGTGACGGGCGACCACTGGGCTACCGCCGAAGCTGTGGCACGCCGGCTGGGGATCCGGAAAGTCGAGGCGGAAATCTCCCCCTTGGCCAAGGGAGACCTCGTCCGGAAGTACCGGTCGCTTGGACGGCACGTAGCCATGGCCGGTGACGGGATCAACGACGCTCCCGCTTTGGCCTTGGCCGATGTGGGGATTGCGATGGGAATGGGAACCGACGTCGCGATGGCCACGGCCGGCATCACGTTGGTCAAAGGGGACCTGCGCGGCATCTACCGGGCCTTCCGCCTGAGCCGGGCCACGATGAGGAACATCCGCCAGAACCTTTTCTTCGCGTTCGTTTATAACGTCCTGGGCGTTCCCCTGGCCGCAGGGGTTCTTTATCCCGCCTTCGGTCTCCTTTTGAGCCCGGTTATCGCGAGCGCGGCCATGAGCTTCAGCTCCGTTTCGGTGATCGCGAATTCGCTCAGGCTTCGGAGGGCCCGGCTCGAGTGAACCCGGAGGTTCTCCGCTCGAATGTCGTGGAGGCCCTTAAGACCATCTACGATCCTGAAATTCCCGTGAACATCTACGATCTGGGCCTTATCTACGGGATCGACATCGACTCCTCGAAGCACGTGACCATCCGGATGACGCTGACGGCCCCGAATTGCCCCGCAGCCGAGTTTCTTCCCGTTGAGGTGGAGCGGAAATGCGCGGAGCTTCCCGGCGTGGAATGCGTGAGGATCGACCTGGTTTGGGAGCCGCCTTGGAGCAGGGAGATGATGTCGGAGGCGGCCCGCCTTCAGCTTGGACTATAGGCGACGCCCGGGTCAGCGGGCGATGACGTTCGCTTGGGCCTCGACTTCCTCTTTCAGGCAAACCTTCGAAGTGCAGTAATAGAACGCCGCTCTCGCCCTCAACTTGTACTCGCCTGCCTTCGCGGCTTGGACCGGCACTTCAAAAGCGAGCCAACGGGCCCTCTCCCCGCCCTCGCGGACGATAGCGTCCTTCCGCGTCCAGGTGGCCTTCGTAAGTACGAGTCCTTCCCCGGACACGGTCACATTCATGGGGGCCTTTTCGTGGATGTAAGCCTTGGGTTCCTCGATTTTCAGATTGAGCCTCGCGGTACCGACGGAAGCCGGATGAATTCGAATCTCAGCCGGCTCAAACGCAAACGAGAACCCGCTCCCCGCTGGAACTGCAAGTGACCCCCACAACGCCAGTCCGGCCGGTATCGTCATACAAAGAAGATTTCGGAGCTTCATGGGACCCTCAGACTAACCTAATCCGAACCGAGACTGAACTTCGAAACAAGCACGATAATCTATTACATTAGAGCAATTAGGTTATGTTATTAACATTACATCATAAAATACAACCCGTCCGGCGGCTGTTCCTTCTCCTGAAACGCCTGTTTCAGGGGGGTTGAAAAACAACGCGTCGCGAGATAAATAGCAGGCAGATTGGGGGGTTCATGCGGCCGGAAGTAAGTGTCGACTTTCGAACCGTGATACGCAGCGAGCTACTCAAACGAACGAAGGATAACCCTCGTTTCAGCCTTCGCACGTTCGCACGCCAAATCGGCGTAAGCGCCGCCACGTTGAGCGGCGTCCTGAGCGGAAAGCGCATCCTTTCCGTCAAAAAGGCGTCCAAGATCGCTCGGGAGTTGGGTCTCTCCCCTACCGAAACCAAGTCTTTCGTACAAGACGTCGCTCTCGCTCAAGATCCCAGGCGCCAGGGCGCCACGGTGGACAAGATCGAGATGAAACAATTGGCCACCGACACCTTCGCGGCAATTGCGGACTGGTTCCACTATGCGATTACCGAACTCACGTTCATCAAGGGAAAGAAGCTGGACCCGGGGGCGATAGCAAAGGAGTTGGGGTGCACGTATGTGGAAGCCGCCGACGCTTTGGAACGCCTCAAACGCCTCGGCATCCTTGTAGAACAGGACGGCGCCTACAAGAAGGCCGATCAGCACCTCACGACCGGCACGGACTATTCATCCGCGGCCATGCGCCGGCTGCACATGCAATTTCTGGAAAGGGCCAAGCAATCGCTTCTGACGGATCCGATCGACAGAAGGGATTTCACGTCCATGACGATGGCCATCGACAGCACGAAACTCCGCGAGGCCAAAGCGCGGATCAAGGAGTTCCGCCGCGAGCTGTGCGCGCTTCTTGAGGACGGAAAGCGGGACCAGATCTACACGCTGACCGTGAATCTTTTTCCTCTGTCGCGGGGACGCAAGTGAAGAAGTGGGGCCTATCGGCCGCTCTCACACTCACCCTCCTCATTTTCGCCGCTTTCTGGATATCGAGCGTTCGCCCCGGGAATGAGGGCGGAAACGGTGCGCAAGGCATCCTCGAACTCGATATCCGGAAGCTGACGCTCACGGACCGGCTCCAGATCTTAAAACAGAGAATCCGAGCCGAAGGCTGGCGCGTTCTGCGGGACCACGAACAGAAGCCGCGGTTCAAGATGAGAATCACAAAGGCGACGCTCTTGGACCTCGATGAAGCCGACCACCCCGGAATCAATTCCTTCATGATCTCGAGGCCCGGGATGTTCCGCCGGACCGGCATACGGCTTCCTCCGGAGGAATGGAGGACCCTCTTCGAGACTCGGACGGCCACGTTCAGAATCTGGACTCTGGCAATTCCGTATTTCGGCCCCAGGTTCATGGCGAAATTCGACATCGTGTCCAAGGAGATACTGGCCCAACTCAAACCCGAGAACCTCGGAAGCGTACGTCTCTGCGACCTACAGCATGATCTCGGAACGTACGGTCAACCGGGCATCTTCGAGACGTCCCCTGTCCAGGTATGTGTGACGTCGCCTTACCATGTTCAAGTCCGGGATGGGGGCGACACTTCGCTGCAAGTCAATGCGCTGGTCCCCCGGAATAAGTTCGAGGAGACGAACGAGCTGGTTCTTAGAGAGGCTGAAAAGCAGAACAGAGCCGACGAGGTTCGACTTGCGAGGGCGGTCACGGAGAAGAAGCCTCCGTACCCGATCAAGATGCTTCCGCCGGCGAATATCGATTGTTTCTCCCGGGATTACTGGGACCACGCCGACGCCGTGAATCGCGCG
Organism: Pseudomonadota bacterium; assembly: GCA_043804515.1. GTDB lineage: Bacteria > Bdellovibrionota_G > JALEGL01 > JALEGL01 > DATDPG01 > JAZDIZ01. The sequence continues at coordinate 10,126 of JAZDIZ010000194.1, read as the reverse complement.
GCTCTGGTCTGGCACGAAGCGGCCTATTCTCTGGCGACCAGGTATTTCGCGCAACGCGACTCCGAGTGGATTCGGATTCTGGTGGCTTTCGTCTTCTCGGCAAATCTGGATCAGGATCCGCCCCTGGCCGCGAACGGAGGCCGTAGGTTCCCGACTCTCATTTATCGATCGCTCGAAGAATTGCTCGTACAGATCTTCGGCGGAGCCTCAGGTTACAGCTCGGATCCCGATTTCTTGAAGGCTTACAAAGAGAACCTGAGGGGTCCTCTCAACGATCCCGCGGCGTTCGAAGCCATGTTTCTTCCCGCACCGAAGGAAGCGTGGCCATGGGATCCACTCACGAAATTCGGCTCGCCCGGTCAGTACATGATCCAGAGTTACGACCAGCTTCTTGCGGCGCGGGGACTGGAGGACCAAGACGGCTATTTCATTCCGTTCGCCTCCACCCGCTTTAAATGGCAGACGGACGTTCTCGAAATTCTCAGCGGAATGGACGAGAACGAGTACACATGCGACCACAACTTTAGGGTCTCAGTCGAAAGTCAAAAGGTCGCCGGCTTGGAGACGATAGCCCAGATTGTTGTTCGGCCTATAGCTCAGGGGCTTTCAGTGTCGGTCCTTCCGGGATTGTTCCTCCCCGCGCCCTCCTCGGACGCGTTTCAATCGGACACATCGGCGATATTCGACAATACCCAGCTGTCCGCAAGACTGGACAGCGCCGTGACGGCGACGGTCGATCAGGTGCACGTAGCAGGTGGCTTCATCGGGCCTTCCCCGACAGCAACGCTCGTTCTCCAAAGCGCCGAGCACAGCTCTCTCCGTTTTTCTTTCCCTCAGTTCGTCCTGATGTCCCCGTCCCACGATACGATTCTTTGGTCCCTGGGCGGCCTGACGGGAACATGCACGAAATAAGAACCTTTTCCCCTAGGTCGGTCACCACGGCCGCGCCTATAATCCGCCAACGCGTTCGTTCGCAACTGCAAGCGCTTCATTAATCTAGCTTGGGGAATAATGCCGTGATGGATCAGATTCCGGACGCCCAAACAAACTGGCCGCATGAACGTGAGCATCCCCGTGTCCCCTATGCCAGCCGCGCCACATTCAAGACCCGCGTAGGCAAACCCATGGAAGGTTTGGTGCGTGACCTGAGTGAAGGGGGCGCCTATGTCGCCACCAGCGCACGGATGCCGGTGGGTACGGAACTTTTCATGTACATCCCTTTGGCGATTCGAAACAAGACTTCACTTTGCATTGTCACGGGACGCGTCGTCCGGCTGGCGAATTCAGGCGAAATTGAAGGTTTCGCCGTCCGTTTCGACCCGGCCCCCGGCGAATCCACACTGAGGAACCTGCGCGAGTACGTGACGCTTCAGGCCTCCGCGCGCTAACCAAAGATAGATGTGAGGCCGGCTGTGCCTCTGTACGCATAGAGCATTTGAAGCCTTAACAGGTTTTTTCGTTTTTCTGGGAGCAAGAATTTCCGGGTTGTCGTGATGGTACAAGTTTCAGGGCTCGTGGAAGATCGCGGCGTCCCTCCAGAACAGGTATACGCCGTTCGCTTCGCCTCCGGCGGCAAGAACCCCACCATCGGCGAGGGACGTCATCGTGTGATCGTAGCTGGAGCCGACCAGCATGTTCTGCGTTGATGTCCACAATAGCGTTTGAGGATCGAAGATCTCGGCCTGGTTCGTGAAGCACCTCTGACAGCCGCTCTCGTTGTACAGACCCCCCGCTGACAGCACCTTTCCACTGCCCAAGAGGGCCATGGCGAAGGAATACCGGGATCTGGGCATAGGAGAGGTCAGCTGCGTCCACGTGAGCGTGTCCGAATCGAAGATCTCCGTTACCGTTGTGGAGTAATACGGAGACACGGGGGACTGGCCGCCGGCCACCAACACGCGGTGATCGTCCAGAACGACCGCGGCTCCGTACAGATGAAACACGTGGAGGGAGCCGACCACGGTCCATTGGTTGGTCTCGGGATCGTATATCTCTGTTTCCAAGCGTGGCGCGTTGCTCGCATCGACGGCGATTCCAACGGCCAGAACCTTCTTGCTCTTCGTGAGGTAGAACAGGTCGAAATACCCTCGGGCGAAGTTCATAGGTGCTGCAGGGCTCCACGCGGAGGTCTGAGGATCAAAGATCTCCGTCGACTTGGTCAGCGACCCGCCCGCGGTCTGACCCCCGGCCACGAGGACCTTACCGTTTGTGGGAAGAAGGACGGCCGCATGACGGAATCGAACGATGCTCATATCCGCGGTCGGAGTCCATCCGCTTCCCGATGTATAGATCTCCGCGGATTTCAGCACGACATTGGGGTCGGTCCCGCCCGTGACGAGGGCCTTACTGTCGCTCAGAGCGGTCAGCTTATGGTAGCGGCGCGGCGAGAACATCGTCCCGGCGCTGTTCCACGAGGCAGTGGTGGGATCGAAGACCTCCGAGGAGCTCAGTGCGACCAGACTGCCGATGTAAGCCGTGCCACCCGCAACCAGGACTTTTGTGCCCAGGCGAACCGCCTCCGCTTGCGCTCGACCTGTGGCCAGGCTTCCCGTCGCACTCCATCCCCCCGAGGGATTTCCTGTCGGTGTTGCCGTCGGCGTTGGTGTGGGAGTCACAGAGGGCCCGTCGGTCGGAAGGACGGGGCCGACGGGAATCGCCGTTGGCGCTGGTTTGTTGGGCCCTGGAATCCCCCCCCTTCCGCTTACCGCGTCCGAGAGGGACTGGTCCGTGTTGTCCAAGCCCGAAATAGTTTGCGAGCCGCAGGCAAAGAGGAAGCCGAGTGAAAAGAGGGCACAAAGCGCTGGGGTTTTTCTCATGACATATCTACGTAAAGCATAAATTGTACCGGATCGGGGACGAGGTAAGTCCTCACAACCATTGGCATAACACCATGGACTGAAGGCTCAAAACCGCGCAACTACGCAAAGAGTTCAGAATGAAATACCCGCTAATCCCCGCGGGTTGGGGCGCGGGTTGGGGACGGAGGTCGCCCCCCTGCTGAACTCCACCCCCTGCGTGTAAGGCAGGTGGTTTAGGTATGCCAGGGACGGGCCATGGAGGCCTATCTCCTAATTGGTGTGGTGTCCCTGGAATTCCTCTGCTCCCTTTCTGCCCCTTCTGGTGCCTGGGAGCCTAACTGTCAAATGGCCCGGCTTTTTGGAGGAAGGTCAGTTTCCGCTCACCCCATGGTCCAGGCGGGGTGCCTCATCCACCTCCGCTATGTTTTTCTTGAGACCGATTCCGGGCATTCTTTTATCTTTCCAACTCTAAATTTCTCGATTAGGTATTTCCGAACGATGCCATCTAAACCCATCCGCGGCAACCAGATCAACTGGAATCAGCTTTATTACTTCTGTGAAATCGCGCGGGAAGGTTCCATCAAGGCGGCAGCCCAGAAGCTCGATCTGAGTTCCCCCACGTTGAGCGGGCATCTTTCCCAGCTCGAAGAAGACCTTAAGATCACACTCTTCTTCCGCCAGCACCGGAGGCTCAAGCTCACGCCCGAGGGGACGCGGCTTTTCCAAACCGTGCGGTCCCTGTTCGAAACAGGGCAGCGTCTGGTGGACGTCGTGTCACCGATCCCGCTGGGTTGTTATCCGGTGTCTATCGGCATCGTCCCGGGGGCCGTCCGGACGACTGCTTTCCCGCTGTTGCGCCGATATCTTCAGGGTTACTCGCCCTTGCAGGTGCGTTTCTCGACCGTCTCGCACGAAGCTCTCGAACGGGGCCTGCTGGAAGCGCGGTTTGATTTCGGATTCTCGGATCGGAGAAGCGCCCGGGGCGACATGGTTTCGAAACTCCTGTTCTCCTCCCCTGTCCGGTTGTTCGCGTCACCGCGTTTGAAGGGTGTCTCCCTCGCGGGACTTCTCTCCAAGTTCCCGCTCCTCGTCGCACACGACGACCCCGCCGTGGACGTGCTCCTTTCCGATTTGGAGATCCCGCCTCCCTCCACGGTTCGAGGCGAGGATCCACTGACACTGTTCTTTCTCTGCCAGGCCGGGCAAGGGGTCGGGGTCTTCAGTGATGCGTATGTGGAGCGGATGGGAGGCACGCTGGTCCCCGTTCGGGGTTTCAAGGACCGGGTGATTCGAAGTGAGGACGCCGTTGTCCTGTTCCTGCGCGGCGCGGAAAACGCTGAGGCCGTACAACGGCTCCTTGCGCTTGAAAAGACTCCCCGCGGTCGTGCCTCAGGTGTGAAAGCAAATCGGACACGTGCCGAATCACGCGATGGCTATTCAGAAACGGAGAGAACGATATGAAACTGTGGATGGTGATTCTGCGAATTTTCTGGATGGCTCTCGGGCCGGGCATCATGGCCATGAGTGCGTTTTCCGTGCTCGTCAACCCGCGAGAAGATCACCGACGTTCGGCCATCATCTACTTCGTGAGCTTCGGGCTCATTATCGGAGCGCGGTTCCTGACCATGTGGTCCGGATACGGTCTTGATGCCCGTGGGGAGCCGACAACATGGAAGGATTTCCGGCGATACCTCCTTTGGTGGACGCTTGGCACCATAGGCGTTTGGGCACTTATGGCTCTCTGGGTGCGGCTCGTGACCTAGCGAACACGGCCCAGACAGGGAATCGAGGGACGCACGACGAAATCGAAATTCGTCTAATTTTGCCTGGATTCGCATTTCATCTGCTGGGGGATTTGCCTCCGACTAAAATTCGCCCCGCGAATTTTGTCTCCGGGCCGGGGCTCGCCGCCCACCCAGGGGGGTTCGGAAATCCAGTGAATGTCCGAACGGCGGCCCCAGAGAAAAAACCACAAACCGTGGTGAATCGTGTGGGGGATTTGGCTTCCGGTCCTCGCGCTAGCCGCGCTCGGCCTCCAGCCCCGGCCTCGCCGACTACCCTGATCCGGGTGCCCGAGGCGGAATGACGATCCCAGATGCGACGTAGTTCTTGTGGGGGAATTGCCCTACGGTCAAAATTCGCCCCGCGAATTTTGCCTACGGGCCCCGCCTCCGCGGCCACCCGCCAAGCGGGTCCCCGGCCGCGTCCGGCGGTCAACTCCCCCGGCTGAGGCGAACGCTCAACGAATACCAATTCGACGTAGTGGCCTTCGGTAAAAATTCGCCCCGCGAATTTTTCCTCCGGCCCCGGGGCTCGCCGCCGACCCTAAGGGGTGCCCGGAAGGAATGACAGATTCGACGTGATTCTTGTGGGGGACTTGCCCTACGGTCAAAATTCGCCCCGCGAATTTTGCCTGCGGGCCCCGCCTCCGCGGCCACCCGCCAAGCGGGTCCCCGGCCGCGTCCGGCGGTCAACTCCCCCTCGCTGAGGCGAACGCTCAACGTTTCGCGTTCGCATTTATTAGATCGCCTCCAAAAACGTACGAGCGATCTCATGCGTTTTTGGAGGCGGGGGGCCTGCAGGAGGCCTTTTGCAAGCGTTTGGAAGCAAATAGGAAATCAACAACATCAAACGGATAGCCGGTCTCGGTTATCACCCGATTTCACGCGATATCACCCCGTTTCAGTCGAGCGGTTACTATTTTGTTACTAGGAAACGGGCAATACCCAAGGTGTGGAGGCGTGTGGCCTCTAGGAGACTCCACTCTTATGTACTTTACTATATTCGATAATTGTTATAAGCTATCTAATATAGTAAAGTCATGAAGGCATCACCTAGAGATAACCTGCTCAAATTCCTGAGCCGGAACGATTTTGCGACTCTAAGAGAGGCCCAGGCCTTCGGAGTAAGCAAGATGACCCTCTCCCATCTGGTACGGGAGGGGGTCCTCTATCGCCCGGCCAAACGGATCTATACGACCAAAACCGACTGGCTGGCAGATCCCCTCAGGCGGTATGCCCCTGCCTGTACGCTCTACCCCGATGCTGTCGTTTGTGGCGTATCCGCCCTCGCCTATTACGACCTGACGGATGAAGAGGAAAAGAAGGTCTGGCTCGCCTTTCCCCAGAGCCATCGGGTCGTCAACCAGGAATACCGCCTCATCTATCCACGGGGCCTCTCCTACACGCTGGGGGTGACTCGTCACAACGTCGGGAAACGTGAGGTTCGGATCTATAACCCGGAAAAGAGCGTGGTGGATGCGTTCAAGTATCTGCCGATTGATGTTGCCCACAAGGCGCTCCGGGCCTATCTCAAGCGAAAAGAGAAGAACCTCGACATGCTCACGAAGTACGCCAGGCAACTCCGAAAGCCGCTGGATGACATCCTCGTGGTTCTCCTTTCCGATGAGTAGACGATGACAACCAACCCTGAAAGCATTCGCGCTAAGCTCTTGGCAGTCTCCAAGGAGAGGAAGCTCGTCTTCCAGGATTTGCTCAACCGCTACGGAGCCGAGCAGTTCCTCGCAAGGCTTTCGGCATCCCGCTTTGTGGACCGATTCGTGTTCAAAGGGGGATCGCTCCTGACCTACCTGATCGAGGCCGATCGCCGGACGAAAGATCTCGACTTTTCCGTTTCGAAACTCGACCAGGACATCGAGAAATCGCTGGCTGTCATCCAAAAGATCCTGGATATCCCCCTCGACGACGGCCTCACCTGGCTCTCCGCGTCCGGAATGCGGCTCAAGAACCCGGAGATGGAGTATCCCGGCCTACGCATCAAATGCCCATTCAAGCTGGGAACCGCCAAGGGACTGGTTCGTATGGATCTTGCGGTCGGGGATGTTGTAGATCCCAAGAAGATCTCCCTCCAAAGGATTCGATACCGTGGAAAACCGCTGATCGGGCCGGATTTCCCGATTATGGCTTACCCGGTCGAAACGATCTTCGCCGAGAAGCTTCAGATCGCCGTCAAGCGTGGGGGGCAAAACACGCGAATGAAGGACTATTACGATCTTTACAACCTTTCCCGGTCCAAGACGTTGGAGCCGCGCCTTCTACGACGCAGCATCGAAAAGACCTTTCAAAAACGCGCTACGCCGCCCATCTCCACATTGGATCTAGACAACGATGCATTGAAACGATTGCAGGGTTATTGGTCCGCCTACCTCCGAAAGATGAGAATCACCGGAGCCCCCGATGCTCTGGCGGATGTCGTGCGGGAGGTGAACCGGCTGCTACGAGCTTCCTCGTCCTGACTTTTTTCCTTCCTACGGGCCAGGCCTAATGTACGTCATCAAGAAACCTCATTGGCGCGGGGAATGAAGCGAAGGTACAATCCTGTTTATGCCTAACCAAGACATATTTAGTAGAGTTGGTGTCGTCTTTTTCCGAAGACACACAACCCAACTTGTATTTGTATGTTTAACGTTGGGCATCCTCTTTCCCTCCCTGGCAAGCGCACGATCGGTAAGGACCCCGACCCTAAAAGTCATCGTCAATTTTGATGACGAAGCGTTGGCTCGACTCAAGGCCTTGAAGCAGGGCGTCGTTGTGGGCACGATCCATGAGGCAGATTTGAAGGACGGCGGAGATCCTCAAACCATCATACTGGACCGTACGGCTTCAGTGAAAGCCGAGAACGGGGCTGTAGCCACTTTTGCCTCCGAGGAAATTGGGCCCGCACTGGGAAAACGCGGCCAATATGTGGGGGTCACGATTAATACGTATTCGGACCGTTCAAATGGCCAGACCAATAATCTCCTCAGCTGTACAGACCCGGCACTGGATTTTGGCAAGAGTGAACGAAAGAACAATTACGTTTTAAATGTGCAGTGCAAGCTTCTTGACCTTTCCCCCGAAAATGTCCTCATTAACAGTTAGGCTCCCAAGCCCCAGAAGGGGCAGAAAGGGAGCGGAACGTGAAGCGGAAGAGGTTTTCGGAGGCGCAAATCTTCACGGTATTGAAGCAAGCCGAAGCGGGACGTCAAGGTATCCGATTCCAATCAACGTAGTTCTTGAAAATTTCTCGTCGTCTATTGGGGGTAGCAATCCATAACGAAAGTCAATTTTCCTTAAGGTGGGATCGTCCGGAACGAACCACAGGCTAAACGGGGTGCGATCGCCCGTATCGCACCGAATATCGCCCCTCGCTTCATAAACACTCGCAATTCCTACGGGGGACTCCCTCGGGTAAGGGGGTTGAAGATAAGCGCCCCAATGCCGGGAAATTCTCCCGACAACGATGTTGCAACTTGTATGGACATACGGCAATCGATTGCTCATATACGTTTCGATGGCTTTACGTACTAATTCAGTTTGAGGAGATCTCTGATCGTAAAGTTCGTCGAAGACGCCAGAACTCGCAGGTGTCGCAGCCGAAAGAAGAAGCAAGACTCCAAAGCAAAAGAAACGATTCTGCATATTCACTCCAAATGATTCATCAAAGCGGTCTGAAACGTTAATCGCATAGCAATTACTTCTGGGTAATTCAATTTCTATGCCAAAATAAGTTGTTGTAATTACTTGCTTTACATACAGGGGCATCAGAGAAAGTGCGACATCCTATTCTGGAGATGAGCCATCGCTGTCTAGGTCGAATAACCGTGACCTTCCCCGCATTCAAAAGAACGTAGGAAGGACCCAACGGGCTAGGTACCCGATGAAGGCCTATAACCCTTGAAAAGGGCGTACCTATTTTCTCCCAAAATTGTCTTTAACTCATCGTCAGAACGCGCCCAAAAATCTGCAACGGTCCGAATACTTAGGGAGTTCAATTCAAGATATTCGCCCCGGACCATCTCGAACGGCAGGTTTAGAAGATCAAGACAACTCCGTGGGAGCCCCACCTGCAACTGTTTGAGAGTATCGTCAATTACGTCAGCAGGGAGCGCCGTACTTGGAGCGACTATCAGAGCAATGTTTACGGCAGACCCTAAGTGGTAGCGCGTAGCATCCACGACCCGAATAACGTCGCCGCGCCCTACGCCGTTGAATGGGTTCTTGGTATATTTTGTCTCAATCTGGTTGATTGGTAGTCCGTTTATCCAATCATAGAGCAAACATGCCTTCTTACAGCGTGCTGCGTAGACATAATTGTCCGCCGCCCCCCGCTGCAGTGCACGTGGCTGGGGTCATGGCTGGGGTCAGGTCCGATTTCCTGAAAAGCGCGGCCCTGGCTACTTTGTGCCTGCTGTGATGCCACATCTTGTTCCCTAAAGAGTTCGATCGCCTCCCACCTGAAACCCGCCTCAGATGAGCCTCCCTAAAATTCGAACCTGACACCAAACCCCTACAGAATCGGATCGTGTCCGACCTGAACCCAATTCTGCGATGCCCTAGGTGCCCAATATGGAACCGGGTTTGAAAAATGGGTGGGTGTCCCCGGATTTCCTCCTGCGCTTGACGTACGGCAGTATGAGCTGGTATCAGGCCGAACGTCATCTCCCCCGGAGGTTCCCATGCGCCTGAGCTCTCTGAACTCGATCTTCGTGGTCGCCATTTCATTCGCCTGTGTTGCGTCAGTTCATGCCGGTGAATGTGTCGTCGGCGTCACGGGCAAGCAGACCACCAGCCTCATCTTTCCCCCTCCACTCCTGAGGAAAGAGGTGGCCAGGGAAACTGTCGATGCGTTCGAAGGCTGCCTGGATAGGGCGAAGTCGCAAAGGACCAATATGGGTCGCGTTGTCTTTTCGGACAGGCGGTGTTCGCCTCAACTTGGCTGTGACGATTTCTTTATGCGGGTCTCTGCGATTACGTTCGAATACATAGATCCCGCTGAGCGCTTAATCGTGCGCGGTCAGTATGATTGACCGAATTGCGAGACGCACGACTGAATCGGAATATTCGTGGTTCATCTGGGGGGAATTGCCCTTCGGTCCTCGCGCTAGCCGCGCTTCCGCCTTCGTCCCAAGGACTTCGGCGGGACAGGCCGCGCCTCCCTCGTTCGAAAAACATCCTGGCCCGTGATTCGTGCTGTGGCCTTCGGTCGAAATTCGCGCCGCGAATTTCGCCTACGGCTCCCGGGCCTCCGCGGCCACCAGCCAAGCGGGTGCCCGGAAGGAATGACAGATTCGACGTGATTCTTGTGGGGGACTTGGCTTCCGGTCCTCGCGCTAGCCGCGCTCGGCCTCCAGCCCCGGCCTCGCCGACTACCCTGATCCAGGGGCCCAGGCGGCTCCGGCCGTCAATTCCCCCCGCCGAAGCTCGGGCTCGCCGGCTCGCCCTCGCGATTATTATAGCGCCTCCATAATCGTACGAGTCACCTCATCCGATTATGGAGGCGGGGGGCGTCGAAAACCCGCAGGAAAACAGCTCGAAAGCAAAGGGAAA
>JAZDIZ010000193.1:0-2300 GCA_043804515.1 Pseudomonadota bacterium | reverse complement strand
TCATGTCCGGCTTCGGCGTGAACATCCCCGTTTGGCTCGCCACCGATTTCCGCACGGCCGCGAAGATCCCCGGCCTATACGACCAGGCGCCGCATCTGTTCGGGATTCCCGTCGTTTTCAACCTCCTGGCGTTCTCGATCGTCATGGTCCTCACGGTCGTTCTGGTTTGGGGAATCAAGGAGTCCGCGAAGTTCAACGCCGTGATGGTGGCGGTGAAGATCGTGACGTTGCTTTTCTTCGTCACGTTCCTGATCGCGAAAGTCTCCCCGGCCACCATGTCCTCCAACTGGATCCCCTTCCAGCCCAACGGATGGGGCGGAACCTTCGCGGGGGCCGCGGTGGTTTTTTTCGCCTACATCGGGTTCGACGCCGTCTCAACGGTGGCGGAGGAGACCCGGAATCCGACCCGGGATCTTCCGATCGGGATCATCACCTCTCTGTTGGTCTGCACCGTTCTTTACGTCGTCGTGGCCGCCGTCTTCACCGGCGTATTCCCGTACCGGGAGCTGGTCACGAGGCTTTCCACCCAACAAGCCGAGCCCTTGACCATGGCGCTCGATTACGTGGCGCCGAATGCCCTTTGGGCCACTACATTGGTCGCCTTCGGCTCCGTTGTGGCTCACACCGCGGTATTGTTCGTCTTCCAGCTGGGGCAGCCGCGCATTTTCTTCGCGATGGCGCGTGACGGACTCCTCCCCGCATCTCTCGCCAAGGTCCATCCAGGGTTCCGAACCCCCTATGTCACGACCATTCTGACGGGGTTGGCCGTCGGCGGCGTCGCGGCGATCGCCAGCATCGATGAAATGGTGGACCTCACGAACATCGGCACGCTCTTTGCGTTCGTCCTGGTCTGCATCGGGATCCCCGTTCTGCGATTCAAGGATCCGGACCGGCCCAGGCCCTTCCGCGTTCCTTTCGGGCCGCTGTTCCTCCCCGTCTTGGGCGCCCTTTCCTGCGTCTTCCTGATGTATTACCTGCCGCCCGCATCCTGGTGGCGCTTTGTCGGTTGGCTTTTCCTGGGCCTTGCGATCTATACCGCCTACGGCTACCACCACAGCGCGCTCGGCCGGAAATCCAACCGGGAAGTGGCCGACCGGACACCCTTCCGGCTCGTATCCGCGGGTTTTTTGGCGATCGCGGGCGGGCTGTTCACCATCCCGCACAACGCCTATCCGTCGGCTCTCGTTCTCCTGGCGTTGGAGGGGTCCTGGACCAGCCGGATCGGCCTTTTGTTGATTGCCACAGGGGCGCTTTTCGCGATATCAGGGTGGCTCAAATCCAGGAGGAAGGCATGACTCGACATTCGCTCCCCAAATTGCCGTATTCGGACGACGCGCTCGCTCCATTTGTTTCGGCCAATACCCTCGGCTGCCATTACGGAAAGCACCATAAAGCCTACATCGATCGGATGAACGAACTCATCGAGGGGACGCCGTTGGCGGACCAACCCCTGGAGCACATCGTGAGGGAAGCTTCCATGAAGGAGGACCGGAAGCCGCTCTTCAACGCGGCCGCGCAGGCCTGGAACCACGCCTTCTACTGGCAAAGCATGAAGCCAAATGGGGGTGGCGAACCTTCCGGTAAACTGAAGGACCAGATCTCCTCGTCGTTCGGGGACGTGAAGAAGTTCCTGGAAGAGTTTTCCTCGAAGTCGGTCTCGCTCTTCGGAAGCGGTTGGGTCTGGCTTGTTTCCGACGCGGGCAAGCTCAAGGTCGTTCCTACGAAAGACGCCGACACGCCGATCGCCCACGGCCAGACGCCCCTGATCACGATCGACGTGTGGGAGCACGCGTACTATCTGGATTACCAGAACCGGCGGAAGGACTACGTCGCGGCGTTCCTGGATCACCTGGTGAACTGGGAATTCGCCGAAGAGAATCTGGCGAAAAACTAGCCTGACTTAGTGATCCTCGCCGGGGCCTGCCCCGGCGACCCTCGGATTATGAGAACGGCCCTGTTCTCTTGCCAGCCTTTGAAGATTAGAACGGTTGCGAATTTGCCGCCAGCGCACCCCGGACACAAGCCATGGGGGCCGTCCATCTAATTGGTGCGGTGTCCCCCGAATGCCGATATTTTTTGGGCCATTTGGAGCGTTAGCAGCTTAGATCCGTGAAGAAATCGGCAGCGATTTCCTCCTCTTCTTCTTCAAGTCTAAGAAATGACACTTAGGACACCAAGAGCCCCTCGTGACGTTCCCGGAGATCGCTTCCCATGTATGACCTCTATTGCACTGCCACCGTAGCTTCGTGTGATCATTGTCATACGAGGCAGAGAGGCATAATCCGCCACGCTTTTTGGCG
>JAZDIZ010000192.1:0-10736 GCA_043804515.1 Pseudomonadota bacterium | reverse complement strand
CCTCGTATGTGGCGGGTGTCTTGTGAAGTCGCACGGCCAGGATCCGTTTGTACGTGTCGAAATCGAAGTCCCCCTTCGTAGTCGAGAACTGTTGCCGGATCACGTCCCGCACGGCTTCCTCCGGCACACGGATCCCCATCTTCTTCGCCGATTGGACTTTGAGCTCCTGGTTGATCATCCCGTTCAGAACGCTCCCGCGGATCGCCGCGAGCACTTCGTCCGAGGCGTCATCCTTGAGGAGGCCCAGGTTCCGGTAGTTGTACAGGAACGACTGGAACCGCTCTTCCAAGTCACGCATCGTGATCGTGGAACCGTTTACCGTGGCCGCGATGTGGGGGTTGCATCCCTGCCCCGCGCTCCATCCATAGAAGGAGATGAAGGAAAGGATCAGGGCCGAAAGCATGACCTTGATGGTCCAGGAGGAAACCGCAGTGCGCATGGATTGGAGCATAAGAGAGGGCGATCCTAGTGTTTTGTCCTTAAAAATCAATGATCTTGTTGATGGGGCGCAGGCGCTTTGATACAACCTGAGCGAGTGCTTTTCGATTCCATTTTAGGCCTGTTTTCCAACGATCTAGCCATCGATCTGGGGACGGCCAATACCCTCGTTTACGTCAAGGGGAAGGGGATTGTTTCGAACGAACCCTCCGTGGTCGCCGTAGCCAAAGACAGCAGAGGCCAAAAGAGGGTGGTGGCGGTCGGCCGGGAGGCCAAGGAGATGCTGGGGCGAACGCCGGGTTCGATCACGGCCGTGCGCCCGATGAAAGACGGCGTGATCGCCGATTTCGAGATCACGGGCGCCATGCTCAAGCACTTTATCGCGCGGGCGCACAACCGCAGAACACTCGTGCGGCCCCGGATCATCATCTGCGTGCCGTTCGGCATCACCGAAGTGGAGAAGCGCGCGGTCAAGGAATCGGCCGTTGCCGCCGGGGCTCGGGAGGTGTTTCTGATCGAGGAGCCCATGGCGGCGGCCATCGGCGCGGGACTCTCCATCACGGAGCCATCGGGGAACATGATCGTGGACATGGGGGGAGGCACCACCGAGGTGGCCGTGATCTCTCTGGCGGGGATCGTGTATTCCAAGTCGATCCGAGTGGCCGGGGACAAGATGGACGAGGCGATCATGAATTTCCTCAAGCGAAAGTACAACCTGATGATCGGGGAGCGGACCTCGGAGGCGATCAAGATCGCGATCGGCTCGGCGTACGCCCTGGATCAGGAAATGAAAATGGAAGTGAAGGGGAGGGACATGGTGGCCGGCATCCCCAAGACGATCGAGGTCGCGTCGGAGGAGATCCGGGAGGCGCTGGCGGAGCCGCTCCGGATGATCGTGGAGGCGGTTTTGATCGCGCTCGAGCGGACGCCTCCCGAATTGGCTGCGGACATCGTGGACAAAGGGATCGTTCTGGCCGGCGGCGGCGCGCTCCTTCGGAACATCGACGTGCTCCTGCGGGAGGAGACGGGCTTTTCGGTCATGATCGCGGAGGACCCTCTGGCGGCGGTCGTGCTCGGGTCGGGGCGCGCGCTGGACGAGCCCGCCCTCCTTCAAAGCGTATGCATCCAATAACGTGCCTCGTTGGATAAAGCCCGCCGTCGCGATTCTTCTCCTGGTTTATCTGGTGATCCAGATCCTATCGTTCCGCTCGCAGGAAAAGACACGCTTGGCGCCCGCGGAACGCTTCGTGATGGTACTGGCGTCCCCGCTTCAGAACATGGCTTGGTCCGCTGTCCGGGGCTCGGTGAATGTCTGGCAGGACTATATCCGGCTCATCGGCGTATCGCGCACGAATCGAGCGTTGTACGACGAGAGGAACGCGCTGGTCCGGCGCCTCTCGGAACTGAAGGAGGTGGAGCAGGAGAACCGGCGACTTCGCGGTCTCATGGAATTCAGGGAAAGGGAAGGGCTCAAGCTGCTCTTCGCCGTGCGCATCGCCTCCGGCGCCACGCCGTATGAACGGACCATCCGGGTCCGGCGGGGGAATGCGGACGGCGTGAAGAGGGAGATGGCGGTGTTGCATCCCGGGGGCGTGATCGGGCAGGTGGTGGAAGCTTCCGGCCGCGTATCCGACGTGCTTCTCCTCTCGGATCTCAACAGCGCCGCGGACGGCGTGATCCAGCGTTCGCGAGCGCGCGGGATCGTTCGGGGATCGGGCCTGAATGAACTGACGTTCGAGTACCTCACGAAAGGGGATGACATTGTAGTGGGCGATGAGGTGATGACGACGGGACTGGACGGGATCTATCCCAAAGGCCAGCTGATCGGAAGGGTCACCCGGATCGAAAAGGACGGGAAGGGGTTGTTCGTTTCGGCGCGCGTGAAGCCGAGCGTGGATTTCAGCCGCTTGGAGGAAGTGGCGATCGTTTTGGAAAAGCGCGAATGAAGAACTGGATTGCCTTCGGTGTCGTGATGTTCGGAGCGTGGGTCCTTCAGACCTCCCTCCTGGCGGGTCTGTTTCTGGTCCTGGCGCGCGGCTTGGGCCTGCCGTTTCTTGCGGGCCAGACGGTCAATCTCGCTCTTCTTACGCTTATTTATCTTTCGCTCCATCGGGACGTCAGCGGCACGCTGATCTGGGCGGTCGTGATCGGATTCGTGGGAAGCTGGTTCGGGACGACCTGGAACGGGGCCTTGACCAGCAGTTTCTTCCTGGTCTCGCTCGTATGCGGCGGGCTCCGAAGAAACCTTCTCTTAAAGGACGATCTGACCGTGGCGGTTTTCGCCGGGGCCATGGTGCTCGTGCAGGCCATTCTGCAGCTGGGCGCCGGAGAGATCCTCAATCAGATCCCGGGCGCGTTCGAGCGCGAGTATGACGTGATTATCGGGGCCGTTCTCGTTACCGGAGCGGCGGCGCCGGTCTGGTTCCGGTTTCTCCGGGCCGTGGATGCCCTAAGCGGCGCGATCTCCCAGAGGAGCCGGACGATGCTGCTTTCCGGGCTGTAGGGGAGCCGGATGCTGCGCGTATCAGAGCTTTCACCGCAAACCGGGTACAAGTCGCAGTTCACGATCGTGAACGGCTTGATCCTTTTCCTGTTCTTCGCTCTCGTCGCCCGGATCTGGTACCTGCAGATTTTCGAGGGCAGAAAATACCGCCAGTTCTCCGAGCAGAACCGCATCGAACTGCGAAAAATCCCCGCGATGCGCGGAAAAATCCTGGACCGGAACGGCGGGGTGATCGCCGACAGCCGAGCGTCTTTCGACCTGCGCTTGCGGGGGCATTACGTGGAGGACGATCTTACGGGAACGCTGGAGCGTCTTCGGGGGCTCCTGAGCCTGGACGATTCGGATTTGGAAAAAGTGGAGGCCCGTATCCACGCGAACAATCCCTACGAACCCGTGCTGGTGAAGCACGACATGACTCGGGATGAACTCGCCAGGATCGAGGTCCGAAAATATGAGTATCCGGGATTGGACGTCATCGACTCGCCGGCCCGGTCGTATCCGTTCGCCAACCACGGAAGCCATTTGCTCGGATACCTGGGGGAGATTTCCAAGGGGGACCTCCAGGTCGAGCGCGACGAAGGAAACACGACGTACGACCAAGGTGATGTCTGGGGGATCGCCGGCGTCGAGAAGGAATTCGACGTGTCCCTCCGGGGGCGGAACGGGTCGCAGCCGTACGTCGAAGATGCCAGGGGCCGGGAGCTGGGACTGGGCTCGGCCCAGGATCTTCTTCCCGCCTTTAAACCGCGTGATCCGGTACGAGGGCTGGACCTGGTGCTTGCGATCGACTCGAAAGTGCAGGAAGCCGCCGAAGCCGCGTTCAGCGGCTCTTCAGGCGCCATCGTGGCGCTCAACCCCAACAACGGTGACGTTCTGGCCTTGGTGAGCCGGCCGGAATATTGGCCGGAGAAGTTCGCACGGGGCGTTTCGGCGAATTATTGGAACGAACTCGTCAAGGATCGGCTGAATCCTTTGTACGACCGCGCTCTGCGGGGCGTTTATCCTCCCGGCTCCACGTTCAAGATCATCATGGCCGCGGCCGCGCTTTCGGAGCACGTCGTGCGTCCTGACGAGAAGTTGTTCTGCCCCGGCTACTACCGCCTGGGCCGCGAAACCAAGAGGTGCTGGAGGAAGGCAGGGCACGGCTGGGTGGATTTCAGAAGGGCCATCAAGGAATCGTGCGACGTTTATTTCTACGAGATGGGGCGGCGCCTGGGGGTGGACCGGATCGCGAAATACGCGAAGGGATTCGGTCTGGGAGAGGCCACGGAAATCGGCATCAATCGGGAGGAATCCGGCCTGGTTCCCACGGAAGCGTGGAAGCTCAAGACTTATGGAATCCCGTGGGTCGGGGGGGAGACTCTGTCCGTCGCCATCGGGCAGGGATTTCTCTCGGTCACGCCGATTCAGATGGCCGTGGCGCTTTCGGCGGTCGTGAACGGCGGGAAAGTGTATCGCCCGCGCATCGCCCTGAGGACACAGGATGACGAAAAGAAACCGGTGGAAGAATATCCCGGCGGCGTCCGAAAGGTGCTGGAGCTTCCGCCGAACGATGTGGCATTGATCCGGGAGGCCCTTGGTGCGGTCGTGAACGAGGAAGGCGGCACGGGGTATTGGTCGGCGCGTTCGAAGCTGGTGCAGATCGCCGGGAAGACGGGCACCGCCCAGGCGGTGGGGCGCCTGTCGGCGATAAAACTTGCGGACCACGCCTGGTTCGTAGCCTTCGCCCCCGTGGATGCGCCCAAGATCGTGGTTTCGGTCCTTGTGGAACACGGAGGGCACGGCGCGTCGGCGGCGGCCCCGATCGCAAAAAAGGTCATCGAGGCTTATCTGGGGGGAGGCTCGTGAGGCGCGTTTTCGACGAGCGGATCTTCGACCATTTCGACTGGCCCCTGTTTGGATGCGTGTGCATCATCCTGGCGCTGGGCCTCATGAACCTCTACAGCGCCACGTACCAACTGCCTTTGGCGCGTTTCTTTCCTCTCCAAGCCATCTGGGTGCTGATCGGAATGGGGGTTCTCCTCGCGCTTCTCTTCTTCGATTACCGGCTCGTCGAGCGCATGGCGTATCCGATCTATGTGTTGGCGCTCATTCTCCTGGCATTCGTCTTGTTCAAAGGGAAGGTGGCTCTGGGGGCCCAGCGGTGGCTTCAGATCGGCCCGCTTTCCATCCAGCCGTCCGAGCTGATAAAGCCCGCCGTGGTCTTGGCCTTCGCCCGTTTTTTCCACCGCAGGCATGACACCGGGCCGTTGGGGTTCCGACACTTCATCGGGCCGGCTCTCCTGGCCGGCATCCCCGTGGTGCTGATTCTCAAACAGCCGGATTTGGGCACGGCCTTGATCGTGACATGCGTCTCCGGGGCGATGATTCTGTTCGCGGGCGTTCAAAAGAAACTCATTCTCTCCCTGGCGGCTCTCCTGGCGGTAGCCGGGCCGGTGGCGTGGACTTACGGCCTGCACGACTACCAGAAGGACCGGATCACCACATTCCTGAGCCCGGAGAAGGACGCCCGGGGGAAGGGATACCAGACCATCCAATCACGCATTGCGATCGGCTCGGGTGAGCTTTTGGGACGCGGATACCTCAAGGGAACGCAAACCAAACTTCAGTTTCTCCCCAAACAGCACACCGATTTCATTTTTTCCAATTTCGCGGAGGAGTTCGGTTTTTTGGGCACCGCTCTGATCCTGTTCCTCTACGCTTCCTTCACGCTTCTGGGCGTGAATGTGGCGCTGACCTCCAAAGAGCAATTCGGGATGTTGTTGGCGTTCGGGCTTGCGGTACTTGTGGGCGCGCAGGCTTGGATTAATCTGGCGATGGAATCCGGGCTTCTGCCGGTGGTCGGCGTCCCCCTGCCGTTGTTCAGCTACGGGGGCACATCCCTTCTTGCCACGCTCGCCGCGATCGGCATGCTGCTGAATATCAGCATGCGGCGGTATCTGTTCTGAAACGACCCGGATTCCGGTATCCGGAGTCCGTATGCCGGTACCGGATCAGGAAAAAATCTCAGGCAGCGGGCAAGCAGGGATCGGTCCCCGCAGCCGGCAAGCCGGCATCGGACTCGGTTTCAAGCTAACGCGTTTGCTGAAACCAGCCGAGAGGATTCCAGTGGGGCTGTTTCTTGGCGGGCTCGGAGGAACCGGATTGCCTGTTAACCTCGACATTCAAGGTACAGGCGATCTCGATGTCCGCCCTCTGCGTCGTGACCCAATGATTGCCCTTGCGTTGTTCCAATCGAGCCGAATGTGTGAAACCGATGGTCTTGGGTAAGTCCTTATCTGCCCAGCGCGGTTCGGCTGACTCTCTATTCACTTCACGGTACCTGATGCGCGCATCGTCCTGAGTGACGTAGAAACCCAACGATTTGACGATCGGCCCGTCGAACACAACCCTTTGGTTCCTTCCGAGGTCGTTATTCTGTCTGGGATCCGCGGGGGCCAACGCCAAGGTGATGGAATACGCGTCTGCGGGGGGCGGAAAAGCCTTGCCGGTCTCGTTCAGGCTTAGAACATATGTGGGCCTGAACCCCGTCATGATGTCGGAAGGTTCAAAGCTGATGAAAAAACTCTTGTCGGGTTGAAGGGTCCATTCGCAATATGCACAGCCCGGTTGTCGCTGGTAGACCGGATGCCCACCTACCCAGGAAGACATGTTCGTTTGGCAAACGGACTTCACGGTCACGTCATTCGCCTTCGCAGGAAATGGTGTCAGACAGGCAAAAGCGGCAAGAAAGGAGATTCCTAATGGACAGTTCATTACAAACACCCCCACCAATGGTTCAGGGCGCTCGTAGCAACGCCAGCGCGACGTGTCAAAGTTTGAATCTTTTCAGCGGTACGACTCTTTTCAATGTGCGATTCGCAAAACCAGGAACCCCCGTGTGGTTCGCGCGTAGATCGCCCGGTAATCTCCCACGCGAAGCCGGAATAATCCCTTGAATGCCCCTTCCAATGCCACAGAACCTCGCTCGCCTTCCTCCAAAAGGCGTTCCAATTTGGAAATGATTCTCAATCGTTGGGAAACAGCGAGGTTTTTGAGATCCCGTTCGACCGAAGCCTTATATTCAACGAGAACGGCCAAGTCGTCTTCTCAACTCCTGGGAAGAAATGACCGCATCGTCTTTATCGAGCAGGCGGTCCAGTGCGATCTGGTAGTCCTTCTGCTCCGCGAGGTAGGTTTCAAGTGCTTTGCGGAGGATAAATGTCTTCGAGCGCTCCAGTACGCTGGCGAGCGCCTCAAGCTGCTTCACCAAGTCCTTCGGAAGCCGCAGGGATAAAGATGCTGTGGACATACTTGTATTACAAGTAACACAAATATGATTTACTGTCAACCACGTCGTCGCTTAGGCCGGGCTTCTTACGCTATGTGATCACCGGAACCGAGACGGACGACCGATTGCCTGTTGACTGGAGACGGAGTTTCTTAAATTGCCTTCTTGAGCAGCGCTTCGATCTTTTCCTTGGCGACCGCACCCACGATCTGGTCCAGGATCTGACCGTTCTTAAAGAGGATCAACGTCGGGATCCCTTTGACGCCATACTGCGCCGGCGTCGAGGGATTCTCGTCTATATTGATCTTCTTGAAACTGATCCGGTTTCCGTATTGGTGCGCGAGTTCCTCGACGACGGGGGCGACGGCCCGGCAAGGGGCGCACCAAGCGGCCCAAAAGTCCACCAACGTGGGGCGCGAAGCATTGAGAACGTCGTTTTGGAACGCTTTGTCGGAAACGGGTTGTACCGGGCCATTCTCTGCCATGCGCTTACTCCTGAAAATCTTCCTGTAAAGACGCGGCAAGGTAGAGGAAAGTCTTCCCCAAGTCAACCGCCCTTGCTGCGAAGTTCCGCTGTGGTAGTCTGCTCGTCTCATGAAGACGTCCGGGACCTTGGCGCAGACGCCTCTATCCGAGCTCCTCCGGTGGGTGTGGGAGGAACGATTCACCGGTACGCTGGCGCTGGCCCGCGACGATGTAAAAAAATCGATCGTTTTTGAAAACGCAAAACCCATTTCGGCGCGGTCCAACGTGAGAGAGGAAATGCTGGGGTCCATTCTTCTGGCCGAGAAGATGATCACGCCGGAGCAGCTGGCGAAGTCTCTGGAGAAAACGGGGGGAGCGAACCCGCGGAGGCATGGCGAAGCATTGGTTTCCTTCGGAGTGCTTGACGCCAACGTCCTGAATGAAGCCCTCCATAGGCAATTTCTGCTGCGCGTGTACGAAGTGTTCCTCTGGCCCGACGGAAAGTTCGGGTTCGTCAGTCAGGTCCCTCAGGACGTCGCCAGGATCAACATTCCCGAGGGATTGCTGGAACTCTGCTTTCGCGGCCTGATCGAGAAGCACCGAAGTTCGGGTGAATCGCAGTCCCTGAATCCGGATGTAAAACCCGTCTTAACCGGGCGACAAGGGTTCGACATCTCGGATCTTAGGCTGACGGGGCGCGAGATTGGGCTCTACCGCGGCATCAACGGCGTTACGGATGTCAAGACACTGGTTTCGGTATCGCGCCTGGACGAGACTTTGGCGCGGGCGATGCTTTTGTCCCTTGGAGATCTTCGAGTTCTCCGCCTCGGAGACTCCGATCCCGGGTCCGAAGCACAATTCCTTCCCCGGGTGCGCGGCGCGCCGAAAGGGGATGTTTCGCCGAACGCGACGAGCGAGTTTGTCGGCGATGTCGCCAATCGGCTCGGGGCGTGCGAGGGCCAGGATTATTTCGGAATTCTGGGTGTCCCTCCGGAAGCCGGCGATGAGAACATCAAGGCCGTGTATTTCGCGCTGGCCAAGAAATACCACCCGGACCGGATTCCGGCGGGGGTCGGCCCCGAAATGCGGAAGGCCGTCGAATCGTATTTCGCCCGCGTCACGGAAGCCTTCGCCACGCTCAACAACGCCGAAACGCGCAACGAATACAAATCGAAATTGAGCCTTAAGGCCTCCGGAATGGACCAGGACAAGGTCAACGCGATCGTGCAGTCGGAACTGGAATTCCAGAAGGGGCAGGTCCTGATCCGGAAAGGGGATTTTCAGGGAGCCCTCGAACACCTGCATCGGGCGGTGAAGTTGTATGACCGGGAGCCCGAGTATTTCGCGTACTTGGGGTGGGCGGCTTTCCGCGAGGCGCAGAAGCGATCGAACCCCGTCGGCGCGAACAAGGGAAAAGCGTTTATTCTTGCGGCGGTGAAAGAGCGCGAGAAGATGCCGGACGCTTACTACTTCCTGGGCATCATCGAGAAGACCCAGGGAAACTTCGGCCAGGCCAAGCAGTATTTCGAAAAGACGGTAGCGCAGGCGCCTCGCCACAATGAAGCGAACTCCGAGCTTCGGTATCTGAACCGGAAAGCCGAGAAGCTCGAGCCCAAACCCGGCGGCCTCAAAGGCTTCTTCCGCAAGAAAGCGTAGGGGGGCGGGTGCTGCTTCTTTCTCTGATCTCGATTCTCCTCTACGGGGCCGGGTCGGCTCTCCTTCTTTTTGAAATCCTCCACGTGAGCGGGAAGATCGCCAGGTATGCGACGGGCTTTCTGCTGGCCGGCTTCGGCTTGGATACGTTCACGCTGATCGAGTCGTTTGCTCGCGCGATCATGTCGTCGCGCCTCCCCGTGACCAGCCCGTCCGACATTTACGGCCTCCTCGGCTGGGTATGCATGGGAATCGTGGTTTTGATGCGCCTTAAGTTCCGGTTCCCGGCCGTGACCGGCTTTTTCGCTCCCGCGGGTTTCGCTCTTGCCGCGGTTGCTTTTTTTCTCCCCGGCGGGCGCGAGCCGGTGGAGGCGAACCTTCCCGGATTCTTGTACGCGCTTCACATCGCGATGGTGTTCATGAGCCTCGGGATTTTCGGCTTGGCATTCGTGGCAGCGCTCTTTTATCTGTTGGTGCACCGCGAGCTGAAGACGAAGCGGTTCGGAAAGATCTTTTTGGTGCTTCCCCCGCTCGACACGCTGGATCACCTGACGGTCCGGGCGCTGGTCCTGGGAGTGGTCCTGCTTACGCTGGGGATCGTGTCGGGAATCTACCTCGCCCACGCGGAATGGCGGAAGGATTGGGTCACGAACCCGAAGTTTCTTTTCTCGATCGCCACTTGGATCTGGTACGTGTTGCTCCTCTCCGTGCGGCGTTTCGCCGGGTGGCGCGGGGGCCAGTTTTTCGCCCTGATCGTGGTGGCGTTCGGGCTTCTCCTCGTGACGTTCCTGGGCGTCACGGCGTTTTTTCCGACACCGGCCCGTCGCCCATTGGCGGGAATCATGGGGATCGCGGCATGGAAATCCTAGTCGTCGGCCTCAATTACCGGACAGCCCCCGTCGAAATCCGCGAGCGGATCGATTTTTCCCGGTACCCCTCCGAGCAGTATCTCCGGCGCCTGGGACAGAGCCCGTCGGTGAAATCGGGAACGGTTCTCTCCACGTGCAACCGCGTGGAGATCTACGTGACGGGCGTCGATCTGAATCCCCTCATGAAAGACACGTCTGAATTTCTGGCCGGCTTTCACGGCCTGAAGCCGGAACAGGTTGCGGAGTGTCTGTACACGAAGGCCAACAAGCAGGCGGTGACGCACTTGTTCCGTGTCGCATCGAGCCTGGACTCGATGGTCCTGGGGGGAGCCGCAGATCCTGGGGCAGGTTAAGGAGGCATATTTCGCCGCCTGCGCGCACTCGATGGCCGACACGCTGCTCGACCGGTTGTTTCAGAAGGCTTTTTCGGTCGCTAAGAAAGTCCGGTCGGAAACGGGAATCGCGCAGCAAGCGGTGTCGGTGAGCTTCGCGGCCGTCGAGCTGGCCCGGAAAATCTTCGGGAGCCTTTCCGAGCGCA
>JAZDIZ010000191.1:0-4513 GCA_043804515.1 Pseudomonadota bacterium | reverse complement strand
GATCTGGCGGCGGCCTGCGGCATTCTTTCCGCGGAAGAAAGCCGCGGGACGATCGCCTCGTACAATTGGGAACAAATCGACGGACCGGATTCCAGCGCCACAAGCGCCACGAACACGGCGACGCTCGCGTTTACGGCCCCCGCACTCGACAAATTCCAGACGATCGGGCTTGTGGAGACCGACCGCGGCGGTCAGGCGGATCAATTCAAGTGGCAGCCCCTCCCGATCGCCAGAAACGCCACCTCCCTCTTCTTTCGTCTGACGGTCACCGATGCCGACGGCCTGACCGACGCGGACGAAGTGAAAGTTTTCCTCCAGGACACCGGTGCGGTCATTCACGAAGCCAGCGGCCTTCCGAACGTTGGACTCAACACCACGGTTTATCTCTCCGGACCCGCCTTGCGCGCCGTCTCAACAGGCACCGGGACGCAGGCGATCACGGACTGGACTTGGACGATCAGCACCAAGCCGGAAGGTTCGTCCGCGGCCTTCGCCGATACCGGGAC
The DNA here is from genome assembly GCA_043804515.1 of Pseudomonadota bacterium. GTDB lineage: Bacteria > Bdellovibrionota_G > JALEGL01 > JALEGL01 > DATDPG01 > JAZDIZ01. Next base: position 4,007 of record JAZDIZ010000191.1, on the reverse strand, counting down.
CGGCACGTCCAACGCGCAGATGCCCAAGTTCGTCCCGGACATCGCCGGCGTATATGTGATGCATTATTGCAGCACGTCGGCCGGAATCAGCTGCGCAACTCCCGGCATCCTGGCGATCAACGCGGCCCGGTATGTCGGCGTCGGAACCGTCAACGGCGCCACGCCGACCAATCCCGAGTGCGCCGCTTGCCACAACGGAACGCTTGAATCCGATACGGTTACCGGATGGTCCGGTTCGATCCATGCCGGGCTTTTCCAGGAGAACATCTCGACGTTCGCCGCACAGGCTCCGGAATCGCCACTGTGGCCGTTCATGACGGTCGGCTACGACACCGACGCCGCAAACGACGGTTTCGACGACCTTCTGGCGGCCGGAGGAAACCCGTTCACGTCCGACCAGAAGACATTTGCCCTGTTCTCCGCCGCACAGCCCGAAGCCACGAAGCTCACAGGTGTCCAGTGCGAGAACTGTCACGGGCCCGGGTCTCTCCATTCCGGCGATCCGACACGAACCTCTTTCTCGGCATCGCAATTCGGCGTTTGCGGCCAGTGCCATGTCGAGGGACCGCAGTGGATCAACTCGGCTCACAACTCCACGGGGATCGAGCACGGTTCCGGCCGGTATCAATCCAGCTGGCTCACGACGGCCCATTGCACCCGGTGCCACACCGCCGCCGGATTCGCGACCTATGTGGGCGACAACAACTTGGAGACAAATCTGGCCGCCGTGACGGAGACCGGGGCGTTCGTGGGTGTCACATGCGCCGGATGCCACGATCCGCATGACGCGACCAACCCCAACCAGCTTCGAACGGTCGGAAACGTGCACATGTTCGTGGACGGCAGCACGGTCAACGCGGGGCTGGCCGCCGTTTGCTACACGTGCCACGACGGCCTCTACACCCACGGGTCGGCAAACATGTGCGACACGAACGCCGACGGCGTCGGCGACGCGTACTGCGATAACACCCTTAACAATCCCACGGTCGCCGCGCTGACGGGAAAGAGCGAGCTGTACGCGACAGCCACGCAGTATTTCCGGCAAATCCATCCCCAGCCCCAAGGCGCTACGTTGGAGGGTAAGGGAGCGATCACGGATCTTTTGAACGACGGGACCGAGACGTTCGCGCTTTCGGAGAACAGCTTCCACTCGGGAACCGGGTTCACGCTTGCGGGCGTCACGGGCGACGCCACCCTGTCCGCCGACGACAACAAGTGTGTGACCTGCCACATGGCCGCCGGGCCCACAATCGACGAGGAGGGATACAACCACCTCGGCGGCCACGCGTTCAAGATGCGCGAAGGCCACAGCATCGGCCATTTGGAGGGGAGTTCGGAGGACATCGGCGGAGTTGCGGGCGAAGCCGGAGAGCTGGAGAACGTAAGCGCGTGCAATCCCTGCCATCCGTCGGAGACCGCCTTCAACCGGACGGCCCGCGCCGACTATGACGGCGACGGAAGCCGGGAGGGCATCCAGGATGAGATCAAGGGGCTCTTGTTCAACCTTTCGGAAAAGTTGAAGGCCGTGGACGCCATTACCGGCACCACGCCGCCTAATTTGCTCGCCACGAGCGGCACGACCGTCGTGGACGGAGCGATCGTCCCCGCAGCATTGTCCTGGGACGGAGCGAACTCATCACTCCCCACAGGCAAGAACTGCACGACCACCCCGCCGGTCCTCGGAATCGAGACCTACCCCGCCTGCAATTTCACGCAGGCTGTGGATGATCTCAAGGCGGCCGTGTGGAACTACAACCTGATCGAATACGACGCCAGCCTTGGCGTTCACAACGCGGCTTTTTCGATCCAGGTCCTCCAGAAAACGTATGACGCAATCAGCCTCGCCCATGTCACAGCAGGACCGGCCGGAACGGAAGGAAAGACATACACCGGAGCATTTCCGCTCGCCGTCATCCGCTAAGGTCAGAATCCCGCTCCTGTTCTTTTCCGCATGATTGCTGTCCTGCGTTAGGTAATCCCTCGCCCGGCCGCATCCAACGCGGCGCGTAGCCACGCAACCCGTTAAAGGTTCTTGACAATATGACCTTTCTCATGTTTTGGAAGCTCATCACCTCAACAAACCTCACGGAGGCTGAACATGGAATTAAGAAGAAGGCCTAACAATCCTACAAACCGGAGAGATCCGGTGACGCCCCAAACGGATGGGCTGGGAAAAGGCACTCGGAAAATCATCAGCGCCGAACAGCGCTACAGGATGATCTGCGAAGCGGCCTATTACCTCGCCGAAAAACACGGATTTCGCGGCGGAAGCCCTGTAGATGATTGGGTTAAGGCCGAACACCAGATCGATACGATGCTCAGCCGCATCAACGACCTGATGGGCCGATAACCGCTTCAAAGAAGGCCAATTTTGGCCGGGAAATTGGTACTTGTTGGCCCGAGGAAACCACGTAAAGTCCCGGCCGGTGAAAAAGGGACTGAGGTCACCCAGACGTAAGAAACCGGTAGCTCAACCCATTGAGGCCGCGCAGGTTCCATCGTTCTCCTCGACCGCGGCCGCCAAGGAAATCAAGCAGTTAAAGCCTCCGCTGGATTTTTACCCGGTTCTGCCCCAATTGGCCGGGCCGGATTGCGCGGTCCTGATGCTCGTGAGTCCGCGCCTCCTCTATATTTATTGGCGAGCCACCCCTCCCCCGGGCTCGGCCGAACTCTGCCTCGACGTTTCGGCGGATAGCCAGGAGTTTGAGGAAGTCCAAAGGGAAGGCTTCGATTTTCGGGTAAGCAACTGGTACCTCCGGAGCCGGTACGTGGACTGTTATGCCAGGGTCCGTCTCGGCATTTGGGAAGGCCAGAACTTCCGGACGGTTCTGACGTCGAACACGATTCAAATCCCGCGTGAAGGCCCCGGACAGGAGCCGGAGCGGTGGATGACGCTGCAGCAGATCAAGGCCACGCACCCGGAGCGCGCACGGCGCTTTCCGCGGCGCATCGAACGGCGCGAGCACCCCATTCGGACCGCCGGATATCCCACGTATTCCTTTGAGGGAACCCCTTCCAAGCGGGAGGAACCGAAGCTCCTCAAGAAAGCGCGGGAACTCCAAATCAAGAACAAAGCGAAGGCGTACTTCACGCTCGTGCTCCACGCCCATCTCCCGTACGTGCGCCATCCCGAGAGGGACTTCTTCTTGGAAGAACACTGGCTGTTCGAAGGGATCACGGAGACGTACCTGCCCCTCCTGGGCATGCTGGAGCGGTTCGCCAAGGAGGACGTCGACGCCTCCCTCACGATGTCGTTGACGCCGACGCTGATCGCCATGCTCCGGGACCCTCTTCTCATGGACAAGTACTCGCGCCACCTGGACCGGATGTGCGAGCTGGCCGGGCGGGAGACGGATCGGACGCGTGGGGACTCGGAGTTCGCGCGGACTGTGCATTTTTATCAGGACCGCCTCGAGGGCTTCCGCCGCCGGTTTCAGGTCGATTACGGCCGGGACTTGGTCGCGCAATTCGCCCGGATGGAGGAGGCCGGTCATCTGGAGATCATCACGTGTGCCGCCACGCACGGCTTTCTCCCCCACTTGAGCCTCGATCCCAAGGCCGTCTGGGCGCAGATCGCGGTCGGAGTGGAGGAGCACCGTAAGCAGATCGGGAAGTGGCCGAAGGGGATCTGGATCCCCGAATGCGCCTACTTCGAGGGCCTGGATGAGATGTTGGCGGCGGCGGGGATGGAATTCTTTTTCGTGGACACTCACGCGATCGATCACGCCTCCTCGCCGGCCAAGATGGGCCCGTATGGGCCGATTTTCACGCCGGGCGGCGTGGCTTCATTCGCGCGCGACATCGAGAGTTCCGTGGAAGTTTGGAGCTCCAAGGAGGGATATCCGGGAGATTTCGCTTACCGGGATTTCTACCGGGACATCGGTTTCGACCTTCCCACGGACTACATGCGGCCGTATCTCGATCCGGCGGGAGTGAAGCACATGACGGGCTTCAAGTACTACCGGATCACGGGGAAATCGGACCAAAAGGAACCGTACAAGCGGATC
>JAZDIZ010000190.1:0-6114 GCA_043804515.1 Pseudomonadota bacterium | reverse complement strand
CTTGTGGAATTGGCCCGCCAAGCCGCTCAGGGAGTTCGCGAAGATGAAAAAGCTGGCCATCGCCGCGATCTGGCGCGGGGTTCCCCACTTCAGGAGATAAAGAAGCGGCGCCAGGAAAATCCCGCCTCCGATCCCAACGAGTCCCCCCAGGAACCCGAAGACGGCGCCTGCTCCCAGTCCCACGCTCCATACGGTGAACGGACCTGCCGGTGTTACGGGTTCGGTGATCTTTTCGATAAAGAGGAGACGCAATCCGGCAGCGGCGAGGGACACGGCCGCGAGAGCCATAAAAAGTTCTTTGCCGATCGGAAGGCTCCCGCCCAGATACGCGCACGGGACGGATGCCGCGACAAACGGGATAACCCGGCCGAAGGAGAGGTGCCTCCCCCTTATATAATGATACAGCGCCCCCGCCCCCACGATGAGATTGCATACGAGGGCCACTTTCGGGATGGCGGTATACGGAAACTGAAAGAGCAAAAGGAGAGCGAGATACGTGGACCCGCCGGCGAAACCTACGGACGAATAGACCAGCGCGGTCAGGAAGAAGAGAGGGATGAGGTAAACAATTGCCATGGGCGTCTAATGCCGGCCTCCGTTTAACACGTGGTACGTGTGCAGAAGCGCGGGGAAGATCGCATCCATCGACTCTTCCACTCCCTGTGCGGAGCCCGGAAGGTTCACGATCAGCGTTTTCCCCCGGATGCCCGCGATTCCCCGTGAGAGCATCGCGTACGGTGTTCTGCGCTGGCCGAACCCCCGCATGGCTTCGGCCACGCCCGGGATCGTCCTCTCGATCACCTCTTGTGTGGCTTCCGGCGTCACGTCGCGGGGGCCGAGGCCCGTCCCTCCCGTCGTCACGACCAGGTGGACTTTCTTTTCGCAGAACTCCAGCAGCTTCTTCCGGATCGCCACGATCTCGTCCGGAACAACCGCACGTTCCACCACTTCGAGGCCGAGGCTTTTCAATCGATCCGCGATCAAGCCGCCCGAGGCATCCTCCCGCTTTCCCCCATGAACGCCGTCCGAGGCCACCAAGACCGCGGCTTTCATATCTTTCGGAAGGGCCGTACTGAAGTCCGACTTTCCACCGGTCTTTTCCACGACCCGGATCGAGCCGATCTCCAGGTTCGGGTCGAGGCCCTTGAGCATGTCGTAGACCGTAAGCATCGCCACGCTGGCGCCGGTCAGAGCCTCCATCTCCACGCCTGTTTTCCAAACCGCCTTCACGGTCACGGTCACGCGGACCCCGCCTTCTTCCATCGCGAAATCGACCGAAATGCCATCCAACGGAATGGGATGGCAGTGGGGAATCACTTCGAAGGTTTTTTTGGCGGCCATGATCGCCGCCGTACGTGCGGCTTCCAGCACGTCCCCCTTCGGCACTTTCTTCTGCTTCAGAGCCTCCAAAGCGCCCGTAGGCACCGCGATCCGGCCCGTGGCCACGGCGGTGCGGAGCGTTTCGGTCTTGCGATCCGTAAAGATCATCTAACCTCCGATCACCCGAATGTGAGGCAACTCTCTCGGATTGCGGATCTTTTCAAGCGACCGCCTGCCTTGCGGTTTCTCGTGGACCCCCGCCCGGATCTGTTCTCTGATCTCCCGATCCGACTCGCCGCTTCTCAAAAAGGCCTTCAAATCGATCCGGGTGGTGGAGAAAAGACAAAGGCTCAGCTCCCCCGAGGCCGTGAGGCGCAGCCGATTGCATGAATCGCAGAACGGCTCCGAGAGAGAAGCGATGAATCCGACGGTCCCCCGGCCCCCGCTGATGGCGAACGTCTCGGCCACATGGTGTTCTCTCGGAAGAGGGCGCAGCGCATGGACCTCGGAGACCCATCGCCGGATCGTGGAAATCGGGAGCATTTTCTCGGGAGCCCAGCCGTCCCCGCAGAGAGGCATGAACTCCAGGAACCGGATTGAAACGGGATGGCGGAGCGCGAGGCGGCAGAACGCCAGGACTTCTTCCCGGCTCAGATCGGAAAGAGCCAGCACGTTGATTTTCACGCGGAGGGAGGCTTTCAAAGCTTCCTGGAGCCCCGCGAAGACGTCATCGAACCGGTCTCTCGCTGTGATCTTTCGGAAGCGTTCGCGATCCAGGCTGTCGAGGCTGACGTTCACGGTCGTGAGGCCCGCCTCCTTTAGCGGCCGGGCCAAGGGCGCGAGAAGCGACCCGTTCGTCGTGAGCGCGACGTCTTCGAGACCCTTGAACAACGAGAGCGCGTGCACCAGAGGGAGAATGTCCGTTCTAAGGAGCGGTTCCCCGCCCGTGAGGCGGACGCGGCGGATCCCGAGGTGTACGAAGATCTTCGCAAGGCGAACGATCTCGTCGGCGCGCAGGAGATCTTTTTCTTCCGCGAAGGCGACCCCTTCGGGGGGAACGCAATACAAACAGCGGAAATTGCAGTTTTCGGTAAGGGACACGCGCAGATAGTCCACCGTACGGCCAAAGGCATCGCGCATTTTGGGCTCCCTCAACATCGCGTAGACGCTCAGTACTATGGGTTCCGCGACGACGCAAGTGCTTGAATTCAGGCGCGTGGGACTATACAGAGACTCCCAGTATTGGTATGGATTTGTCACAAAACCCGTGTTGGCGGGGTGCATACAGGGACGTGGAATGTCGAAGGGCGCATCAAAAGGAGAATGAACATGGCCAAGCTGGGACTCGAAACTCATGTGGTGAATTCGTCGGTGTACGAAAAGAGCGTCAAGCACTTCCGCGACGCCAAAATCGCTCTTCCCACGTTCGCCCAACTCTCCGAGCCCAAGACAATTCCGTCCAAGATCCGCTCCGCCATGGCCAAGGTGGACCCGCAGTCCCCGCACCCTCTCAATCTTTTCCGGGTGAATTGGTACAACGCCGCGAATCAGAAGGACATGGCGGAGGTACCCGAGCACCTCGTGCTTCCCACGTCCCTCACCGGCGTGAAAGCCAACATCGTGGTCCTTATCGGCGCTCATTTCCCGATGATCAACGCACACAAGGTGCTGGCCGCATACGGCTGCTTGGTTCCGCGCATGGTGACGGGCCAGTTCGACGCCGAGGCGCACAAAGCGCTCTGGCCTTCCACCGGAAACTATTGCCGGGGAGGCGTTGCGATTTCCCGCATCCTGGGGGCCCGCGGCGTGGCGATTCTTCCCGCGGGGATGAGCCAGGAGAGATTTCAGTGGCTCGAAAAGTGGGTCTTAAATCGCGAGGACATCATCAAAACGCCGGGAACGGAAAGCAACGTCAAGGAGATCTACGACAGGTGTAACGAACTCGACAAAGACCCCAAGAACGTCATCTTCAATCAGTTCTGCGAGTTCGGAAACTACCTCGTGCATTACCTGTGCACCGGCAAGGCCGGCGAGCACGTATTCCGGACGCTTCAGGCCCGGAATCCCGAATTGAAGCTGCGGGCGTTCGTCTCCAGCTCGGGCTCCGCGGGCACGATCGCCGCCGGGGATTACCTCAAGGAGCATCACGGTTCCCTCATCGTGGGATCCGAAGCCCTCGAGTGCCCGACGCTGCTGTACAACGGCTTCGGCGAGCACAATATCCAAGGGATCGGCGACAAGCACGTCCCGTTCATTCACAACATCATGAATATGGACATGATCGTGGACATTTCCGATCAGAGCACGGATACGCTGGACGTCCTCTTCAACACGGAGGAAGGGCGCGAGTATCTGAAGAAACGGCGGGGAGTGCCCGCGGAGATCGTGGACCGGCTGAAGCTTCTCGGGTTCTCTTCCATCTGCAACATCCTGAGCGCCGTTAAAGTGGCGAAGTACTACCAGATGGACTCGAAGGATGTGATCGTGACGGTGGCCACCGACAGCTCGGCGATGTACGGCACAGAACGTGAAAAAGCGCTCAAGAAGCATTTTCCGAAAGGCTTCGACGCCGTCAGCGCCGGGGAAACGTTCGGGCGCCACATGCTCGGCATGGCGATCGACCACTTGCGGGAGTTGTCGTTTCAGGAGCGGCACCGCATCTTCAATCTCGGCTACTACACCTGGGTGGAACAGCAGGGTGTTTCGATCGAGGAATTCAACGCGCGGCGGAAGCAGGAATTCTGGCGGGACCTTCGGAAGTTGATTCCGGCATGGGACACGATGATCGACGAGTTCAACCGGAAGACCGGGGCTGCGGATTTTCTATGACGGAGAATTTCCTCACGTCGCTCACTTGCTCCGGTTGCGGGCATATCATGCCCACGGAGGAGCGTTACCCCTTCCGGTGCCCCAAGCAGGCGGACGGGGACGACATCGACCACGTGCTCCGGGAGACGATTTCTTCCGCGGCGGTCGGAATGTCGGGCCTGGTGGATTCCGAAGAGTCCAACCCGTTCTTAAAGTACCGCAAGCTTTTCCATGTCTACCAGGCAGCGCGCGGATGGGGGCTGAAGGATGCCGATTATGTGGCCCTCGTACGGGAGCTCAATGGCGCCGTCAAAAGCGTGGACGGAAAGGGTTTCGAGGAAACGCCGTTCGAACCGGAATCGCAGCTGGCCGAGGCCCTTCATCTCGAACGAAAAAGCGGGCTCTTTGTAAAGGACGAGACCGGAAATGTGTCGGGGTCACATAAGGCCCGCCATTTGATGGGGATCATGATCTGGCTGCAGGCCGTCCGGCGCGCCTTCCCGAAAGAGAGCGAGGGCGTTGCGCCCATCCTCGCTATCGCCAGCTGCGGCAACGCGGCCCTGGCGGCCGCCGTCGTCGCAAAGGCCGCGGGGCGTGCTCTGGACGTCTTCGTCCCTCCCAGCGCCAACCCCAATGTCGTCCGCCGTCTCCAAGCGCTGGGCGCGCGGCTCGTCACGTGCCCGCGCGACACCGCCGTCTCCGGGGACCCGTGTTATCTCCGATTCAAAGAGGCGATACGTGGCGGAGCGCGGCCCTTCACGGTGCAAGGAAACGAGAACGGCCTGACCATCTCGGGCGGAAAGACACTGGCGTACGAGATGGCGTTCCGGCTCCGCCGTGAAGGCCGCTCGTTGGATCGTATTCTTGTTCACGTCGGTGGCGGTGCATTGGCCAGCGCGATCATCCAGGGATTGCACGACATGCACGTGCTCGGATTTCTGGAGCGATTGCCGCGCATCCACACCGTCCAGACGGAAGGCGCCTACCCTCTTGCGCGGGCGTACAAGAACCTTTCGGACCGGATTCTCCTCCGATACCCCACGAAAGCGGAAGGAAACGAGAAACGCTCCTCATTCATCCTGAGCGACGTCCCCAAACACATCGTGACGGAGGAACTTCGTTTCGCGGCCACGCACCGCTCGTCGTTCATGTGGCCCTGGGAGAAAGAGCCCAGGAGCATCGCGCACGGGATCCTGGACGACGAAACCTACGACTGGTTCGCCGTTGTGGAAGGGATGCTGCGCACCGGAGGATTTCCCCTGGTCGTGTCGGAAAAGCAGCTCCAAAAAGCCAACGAACTTTCCCGCGAGCACACGAAGGTCCGGGCGGATCACACCGGCACGGCGGGCCTGGCGGGATTGTTGGAACTGCAACGAACCGTGCGCCTGCGCTCCGACGAAACCGTGGCCGTCCTCTTCACCGGCGCCGAGCGTTAATTCGGAAATTCGGGACACGTACGAATTTCGGACTCGCTAGACCGATTCACGGATACTCGATCTTAACTAAGGCGAATGATTTCAAGGCCTTGTGTCGGCACAAATCCTGCCTTTTGTGTACGTATGTCTCGCATGGCTCGTATTGTCGTACCGGGGATTCCACACCACGTAACGCAGCGAGGAAACAGACGCCAACTTTCCTTCTTTCGTAACTCCGATTTCGATACTTACCTTAAGATCCTGGGATCTTGGTGCCGGAGAACAGGGCTGGATGTTTGGGCATACTGTTTAATGCCTAACCATGTGCATTTGATCGTGGTTCCCCCGGATCAACCCTCGCTGGCACGGGGGATCGGGGAGGCTCATAAAGGATATTCGCGCCTTGTGAACGAGCGTCATGGATGGAAGGGATACCTTTGGCAAGGGCGATTCGCTTCCTTCCCGATGGATGAGGGTCATCTCCTAGCTGCCGCCCGATATGTGGAGCGAAATCCGGTAGAAGCCGGCATCGTGCACAAACCTGAGGATTATCCGTGGAGCAGCGTTTGCG
>JAZDIZ010000189.1:0-3135 GCA_043804515.1 Pseudomonadota bacterium | reverse complement strand
CACGACATTGGCGATCTCATCCGCCACCGGGCTTTGGACTTGAACCCCCTTGTGAACGAGATTCATAAGGGCCTCGAACGAATCCTTGGAGAGCCTCTCTTTGATTTGGTCCAAGCCGAACGTCGAGCTTCCGAAAAACTCGCTTACCGAAAGCGTTTTGCCGAGCGGATCGGTGGGACGTTCTATTTTTCGGATCGGCCTGGAAATCGACGCGAGAACCGCGTCCTTGCGTAAGGACATCGTGTACTCCTTTCGGCTTTGAAAAGCGCACGGGCCTTCCAATACCGTTGTTTCAATCGACTCGAAGAAGCCCTGTGCCTCCGCGAATTCGCCGCAGCCTACGCCAATCGGCCGCCGGTTGACAACCCCACGTTCCCGGGCGGCTCAGCCCAGCGATCACGCCGGGGCGGAAAAACCAAGCTCCCGTCGGCAAGATCCGGATCTGAAAGTTGACGGACCGGACGACTCATGCGATCAGAAAAGACATGCTCCCGCTCCTGATGATCGTGCTCTGTGTCGTGTTTCGAATTGTTCCCCATCCGGCCAATTTTGTGCCGGTTGGCGCGACGGCCGTGTTCTCCGGCCGGACGCTTCCCGGATGGGCGGCTGTTTGGGTGACCTTGGTTGCCATGATCGTTTCGGACTACGCCTTGTCCAGGCTTCACGGTTATCCTCTCTTCTCGGCCGTCACGCCTTTCGTCTATGCGGGCTTCGCTTTGCAGACGTTCCTGGGCCGGCGGCTTCGGAATCGACGGGGCGGGGCCGTTTACGCCGCCGCCGCCGGTTCCGCACTCTTCTTTCTGATTTCGAACTTCGGCGTTTGGGCGGCGGGATGGTACGGCCATACGGCTTCCGGGTTGGTCGCATGCTATACGGCGGCGATCCCCTTTTACGGTGCGACGTTCGCGTCGGATATGGCCTGGACGCTCATCCTCACGCTTTCATACGCCCCACTGTCGCGGTGGCTGTCTTCACGGCCGGGATGGGTGCCCCTCATCGGCCGAACTCTTCCCGCCGTCTGATTCTCGACTTCTCTTAGCCCGCATTATTTTTGAGACGCTTCGAATCACTACGAAACGGTCAGATTTGGCGCAGATCAAGGCGGGCGCTGAGCACAGACCGGAGTTTGCTTGAAAGGCAAATGAGGACTGCGCGCAGGCGCCCAACGCAGAGATGCGGCAAATATGCCGTTTCCCTTGCAAATATTCCAGGTTACGAAAGTTGAGATTTCCGCCGCCTGCGGATATCAGCCCGTTCATATGAAGAAAGTCGCAGTTTTTTCCGCCCTGGGGCCGGTGATCGGTCTCTTCGTCACGACGTGGATGGGCCCCAGGTTCCTGTTGTGGTGGTTCAAACCCCCGATCAATCCTGGCTTCGACTGTTCCCCGGCCATTTCCTGGGGCATGAGAAGGCTGATCGGCGTCCAGATCGTGGGTGTCGTGGTGGGTTTGATCGCCGGCCTCCTTCTGGCGTTCCTCCTTGCCAAACGGCAGAAAACCCAAACTCCGGGTTAGCTCACTCTCCTGGAGCCCCCCGGCTTTCCACTACTTCAATCCCTATCGCCGCGGAGTACCCCCCGTCCGTAGCTCTCGTATATGAATCCAGCGGACGGCCCCCTTGCACGAAGAAACCTAGGTTCCGGAGCGCCCCCAGCATGATTCCCATCCGTCCCCCTACGGCCAATCCCCTCTTTCCGTCGCGTTGGAAATCCACGGAGGGTGTGGCTTCGATCGAGGAATAAAAACCCTCCGAAAAACGGAAAATCGACCGACTGCGGAACACGAGGCGGTTCAACGGCGTGACGCCGGATTCCTCGGAAAGCGAGCGCTTCCAGTCCGCCAAAACAACCTGCGTGAACCAATCCACCGGCGCCCATGAGATTCCGTACGTGGGAACGATCGCCCAGCGCCCCTTCCCCAGCACGTCGCTCGTAGCCGTGTTCAGAACCCCTCCCACCGCAATCAGGTGGCTCAATTGGGACCCGAAGATGACGTGGCCGAAGGAGATGCCGATGTCCCCCAGGCCTGTCTTCGCCCCTAGCCCTGCAGTATCGGGGCGGAAGTGTTCGACCGGAAGCTCGAACTCGATCAGAAGGTCCCGATTCGGTCCCAGATAGGAGGCATCGGCCAACGAGAAGTGGAACCCCCTGCCACCGTCAGGCAGAGCCAGATATCCCGTCTCCGCGCTGAACTTATCCGTCGGCGTCAGCGGGTCCCGACCCGTGTCGAACGCCTGCGCCTGCACCGCCGCCGGCAAGAAGAGAAGGCCGATAACAATCCAAACGGTTTGTTTGAGCGCATGTCCCAGTTCCATGGTCTCGTATTCTACGGGCCCCTTGTCCAAATTCGAAGCTTCTCGTTCAGGGAACGTTTAGGAGCTAACAGGCTGCGGAAGAACTGGCATCGAAGTCCGCCCGCGGCGCGTGCCAAACAAAAAGGGTTGTTTAAGGGGGGAAGACGGGGCCTGCAACTCAGCCAACGTCACGGGCGACTCGAAAGCAATTCGGCCTCGGATTGAAACATTTTTCCTGCAAGATACTGATTGTGCATCCGACACAGGTGCCTGATGTTCTCTCCATTAGATGAGCCACCCGAGCAGTACGGATCCATATGGTCGAACTCAAGAAGGTAGCGGCTTTCGCATCGGCGTCCGCTCTTTGGATCGACATATTCGCACTGTCCTTTGGATCGATCCCGGACCATTCGTTTGGCGTCGGCAGCAATATACCGAGTAGGAGGCGTGGAGTCGGTCGAAGAGCCGGGTTGAGTCTTCAACCTTACCGGTAAGGTTAAGGCCTTTTTCCTATCCTTCTCTCTCGGATCCTTTTGGCTCAGATAGAAGTCGAGACAAACCGAAAAGAGTTCGGAAACACTGCAACGGCCTTTCAGGTTCCAGAACCTCTCCATGGCTTGTCGGGTCTCTTCGGTAATTGGAAACCGCACTTCACTGATCTCCGCCGTGATGGGCCGGACGGTCTCGGACGTAAGGGGTCTTTCAGGAGCCTCTCTCAGAAGGACCTTCTCGGTCTCCCGTTTGCTCAAGCCCTCAATCCGGTTGACAAGAGATTGCACCTTCTCTGGGGAAACGGGTTCTTGTTGGGTCCGTTCCTCCGTCCGGAGATGCCTTTCCGCCATG
>JAZDIZ010000188.1:0-18777 GCA_043804515.1 Pseudomonadota bacterium | reverse complement strand
CGCCTGGAAGCCGGGGGCGGACTGGCAGATCCCTTACGTCAACCTCTGGCTGGACGGCACGCCTGCTTCATGGATCGCTCTGGCGCTGATCCTTTCGCTTGCGGCTCTCAGCGTCTGGTGGCTGACCCGCCTCGTGCGGCGCGCGCATTCGCCCGGCTCGGTCGGGGCGTGACGTGATGTCGCCGACACTCCGCCGCTGGTGCCTGCTCTTGGGTTTCCTCGCATTCCCGATCCTGGTGTTCTTTCCATACCTCACGGGGTGGCGCCTTTTGGGCGGAAACGATTTCGAGCAGATCTATCTTCCCTGGCAGCGTTTCATACTGAACGAGCTGAAGCTCGGGCATTTTCCGCTGTGGAATCCGTATCTCTTGTTGGGCAAGAGCGTTCTCGCGGAGCCGGAGAACTCGTTGTTCTATCCGCCCCGATGGATCCTCCTTTTCCGTCCGGAGTATTCCATTTCGATTTACCTGGCGCTGCATTTCGCCTGGGCGCATTTCGGCGGCTTCCGGGCCGGCAGGGCGCTGGGCCTCGAACGCCTTCCCGCTTGGCTTTGCGGCTTTGTCTTCGCGTTCAACGGTTGGATGTGCTCCCATCTCTGGACGAACCACGTTTTCATTCTGGCCGCCGTTTCGTGGATCCCCCACCTCTTGGCTACACTTCTAACGTTCTCTGAAGAGCGGGATTGGCGGATCTGGACCGCCGTGCTTTTTCTCGAGGGAACCATGCTGTCCCAAGCGGGGGCGCCCCAGACGGCATATTACAGCGCCGTCTTCCTGGCTCTTGCGGCGCTTGCGCTGAGGCCGCGCCTTTTCGGGAAAAGGGCCTTCGTGTGTGGGCTTCTTGTGGCTGCTGCGGCCGCCGTGTTGGTGGCCCTGCCGCAGGGTATCGCGACGGCGATCTCCCAACATGAATCGATACGGTCCGGGGCCTTCCCTTGGGAACGAGCCATCTGGTTCCGTCTCTTTCCCCACCAGCTGAAGGAATTTCTATTCGGGCCGTCGTTGGACTTCATCGCACGGAACGACGCGACGGTATTCGAAAGCGGCGTGTTCGTCGGTCCGATCGTCGTATTGCTCGCTCTTGCCGCGCTTCTTAGAAGGGAGGCCCGGGTATTGGGCCTTTGGGGGCTGGTGCTCCTGTTCCTGGCGCTTGGGATGGCGGAACCTACTTGGCTTTTGAAGGCCTTCCGTCTTCTTCCCGGCGCGGCCTCGTTCCGGAGCCCCGGCCGGTTCCTGATCAATTGCATTCTCCCTCTCGGCCTGCTGGCCGGCCTGGGTTGGCAGTTGATCTCCGAACGGTTCGTGAAACGGCTGCGTTCCAACGTGCGGTATGGCATCGCCGCGGTGGGAAGCGCCGCCCTGGTCCTCCCGCTTGCGTTGTTTTTCCCCTTTTACGTTCCCGAGGCTTCCCGCCGGTTTGACCGGCTGCGGGGAGAGCTGGCAGAAGCCGCACGAAACCTGAGCGGAGAGGAGAGGCCCCGCGTCATGTTGGGAGACGGGCCCCTTCTTGCGAATGCGTTTGTGCAGGAGGGGATCGAGATGGTGAACGGGCGAGGTTCCCCGTTCTTCTCCTGGAGGTACCTGAACTACTTGAGCGGACCCGAGGAGTTCGGCGACAGCATCGAAACCGTTCATGCCATGTGGCCGAGTCCGCATTCGTACGTCTCCCTGCTTGGCGCTCCGCTCTTCTTCTCCACGGGCAGAGAGAAACCCGTCAGCGGGATCGAGCGCGTCGGCCGCGTTGCCCCGTACAACATCTATTTCGATCCGTCCGCAGTCCCGCGGGTCCGGTTCTATCCGCTCGGAACCGCGGTCAAGGACCGGTTGGGGGCCCGTTCGCTTCTCTTGAGCGGGCGGAACGCCTATCGGGATCTTTGGTACGAAGGCCCACAGCTTGAGGGCCTTTCAGCCGAGGCACGCGGTGCGTGCACGTATTCGCTTCCCTCCACGGACGAATACGAGATCCGGTGCAGGACCACGGGCCCGGGTTTTGTTTGGGTGAGCCAGGCGTACGATTCCGGGTGGACGGCGCAAGTGAATGGAGCTCGGGCCCCTGTGTTTCCGGCCCACCTCCTCTTTGCGGCCGTGCCGATTCCGGCGGGAGAGAGCCGGATTCATCTCAAGTACCATCCGAAATATCTCTGGCCGTCGCTGTTTCTGGCCGCTCTCGGTTTGATGATCCCCTTGAGCCTGGTGATCCTCGGCCCGCGGAAGAAAATGCCGGCTCCGGAGCGGGGCGAATGAGCCATCTACGCTTCAGGCTTCAAGCCTGATAAAGAGACCTTGCAGGCACTGCGAACCAAGGGCTCTCGGAAGAAAGGAACTTGCGATGCAGATCGGTTTTGTCGGACTCGGCAGGATGGGCGCCAATATGGTGAGGCGCCTCCATCGCGGCGGGCACCAATGCGTTGTCTATGACGCAAATCCCGAGCAGGTCGCCCGGATGGCCGGGGAAAATGCGGTTCCGTCCAATTCTCTCAAGGAGCTGGTGGCGAAGCTCTATAAGCCTCGCGTCGTGTGGATGATGGTCCCTGCCGGGGCGGCTACCGAACAAACGGTTTCGAATCTGACGGATCTCCTGGAAAATGATGACGTTCTGGTCGACGGCGGGAACTCCTTTTACAAAGACGATGTGCGTCGCGCGGGCTCTCTGGAACCGAAAGGTGTCCGGTATGCGGATGTCGGGACCAGCGGCGGAGTCTGGGGGCTGGAGCGGGGTTACTGCCTCATGATCGGAGGCGACGCGGACACCGTCCGCCGGTTGGATCCGATCTTCAAAACGCTCTCGCCGGGACGAGGCGGAATCGCTCCGACGCAGGGCCGAAGGAAGAAGGCGGACTCCGCTGAGGAAGGGTATCTCCATTGCGGGCCCGTGGGGGCGGGGCATTTCGTCAAGATGATCCACAACGGGATCGAATACGGCCTGATGCAGGCCTATGCCGAGGGCTTCGACATCCTGAAGAACGCCGATTCGGAACGGCTTCCCAAGGAACTTCGCTACGAGTTCCCTCTTGGGGACATCGCCGAGGTCTGGCGCCGGGGGAGCATCGTGAGTTCCTGGCTCCTAGACCTGGCGGCGGAGGCACTAGCGGAGGACCCCGCACTCTCCGATTACGAAGGGATCGTGGAAGACTCGGGCGAAGGCCGCTGGACCGTGGCCGCCGCGATCGAGGAAGCCGTCCCGGCCGACGTGATCTCCTCATCGCTCTACGCCCGTTTCCGTTCACGCCGCCAGCACACATTTGCCGAGAAGGTGCTTTCGGCGATGCGGAAAAAATTCGGCGGACACGTGGAACCGGGGAAAAAATGATCCGCGTCTTTTCCGATCCCGAAGCTCTCAGCCGCGCCGCCGCGGAAGAGGTCTGCGATGTGCTTCAGTCGGCTGTTTCCGCGCGCGGAAAAGCGAGCCTGGTCCTTTCGGGGGGAGTGACGCCCCGGCGGACGCACGAGCTGCTTTCGACGGGGCCCGGACGCAAAAGGGTCAGTTGGGATGCGGTGGAATTCTTCTTCGGAGATGAGCGCCCGGTCGGACCCGATCATCCCGATTCCAATTTCCGGATGGCGAACGAAACGTTGTTGGAGCCTTTGGGCGTTGCGAAGGCGCGGGTGCATCGGATGAGGGGAGAGCGCGAGGACAAGGATCTGGCGGCCCGGGAATACGAGGAGGAAATCGCGAAGTGGTTCGACCTGAAGGTGGGGGAGGGTTCCCCAGTGTTCGATCTCATTCTGCTGGGTCTTGGCCCGGACGGGCACACGGCGTCGTTGTTTCCGGGAACCCGCGCCCTGGATGAGCGGACGCGCTGGGTGGTCGCCAACCCAGTGCCGCTTCTTCGCGCCACACGGCTTACGATGACCGTTCCGGTTTTCAACGCAGCGGAACGGGTTCTGTTTTTGGTGGCGGGAAGCAACAAGGCGGAGACGCTTCAAGCGGTGCTGGAAGGCCCCTCGGACCCCGCGAAATACCCGGCCCAGAAAATCGGGCGCAAGGGCGGAACGTGCCTTTGGCTCGCGGATCGGGCCGCGGCATCCCTCCTCACCCCACCAACCGAGGCCTTCGGCCTGGAAGGCTCCAAGTGATCATACGCGCCGACACACCTTCGGGGATCCGGATACGAGAGATCCCTGGCGTTCCGATCCTAAAAGAACGGACGCTCGAACCTTGCGTTCTGGTCATCTTCGGCGTTACGGGGGATCTCGCGGCGCGGAAGCTCGTGCCCGCGCTCTACAATCTGAAACTGGACCGTGCGCTTCCCGAATCGATGTTCGTCCTGGGTGTCGGGCGCAAACCGCATGAGATCTCGGATCTGCGAAAGAAATTCCTCTCCTCAGCGAACCAGTTTTCCCGTAGGACACCGATCGATCCGAAGGTGTGGGAATCGCTGGCGGCCGACTTCGAGTACATCGCGGGGGAATTCGAGCGTTCCGATCTCTATCAAGCCCTCAAGACGAAGCTTGCCGCTACGGACGTGTCCCACGGGACGCGGGGAAACCGCATGTTCTATCTGGCCGTTCCCCCCGAGCTTTTTCCCGTGATTCTGAACAATCTGGTCCGTGCCGGTCTGGTGGGGGGGCCTCGGGAAGAGTCCTGGACGCGGGTAATCATCGAAAAACCTTTCGGGAGGGATTTCGCGTCGGCCTGCGAGCTGAACCGGTTGGTGGCCGGGGCGTTCGATGAAAGCCAGGTCTTCCGAATCGATCATTATCTCGGCAAAGAGACGGTCCAGAACATTTTGGTGTTTCGATTCGGAAACCCGATCTTCGAGCACCTCTGGAACCGGAAATACATCGATCACGTCCAGATTACGGCGGCGGAGTCGATGGGTGTGGGGCACCGCGGGGCTTTTTACGACGAAACGGGGGTCGTGCGCGACGTCGTCCAGAACCACCTGCTCCAGGTCTTGGCGTTGTGCGCGATGGAGCCTCCGTCGACGCTTTCCGCGGACGATATCCGAGACGAAAAGGCGCGGGTCTTTCGCGCCCTCCGGCCGATCGCCGGTGACGAAGCGGCCGAGCAGGTCATCATGGGCCAGTACCATGGCTACCTTTCGGAAGATGGGGTTGCGAAGAACTCCCGGACGCCGACGTACGTGGCCATGAAGATCCTGATCGACAACTGGCGCTGGCAGGGGATTCCTTTTTATCTCCGGGCCGGGAAGGGTCTCTCTCAGCGCGTGACGGAGGTGGCGATCCAATTCCAGCCGGTTCCTCTTTCCCTCTTTGGCCAGGAGGAAACGTGCCAGATCGTGGAGTCGAACGTCCTGGCGCTCCGAATCCAGCCGAACGAAGGCGTTTCGCTCCGGTTCGTGGCGAAGGTTCCGGGCGAACACGTGTCGGTGGGAAACGTCTTCATGAACATGAACTATGCCGAAGCGTTCGGGAAACCTATTTCCGAAGCGTACGAGCGCCTTCTGCTCGATTGCATCCGAGGGGACGCCACACTCTTTGCGCGGCGGGACGGCGTGGAAGAAGCCTGGAAGTTCATCACGCCGATCGTGGAGGCGTGGGAGGGGAACGGAAGGCTCCCCGTGCGGCTTTACGAGCAGGGCACGCCGGGACCCAAGGAGGCTGACGATCTCTTGATCCGGGACGGCCGCCGTTGGCGCGCTCTCTAAACCGATTGATTCGAAAGGCGGGAGTCGGGCGGGCCAGGTGACTGCCTGCGCTCCGTGGCTCGGATCGCCTCGTCTTTCTTGCGTCTCGATCCTGCGCTTAATCTCCGCTCCGGCAGCCCCCCGGCCCGCCTGAACGCCTCAAAAGCTCGAAGCGTTTTCTTTGCAACGCAAGGGGCGAGACTGGACTGGGAATCGTATGGGGGAAGGAGGGCCGGTGGCCTGGGGCGACGGTAATCCGCGCGCGAGGTCCAGTCTTTCCCCCCAAGCTTCGGCGAACAGCTCCTTCAAATAAGGGGACAAAATAGGCGCACGCGCCGAATTCGAAATCGTGGCCATCACCCGCGTGAGCCCGGAATCACGCCCGACAGTTCAGTTCTCTATTCCTTGAAGAAGAATCGAAGGACTCCACGGTGATTAACGCTTGCGGGTTGAGAGTTTGCTCCCAGGGCGCTTAATCTCCTGTGTTAGGGTCTGTGCCCGGCTTCCGGCGGATTCAAACTCCTTAGCGCGTAAAGGCGCTCCTCCCAAGAGCTACTGGCCGGCGGCTTGGGGGGTCCCCCGCGGCGAGGACTAACGGGCCGCAGCCGTGGGGGGTGCACAAGCCGACGGCCTGCACACATGGTTGGACCCACCAACGAGGCCAGGCTTGGCCCCGTCGCGCCGTGGAGAAAAAAGAACCCCGCCAGGGGGCGGGGTTCTCGAACAACTCTAACCGCGTTCTGCGACTATTCCAGAACGTGGATGTTTTTCTTCTTGCAGATCTCCTTGAGCTGCTTGGGCCAGATCGTGACGCTCACTTCACCCAGGTGGGCTTTCTTCAAGATCGCCATGTACGTGCGCGATTGGCCGATTCCGCCTCCGATTGAAAGCGGGATCTGGTCATTGAGGATCATCTGATGGTACGGGAGCTTCAGGAAATCCAGCTGGTTCGTGAGTTCCAGCTGCTTCTTGAGCGTCTCTTTCGTCACGCGGATCCCCATCGACGTCAACTCGTGCCGCCGTTTGGTGACGTGGTTCCACACCAGGATGTCGCCGTTCAGGCCGTGCATGGTGCGGCCGTCCTCCGTCTTCGTCTCGGTGACCCAGTCGTCGTAGTCGGCGGCCCGCATCTCGTGCGGATAACCGTCCTTGAGCGTCCAACCGATTCCGATTATGAAGACCGCGGGGTGCTTCTGGAGGATGGCCGTCTCGCGCTGTTTACGCGGCAAGGTCGGGTACATGTCCAGGATTTCCTCCGCGTGCAGGAACGTCAGCTCGTCCGGCAGGTCCGGATATTTCTTGGACCTGAGCTGAGGGAACTTCTTCTGAACGTGGTCTTCGGCCCCTTTGATCACCTTCCAAATGCCCTCGACCGTGGCTTTCAGGAACTTCAGGTTCCGCTGGTCCGCGGTCATAACCTTTTCCCAATCCCACTGGTCCACGTAAGCGCTGTGATCGTGATCCAGGAAATAGTCCTTCCGGACGGCCTTCATGTCCGTGCAGAGGCCTTCGCCAGTTTTCATGCCGAATTGCTTGAGCGCCATCCGTTTCCACTTCGTGGCGGCTTGCACGACCTGTGCGTCGATGCGGGGCTTGATCCCCAGGCCGCAAGGGAAGTCGATGGGCGTCCGCGAACCGTCCCGGTCCAAGTAATCGTTCACGCCGCTTTCCTTGGAAACGATGAGGGGAACCTGGACCATGATGAGGTTCAGTTCTTTGCAGAGGTTCTCTTCGATGTAGTACTTCACTTCGAAGAGGGCCTTTTGCGTGTCCTTCGGATTCAACGGAGATTCGTACTCGGTCGGGAGGATTCTCTCGACCTCTTCGTACGTGCTGATTCCCGGTCCGGCCAGATCCGCCTTCTTGTCCATGCTCATTTTGTTCGCTCCTGGTTACTTCGGTTGATGTGGTTTCCCTCGGCGCGGCCATGCGGAGCCGTTCGCCGGTCGTTTGAATTGGCGCGTAATCTAGTTCACCCGTTTGCGGAACGCAAATCGACCGGTCTCCACTCCTGGGCTGCGTGGAGGCCGAAGGCGTCGCGTTGTATCGGCGGGGTGTTGGTGCGATCCATCAATGTAAAGTTTCTCGGAGCCACGTTCTTGAAATGGAAGGAACGCTTCTCCCCGATCGGATCGACGCGCCAGGTCCGAATATGTAAACATATACATTAAAGATGTGTTGGTAACATTTCGTAATTATTAATAAATGAAGCCCTTAAAAATCTCTGCGGAAACGGCATCGTCGTCGGTGTAAACTCCGCCGCCGCCACAGAAACCGAAAGGAGAACGAGCATGCCGTTGAAGATTGAGGACACCAGAACGTTGGATTCGCCGTTTTCGCTTGCCGGGCTGGTGGAGGAAGCGCCGGACTCCATTGTGAGCCGCGCCGTGATGAAGTCCCCGGCGGGGAACGTCACGCTTTTCTCCTTTGCCGTGGGCGAGGAGCTGAGCGCCCACACGGCGCCGTATGACGCTTTTGTCTACGTCCTGAAAGGGCGGGCGGGCATCGTAATCGGGGATAAGAAGCATGCCGTTTCGGAGGGGGAGGGGATCGTCATGCCGGCGAACGTCCGCCACGCGGTCTACGCGGAGGAGGCGTTCAAGATGCTCCTGGTGATGATCAAAGGGTGAGCGAGAAGTGTTGGAGATTTTGGCTCGAAACGACTAGATTGCCGCCCGATTCGCGGAAGCGGTTTTCTTTCGTGAATGATTCGAACCGACGGAGGACCGGGATATGGATATCGGCGTAGTAAAAGAGTCGGCGGCCGATGAGCACCGTGTGGCGCTGACGCCGTTCGGCGTCCGTCAGTTCGTGGACAAGGGACATCGGGTCTTCGTGCAGACCGGGGCGGGCTTGGACGCCAGGTTCGAGGACAGCGAATACGCGGAAGCGGGTGCCCAGATTGTCTACCAAAGGGAAGAAACCTTACGCCGATCCGGTGTGATTCTGGGGGTTCGGGCCCCCTCTCTTGAGGATGTCGGGCTTTTGGAAGCGGGACAGGTGGTCTTCGCGTTCCACCATTTGATCGTGGCCCCGAAAGAACTCATTCTCAAGATGCAGGACCGGAAGATCACGGCGATCGGCTACGAAACAATCGAGGATGCGAACGGGCATCCCCCGATTCTGGGCGCCATCGGGGAGTTGGCCGGCCAGATGGTCGTGCACATCGCCGCCCATCTCCTGCACCAGGAGAACGGCGGCCGCGGAGTCCTGCTCGGCGCAGTACCCGGAATAAACCCCACGCGGGTCTTGGTCCTTGGAGCCGGCACCGTGGGAAGGACGGCGGTTCGAAACCTCGTCTTGACCGGGGCGAAAGTGAGAATCATGGACCGGAGCGAAGAGTGCCTCCGGCGGGCCCGGGAGGAACTCCCTGCGGCGGTGGAGAAATACGTGGCGAACGCCGGGAACGTGGCCCGCTTCTCGGCGGAATCGGCCGTGATCATCGGGGCTGTCAGGATGCACGGTCTACGGACCCCGTATCTGGTCACGAGGAAGATGGTCTCGGCCATGCGGCCGGGAAGTGTGATCATCGACGTGGCGATCGACCAAGGGGGCTGCGTGGAAACCAGTCGGCCGACGACGCTGACACAGCCCACGTTCACCGTGGACAACGTCGTCCATTATTGCGTGCCGGCGCTTACGGCGAGCATCCCTCGCACGGCGTCCAAAGTCTTGAGCCGGGAGGCCTTTCCGTATGTGGCTCAAGTGGCGCGCGAAGGGATTGAGAAGGCCCTGACCGAGTCGGAGGCGATCCGAAAAGGAACATATATCCACAAGGGGGAGATCCAAGTTCCCGAACTGGCGGCCCGGCTAGGGAAGTGAAGAAATCATGGGGGATGTTTTCGTGGAAGTCTTAGGCACGGAGAAAAAGAGGAGTGTTCGATGAAATGGATGGAGGAGTACCGAAGCAAACTCAAGAGCGCCCAGGAAGCCTCGAAGTTGGTGAAAAGCGGCCATCAAATCTATTACAGCGGTAACGCGGCTACGCCCTATCCCGTGCTTCGCGCGCTCGTGGAACGCAAAGACGAACTTAAGGACGTCCGCCTCAATCACGTCCTTCTGATCGGTGATGATCCGTTCGGCGACCCGTCCCTGGGGGGGCATTTCCGCCACAACAGCTTTTTCGTGGGCTCCGCGGACCGGAAATCGGTGAACGAGGGGCGCGCGGACTACGTTCCGGTCTTCCTCTTCCAAATCCCGCGCCTCTTCCAGGAAAGGCTCGTCCCGCTGGACGTGACGATCGTCCAGACTTCCCCGCCGGACGAACACGGATTCCTGAGCTTGGGCGCCGAAACGCTGGCCAGCAAATCGGCCGTGGAAAACGCCAAGATTGTGATCGTTCTTGTGAACGACCAGATGCCCCGCATCCTGGGGGATTGCTTCTTCCATATCTCCCAGGCCACGGCCATCGTGGAGGATTCGTTTCCCTTGATCGAGCTCCCGCGACGCCCCGTTTCCGAAATCGAACAGAAAATCGCAGGATTCATAGCGCCTTTGATCGAGGACGGTTCAACGCTTCAGTTGGGGATCGGCGGGATTCCGGATGCCGTGTTGAACCTCCTGGACGGGAAAAGAGACCTGGGGATTCACACCGAGATGGTCTCGGACGGCGTGATGGAGACGATCGAGAAGGGGATCATCACGGGGCGAAAAAAGACGATTCACCAGGGGAAGGCCGTCCTGACGTTCGCGCTGGGAACCAAGCACCTGTACGACTATCTGGACAACAACCCGCTGTTTGAAGCGCATCCTTCGGACTACACAAACAACCCGTACATCGTGGCGCAACACGAGAAGATGGTGGCGATCAACTCCGCTTTGGAGGTGGACCTTACCGGCCAGGTTTGTTCCGATTCGATCGGCACGTACATTTACTCGGGATTCGGCGGGCAGGTGGACTTCATTCGCGGCGCCGCGCAGTCGAAGGGCGGCAAGCCGATCATCGCGGTGCAGGCCACGGCGAAAAAAGGAACCATGTCACGCATCGTGTCCGTATTGACTCCGGGAGCGGGAGTCGTTACAAGCCGGGCCGACGTGCATTATGTCGTGACTGAATTCGGCGTCGCATATCTGTTCGGAAAGAACATCCGGAAGCGGGCCGAAGCGCTGATCTCCGTCGCGCATCCCGACTTCCGTGGGGAGCTCGAAGCCGCCGCCCGCGAGCGCAAGCTGATTACGTAAACCGGATTATTCGTAAGCATCGAGAAGCTGGGCGGGCCAGGTGGCTGCCTGCGCTCCGTGGCTCGGATCGCATCACGGGGGACACCCACTGATGGGTGTCCCCAACACGGCGATCCTGCGCCTTACCTCCGCTCCGGCAGACCCCCCAGCCCGCTTGGAGGCTTCAAGAACCTTAAGTCGCGGCTGAGAAACAAGCGACGGCGCCTCTGTTAATCTCCAATCCCCCGAAGCGTCAGTGCTTCTTCATTTTATATGGATGAGCCCTCACGGGTGGGCAAGAGGTGAAACGTCGTTGACGGGACTAAGGGGTATTCTGATAGCCAGCGATCCTTGCCAGGAGGGCTCATAGCGGACCCGGTGCGGGTGGCGGCGACACAGGGAGGGGCCCCAAAGCCGGAGCGCAAGGAACTATTCGGCGATGAAAGCAATCGTTGGGCGCGAGCATTTGGGGTACCTGCCGGCGACGACACCCCCTTGCCGTGTCTGCACAGAGATCCGGGCCCGCAGCCAGAAACCTGTGCAAATGCGAAGATGCGGGCGTCTCGCGCAGACAGAAAAACGAGGTTTTAGGTCAGCTCAGCTGCGCGAAGAAGTCGTTTCCTTTGTCGTCGATCAAGATGAACGCGGGAAAATCCTCGACTTCGATCTTGTAGATCGCCTCCATTCCGAGATCGGCATAGTCCAGGACTTCCACCTTCTTGATGTTCTCCTGCGCCAGAATCGCGGCCGGCCCGCCGATCGAACCCAGATAAAAACCGCCGTGCTTCCTGCAGGCATCGGTCACCTGCCGGCTCCGGTTCCCCTTCGCGAGCATGATCAGCGAGGCGCCTTGGGACTGGAAGAGATCCACATAGGAATCCATCCTTCCCGCCGTCGTGGGGCCGAAGCTCCCCGAGGCGTAACCTTTGGGCGTCTTTGCGGGGCCGGCGTAATAGACCGGGTGATCCTTGATATACGCGGGCAGAGGCTTGCCCTGATCCAGCAGCTCTTTGAGCTTGGCGTGGGCCGAGTCACGAGCCACGACCATCGTTCCCGTCAGGGCCAGGCGCGTCGTGACCGGGTGTTGCGAAAGCTCGGCCAGAATCTCCTTCATCGGCCGGTTCAGGTTGATCTTCACGACGCCCCGGTCGTCCTTTCCGCGGTACTTCTTGGGAATGAAACGCCCGGGATCCCGTTCCATCTCTTCCAACCAGATCCCGTCCTTATCAATGCGTGCTTTGGCGTTCCGGTCGGCCGAACAGGAAACACCCAGGCCGATCGGGAGGGAGGCACCGTGGCGCGGAAGGCGCACGACGCGCACGTCCAGAGCGAAATATTTGCCGCCGAACTGTGCGCCGATTCCCGTGTTTTGCGCGGCTTTCAGCATCCGGGATTCGAGTTCAGCGTCCCGGAACGCCTGCCCGTATGCGTTTCCGGTGGTCGGCAGGGTATCCAGATATCCCGCGGTCACCAATTTGACCGTCTTGAGGCAGGCCTCGGCGGACGTCCCGCCGATCACAAAACCCAGGTGGTACGGCGGGCACGCGGCTGTTCCGATCTTTTTAAGTTGTTCCGTCAGGAATTTCTCCAGGCTTTGAAGGTTCAGCGTGGCCTTGGTCTCCTGATAAAAGAACGTCTTATTGGCCGAACCGCCTCCCTTGGCGACGAACAGGAAGTCGTAGCGCATTCCTTCGGTGGCGTAGATGTCGATTTGAGCGGGGAGGTTGGTCTCCGTGTTCTTCTCCTCGTACATTTTGAGCGGCGAGACATACGAATAACGCAGGTTCTCCTTCTGAAACGTCTCGTAGATCCCTCGCGAGAGACATTCGTCGTCGTTCGCGCCGGTCCAGACGTTCTGTCCCTTCTTGCCGATTACGGTGGCCGTTCCCGTGTCCTGGCACATCGGGAGAATGAATTCCGCCGAGACCTCGGCGTTTCGGAGCATCGCCAGAGCCACGCCCCGGTCGTTGGGTGACGCTTCCGGGTCGTCCAGGATCGCGGCGACCTGTTGGAGGTGCCTGGTGCGATAGAGAAACGAGATGTCCCGCAACGCCTCGCGGGCCAGGAGCGTGAGGCCCTCCGGTTCGACTTTGAGGACTTCCCTTCCTTCGAACGGGGCCACGGACACGTGGTCTTTTGTCAGGAGTCTGTATTTCGCCGTGTCGGGGCCGAGCGGAAACGGCTCCTTGTAGAAAAATTCAGCCATGCGTTCTTTTAACGCAAATCGAGGCTAAAAACCATGTCGGTCCTGGCTCTAACGATGTGTCTCCAGACGGTCCAGGGCCTGTCTCGCGAGTTCATAGTCCGGTTTGAGTTCCAGGGCCCGCGTGTACCATCGCCTGGCTTCGTCTGAACGCCCCATCTTCTCGTACAGATAACCGTAGTTGAATACGGTCTTGGGCCTTGCGGGCTGGATTCGGAATGCCCGATCCAAGAGTGCACGCGCCTCCGCATCCTTGCCCCGTTCGATGAAAAGAACGGCCAGGTTGTTGAGCGACGAGATGTGGTCGGCGTCCTTGCTTAGTGCGGTTTCGTAATTGGCAATCTCCGACGACGTGTCTCCCAACCGATGGTACATGACGGCCAGAAAGTAGTTGGGCAGGGGGTTGGCCGGATCCCGGGCGATCGAGGAGGAATAGAGCCGCGGCTCATTGATCCAATCCCGGTTTCGAGCGCCGGTCTGGACGGCCAAGAGGCAGATCAGGGCGCCCGCCGCGACCGGGAACATACGTTTGAGCCATGCCCCCGTGTGACTCCGGATCCATGGAGATAAAATCTCAACCATGCCTCCGGCGAAGAGCAGAAAACCCGCCAAGGGAAGATAGAAATAGCGTTCGCTCAACAGGCCCGTGATGTCCACGACGAGGGATATCGGCACGAGCGGCGCGAGAAACAATCCGAGGCCCAGCGGTACGGCAGCGCCTCTCCGGGCCCACCATGCCACGGCCATGGTGCCGAGCACCGTCGCCACGGTCATCAGGGCGCTTATGGCGAGCGACGTGTGTGCCGGCACGTAACGGAACAGGAATTCGGTATCTGCCGGGATCAGCGTTAGAGTGAAGAAACGCCGGAGGAGCGCCGGGAAGTTGACCGTTGCGATGGGGGCGAACAAAGACGCGATTGGAATTCCGATGACGTGGGATCGCCAGGAAAGGCACGCGACCGTCGCTATAACGGCAATCCCGAACGCGACCCAGGCGTTGCGGTTGATCCCGCGGAAGCCGCGGAAAAGCGCAATCGCGGCCAGCGTCGCGAACGGCACAGGAACGAAAACTTCTTTCGAAAAAATCCCGAACGGGATTGAGAGAACATAAAGCACCCAAGCGGCCCACTTCGGGCCGTCGTGCCCATTAGTGAGGGAGGCCAGAGCTTGAACGCAGCTGAGAGCGAAGAGCGTAACCAGAAGATCCATTCTGCCGCCGATCCACGTGGCCGTTTCGGTCACGATCGGATGAACGGCGAACAGGGCACCCACGATCAAAGATGTCCGGAACGCTAGAAACCGTCTTGCGAGGAAGAAGAGAAGCAGGACGTTCAAGGCGTGGAGGAGGTTGCTGTCGAGGTGGAAAAACCAAGGGCGAAGGCCCGTCAGGTGATAGTCGACGGCGTAGGAGAGAATGTGGACGGGCCGGTATATGCCTGAACCTGGCGATTCGGCGCCGGTGGCCATCCAAAGCGGTGTCGTAAGGATGTGAGGAACGTGAGTGATGGACCGCAGGTAGGGATTCCGTTCGATCTGGTACCGGTCGTCCAGGATCCAGGTCCCGTCCAGGTTCGTGGCTGAGAAGAGCAGGAGCGTTCCCACGAAAAGGAGGAGCGCTCCCCAACGGTTCTGCCGCTTATCGAGCGAGGTCACGATCCATCATGTGGAGGTCGTGCAGATCTTCCAGACCTTCTCGGCGGCGGAACGGGTCTTTTCCAGAAACTCGTCGGCCTTCTTGTTCAGCCGCTCGGCCGCGGCCCGATCCTTCAGGCCGGCCGTGTTGATCTTCACGTTCAGATAAGCGCCTTCCGATGCGGCTCGCGCCATGGAGGCGGCGACGCCGGCATCGCTTCGGGACGCCGGATTGCCCTTCTCGGCCGTGATCCGGGCCAACTCAAGAATCGGAAGCACTTTTTCCATGACGTAGAGCGGAACCTCGGCCGCTCCTTTTGTGGCCCCCTCGATCGCCGCCGCACGGGCGCTCTCCTGCTCCGGCGTTCCCTTGGGCATTCGGAAGGCGTCCATCACGCGGTTGAACGCATCCGTATCCCGGTCCACGGCCGAGAGGAGTTCGGCTTTGAGTCCCTGGCCGCGGACGGCGACGTCCACCATCTCATCGTGGACGGAGGCGAACTTCTTCTTCCCTTGCGTCAGATTGGCCACCATCGAAGCCAATGCCGCGGCGATGGAGCCCGCCAGCGCGGCCACGCTACCCCCGCCGGGTGTCGGAGTCTCCGTCGAACATTCATCCACGAATTCATGCACCGGCATTGAAACCAAACGTCCCATACGTCCCTCCAGACGGTATTCGATAACCTTTTCTTTGGCATTGAACGGCCCCAGATCGCGCAGGCCCAGAGACTGGATCGCCGTCTCTACCAACAACAATTCAGGTATGCCCCACGAGCGTCTCTGTTTTTGAAGATAAAACCGCCCCGCCATTAGCAAAGCGTCCAGCGGGATGAGACCCACGAGCTCGCTCCCTGTGACCAAAACGCCCAACTTCTCCGCTTCCTCCCGGCACGCCTCAAACGCTACGTGTGGGGGTGTCGTGTGAAAGTCGGTCAGGTTGATCGAAATCTGGGCCCGGTTGTAAGTGTCGATGTACCAGCCCACGGCTTTAGTGGCTTTCAGACGTCCCGGTTGGCGCACGGCCTGGCCGTCGGGGTCTTTGAGAATCTTGCCGTGTTCATCTTTGCGGGGGCGGCCCGTCTCGCGGATCTCTGCTGCGATCTCGTTGGCGAGCTTCACGTCCCGGGTGTTGAGGTTCACGTTGTATGCGATCAGGAACGGCCGCACGCCGATCACCGTCGCCCCCGGTTTGGGTTGGAAGTCCTTGGGGCCGAAATCCGGGATCCAGGGAGCCTCGTGCATTTTTGCGGCGAAGCCTTCGTATTCCCCGGCGCGGATGTCGGACAGATTCCTCCGATGGGGTGCCGTCGCGGCCTCCTCATATAAATAGACGGGAATCCCCAGCTCATCCCCGACACGCTTCCCGAGGCGGCGGGCCAGTTCGACGCATTCGGCTTGCGTAGTGCCGGAGATCGGTACGAACGGGCACACGTCGGTCGCGCCCATCCTGGGGTGCGCGCCGCGATGCGTCCGCATGTCGATCAATTCGGAAGCCTCCCGGATCCCTTCGAAGGCGGCCTGGAGCATCGGCTCCGGCGCGCCGACAGCCGTCACGACCGTCCGGTTCGTGTCGGCGCCGGGATCCACGTCCAGGACCGCAACGCCGGGAACGGCCGCCATGGCGGCCACGATTTTGTCGATTTTCGCGCGATCCCGCCCCTCACTGAAATTGGGGACGCATTCGACAAGAGCTTGGTTCGGAACGGGCACGCCGAAGATATTCCAGAGGAACGCTGGTTTGGCAAGCGAACCCGGTGTGGGGCCCGCTTTTCAGGAATTCTTACGAGCGTTTTTCGAGAATCCAGATAATCGGATCCGTCGAATATTCATGTTCCGAAGGATTTCCGACCTTACAGAGGATTGTTTTCGAGCTCTGCATTCTGCAGGCGAATGCACTGTCCTTCAAAGTGAAGGAACGCGGGTCTTTGAAGAGAATCGATCGCGCGTCCTTCCAAATCACGGTCGACGAGGTTCCCTCGATGCTTTTGTCGCTCTCCGTGAAGTAGGCGTAGACGTGCGGCTTCTCTCGTGCAAAGGGCGTGGTCGGATCCGTGGCGCTGAAGAAAAGGGAATTAAGACCGGCGTCCTTCAAGCCGGTTGGGTCGTATCTCATCTCGGAATCCGTCATGACACACACGCCGGTGAGGAGCCAACGCGTGGACGTGCCGCCGGGATACGTCAGCAGCTGTGAAACCCAGGGACGCGAACCTTGATCGAAACGAGACTTGCACTCGTTGTACGTAAAGCCACCTTGCGCTTGAGCTTTTGGACTCAAGAGACTCAAGGCGATCAAAAGGGCGGCGGCGGGGGCGAAGAATTTCATCGGGGCAACTCCTTATGACGCACCGTATAATGCAATTTGTCGACCAACTCAAGGCAATAGCTATCCTATTGAAATAACACGAACTCTTAGCAGCGTTTTCTGGATTATGGGGAGCGGATACCGCGGCAACCGTGGTGCAGGGCGCACCTTCGGGCGGCCCGTCTAGAGCTTCTTTGCCTCCAGCATTCGGCCGGGACAGGTGAAGGTTGTGCCCGTGAGGTGGTGGATCGTGGCCGGGCCGTTCTTTTGGAACTTCCAGCCCTTCTTTGGATCGAAAACCGAATCGTCGACCCATGCCGCGACCACTTCCGCGATCAAGAGATCGTAGGTCTTAAGAACGTGCGGCTCGGGGACCAGTTTGCATTCGAGCCATCCCAGGCATCCGTCCACGAGGACGGTTTCCACTTTTTTCCCGGGAAACGTCCCGATCCCGAATGTTTTGAACTTGTCCACATCGGAGCCGGAGGAATTGCCCACGCTGTATGTGAGATCCACTTGATCCGTGGACGGGAGGCTCAGGCCGAACTCGCCCGATTTTTCGATCAGCGACCGGGTGAACGCGTCGGAGGAGATCACCGCGATCACCTTGGGCGGATCGATGTCCAGAGCCATGACCCAAGCGGCGGCCATTACGTTGGCGCGCTTTTCGTGCATGGCCGTCACCAGCGTCGTGGGGCCGTGGTTCAGGAGGAGATACGCTTTCGGGAGGGGAACGGGGATTCTCATGGCTGCAGAGGATAACCGTTTGAAGGGTTTTTGAGAAAAAGGTTTGACATCGGGGACGATGCGCATAGATATGCAGCCGGGTAGTAATATTTATGCAGGTACGGCAGTAGGGTGGCGTTGTTGTGGGGAGGTAGGTTCTCGAAGGCCGGGGATTCCGTGTTGTGGGAGTTCACGGTGTCCCCGGCCGATCGCAGGCTCCTCAAATACGACCTAGAGGGTTCGAAGGCTCACGTCCGGATGCTCGCGCACTCGGGCCTGATCTCATCGCAGGAGCAGGAACAGCTGCTCGGCGGCCTGGAGCAGATCCAGGCCGAAGCCGCCCAAGGCGGTTTCGAATTCCGTGACTCCGACGAGGACGTTCACTCGGCCGTCGAGCGGCGGCTGACGGAACTCGCGGGGGAAGTTGCCGGCAAGCTTCACACGGGGAGATCCCGGAACGATCAGGTGGCCCTGGACCTGAGGCTGTACCTTCGGAATGCCGTCCATAAGCGAGTTTTGGAACTGGCGGGTTTGGCGGAAACGCTGGTGCGCCGGTCCGAAGACGTGATCGATATTGCGGTCCCAGCGTACACGCACCTTCAACAGGCCCAGGTGATCCCGCTTTCGCATCATCTTCTGGCCTATGCCTGGATGTTTTCACGGGATCTGGAGCGCTTTCGGGACGCCGAGAAACGAATCGCGGTTTCGCCCCTGGGGGCTGGAGCCGCGGCGGGGAGTTCCTTGCCCCTGGATCCGGAGTTTTCCGCGGCCGAACTCGGCTTGCCGCGGACGTTCGAGAACTCGATGGACGCCGTGGCCTCGCGCGATTTCGCCGCCGAATATGTTTTTTGCGCCGCCCAGGCGATGGCGCACCTCTCCCGCCTGGGGGAGGAATTCGTCCTGTGGAGTACGAAAGAGTTCGGGTGGATCACGCTTCCGGACGAGCTTTCCACGGGCTCGTCGATGCTGCCTCAAAAGAAGAACCCCGACATCGCCGAATTGGCCCGTGGAAAATGCGCCGGCGTGATCGGGGATGTAACGGCACTTCTCGCCCTCCAGAAGGGGCTCCCGCTTGCCTACAACCGGGATCTTCAGGAGGACAAACCTTCCGTGTTCCACGCCGACGACACGCTGGCATCCACGGTCAAGGCCGTCACGGCGCTG
>JAZDIZ010000187.1:0-12222 GCA_043804515.1 Pseudomonadota bacterium | reverse complement strand
ATCTCGGACCCAAAAACACGACGGTTTCTCGTTATGCACGATTCAAAAAAGAAGGCGTCCCGACACCCCATAATCGTTGATGTGAATTACAGCCTTTCCAAACCGCACTCCCATGTCCGCAACCTTCCTTGCCGTGGCACTCACGACGTCCGCCAGTCCGTAGGTTTTGCTTCCGGTGTGCCAAAAATGCTTTTCCATCACAAAAGGAACCCTCTGGCCACTCCGCACGACCCTCCTTCTCCACCTCTCGAGGGTCCACAGAGAATGCTCAACGGTATATGGTGGGACCGAATCGTGATTAGCCCAGTCCTCGTCAGTAATATGACCCGCCTGTTTCAGGTTCTCATTAAGAATCGTACCAGGAAGGACATAAAGGATCGACGTGCTGGGGGGGTCCGTCATCGGGATCGAATTGAAAAAGCGTACCGTGTCGTCAATCGTTTTTTTCGACTCGCCCGGATTCCCCACCATCGTAAAGGCACCTGTCGATAATACATGGCTATATTTGTTCGATATCGCAAACGCGTTACGAACCTGACTTAAGGAAATCTTCTTATCTATCGTCTTAATGATCTGCTCTGATCCTGATTCCACCCCCCAGCATATATGCCGGCAACCTGCATCCACCATGGCTGTCAGCATCTCATCAGAGACGGGCGCCACTCTGCAGGAACAAGCCCATTCGACTTTGATGCCCCTCTTAATGATCTCTCCACAGATGTCTTTGACCCGCGCAATACTCAGATTGAACGTATCGTCGTGGAAGAAGATCTTTCTCACGTTGAACTGTGACACAAGCATTTCCATTTCATCCACGACCCGACGAGAGGAGTGCATGCGCACCTTCTGCCCCCAGTAACTGCTGGTTGAGCAGAAGGTACACCTCACCGGGCATCCCCTGGATGTAATGAGAAAACCCGTATCCGTCTGCCTGATAAGCATGCTTGCGTAGGAATAATCCGGTATCGGTAAGGCATCCAGATCCGTGACACGATCACGCGGAGGGGTGATCAAGACCTCGTCGCCGTCTCGGAAGACAATTCCATTCACGGAGCTTAATGACGTCCCCTTGACGATTGTGTCACATAACTCCGAGAACGTGATTTCCCCCTCTCCGACAACGACGACATCGGCACCAAAACGCCTCAGGATTTGGTCATGACAGAAGGAGGCGTGAACGCCTCCCACCACCACCTTTGTATCGATTCCGAGAGATCTAATTTGTTTGATCGCGTCTCGAACGAACCCACGGTTGAAAGAGTTGCAGGTAAGTCCGATGATCTCCGGCCTGAATAGGCGATACCGTGAGGGGAGCTCTTGCTGGGCTTGGCGCCACCTGTTGAAATGACAGCTCACGACCTCGTGGTTCTGTTTCAAAGATGCGGACAAATATCCAATGCCCAACGGGAACAGGTGTCCATCGTCTTGCCGCAATCCGGGTAAGGATACCAACATGACCCTCATGGGATGATCGACCCCGGTGTATTCAGCCGCCATTTGTTCATGGCTTGCACCCGTGTATTGAGCTGTGCGCCATCTTTACCCATGTACCCCCATTACGTCTTGTTCTCGAAGAGAATACAAGCGCGCGCAGGCTCTTTCCAGGGGGATAAACGAACAGGTTCTTGAAAACGCGAACCTCACATTGAGGCGTGTTCCAAGCAAGGCTTGTTTCGAGTCTAAGGTTCGGACCTCAGCCTGGTTCTGAGGGGAATAAGGAGATACAATCTTGAAAATCAATAATGGACGCGTCATCCAAAATCGATTTGGCGGATATCCTTATTGTGGGAGGTGGAGTCGTCGGGGCTGCGACGGCTCAAACCCTTGCCTCTCGGGGCCTATCCATTCTTCTGGTCGAAGCCGGACCGCGGTTTGCGGAAGGTGTTACGAGCAGGAACAGCGGCGTGGTTCATGGCGGCCTCTACTACAAGCCGGGATCCCTGAAGGCGAAATTGTGCATCAAGGGTAACGAACTTCTCTATGCATGGTGCGCCCGGCATGGAGTTCCCTTCCGCAAGACGGGCAAGCTTGTTTTGGCGAAGAACGCCGCGGAGCGGGAAGAACTCGAGGCCTTGCTTGCGAACGCCCGGGCGTCCGGTGCGGAGAAATGCCGGCTCGTGACATCCGGGGAGTTGAGGGAGCTTGAGCCCGAACTGGAGGGGGTGGCTGCGCTATGGAGCCCGGAGACGGGGATCGTGGATCCCGCGGCCCTCACGGAGTCGCTGATCTCGAGCGCCGTGGATCAGGGGGCGGCGGCGCTTACGAACTGCCGCGTCACGGGCCTGGATGTAGGGAAGGACGGCATCGTGGTTCACTCGAGCCGCGGCGAAGTCTCGGCCTCCATGGTGGTGAACGCCGCGGGGCTTTATGCCGATGACGTAGCGCGGATGGCGGGCGTGGAGCGATATAAGATCCACCCGTGCCGCGGAGATTACTTCACGCTCAAAACGGCCATCCAGTACGAACATCTGATCTATCCCGTAAAGGGAAAGAAGGACGTCGGCCTGGGTGTTCACCTGACGATGGATTTGGCCGGAAAATACCGCCTCGGACCGGACGCGGAGTACGTCACCTCCAAAGAGGATTTCTCACCGGCCGAGCACAAGCTAGAGCGGTTTCTGGAGGCCACGGGCCGGCTTCTGGGGCCGGTCAGCCGATCGCAGATGTCATACGATACGTGCGGCATCCGGCCCAAACTGAGATCCCCGTCGGATGCGGAAGAAAAGGATTTCGTGATTTCGAAAGACCTGCCGGGTCTTATCAACCTTGTGGGGATCGATTCTCCGGGCCTGACGGCGGCATTGGCGATCGGCGAGTACGTGCGCGAGAAGTTCTTTGGCTCCACAAAAAGCCCGCGAAGCGAGTAAGCCCCTTCACCTTCCGTTTGAAGTCCTTCCAATTCCGGTTCTTGAGAGCGAACCGGACGAGATAGCCCGGGCGAAAATAGAAGGCCTTGAGGCCCCGGTTCACGGCTCGGTCCACCTCTTCTTTGGCCAGACCGGGATAGCTTACGACGCCCGATTGCTCGCCGCTGGCGTCCAGCCACTGTGTCCAGTCCCTCGTCTTTAAAAGGCCTTGTTCCTCGCAGTACTTGAAATAGCTGGTTCCCGGAAACGGCACGGCGGCCGAATACTGGGCAGTGTGAAGTCCCAAGCGGTTGGCAAAGCGGATCGTCGCTTCGATGGTTTCCCGCGTCTCTCCGGGAAGGCCCAGGACGAAACAACCGTGGACGTCGATTCCCACTTCCCTGGCGCGTGCCATGAATTCTTCAGCCTGGTCGACCGTGGCGTGCTTCTGAATGTTCGCCAGGATCTGAGGATCTCCCGACTCAAACCCCACGAGGAATTCCCGGCAGCCGGCTCGCTTGAGAACGCGCATCATTTCCAGGTCCGCCGTGTCGGTTCGGGCGTTGACCGAAAACGTCACTTTGAGGCCTCGCCTGAGAATCTCCTCGCAGATGCCGAAAGCCGTCGGTTTGTGAAGCGTGAACGTGTCGTCTTCAAAGAAGAACTCCCCTCCCCGGACCACCTCCGGACAGAGGAATATGTCGTGCTCGATCTCGTCCACCACGCACTCGGGTTTCCGGGTGCGGATCTTCCGGCCGTGCATCATCTGAGGCCAGAGGCAGAAGATGCATTTGTGCGGGCAACCGCGGCCGGAAAAAATATCGATATAGGGGTGAAGCTTGGTCCCGTCGAAGTACTTGGTTAGATCCAGATGGTGCCACGCGGGAAACGGGAGCTCGTCCAAATCTTCGATCAGCGGCCGGGGTGGAGTCACCCGAATGTCTCCGCCGTTCCAATAGGCCACGCCGGGAACCTTTTCCAGATCGGAGTACGAGGCGACAATGTCCCGGACCGTGTGATCGTATTCTCCTATGGCGACGGCATCGACCGCGCCGCCACCCTGGAGAAGCGTCTCTTGGGGAAGCGCGGATGCGTGGGGCCCGACCATGATGGTGACGGATCGGGGAGCGCAGGCTTTCGCCGCCCGGGCGCACCCGAGGTCCGATTCGATGGAAGGCGTCGTGGAGTCCAAAACGATGAAATCGGGTTGCTCGGCCCGAAGCAACTGTTCCAGTTCCGCCCTCCCCCAGTTCCGGGCGGGAAAATCGTAGAGCCGCGCATTCACCCCGCTCGTCTCGAGAACGGCCGTTGCGTATGCCAACCAATCGGGGGCTCGCAGGACCCGGCCACGGGTTCTGGCCGCCCACCTCTGGGTACGGCAAAAATCCTTCACGAACGGCTCGTTGATCAGAAGAACTTTCATTAAAGGTCCCTGCCCCTTTAGAGAACTAACTCCCTTGAATTAAATGAGAATCGCGTCTCGGTCCGGGTCAGTGGATGGCGATCTTAACACATAATGAAGGCGCGAAGAGCAAGGCGAGGCACATTGGCGAATGAACGGCCGTTCGTATGGAAGGAACGCGGCGTTGACCGCCTTCGAAGGCCCCTGGTATCATCTGGCGCCATTCCGCACAGCCCCGAGACGATGTCCCCCGTCGACGACAAAACGATCAAGCGTGATATCCGTGACCTTCTGCGGAGTTCGGAAGGCTTAAAAGCCCACTTCCTGGTCATTGCGGGCGAAGACATCGGCCGGAAATACGAGATCAAGAAAAGCGAGATGATGATCGGCCGGAGCGAGACGTGCGACATCTTCGTGGACGATGAGGACGTCTCGCGCAATCACGCCCGGGTGGAAGTGATGGCGGAGTCGATCGTCATGCGGGACCT
The DNA here is from genome assembly GCA_043804515.1 of Pseudomonadota bacterium. Lineage (GTDB taxonomy): Bacteria > Bdellovibrionota_G > JALEGL01 > JALEGL01 > DATDPG01 > JAZDIZ01. Next base: position 7,486 of record JAZDIZ010000187.1, on the reverse strand, counting down.
GGGAAGCACGAACGGCACGTTCGTGAACGGGGTCAAAATCACCGAGCACCGGCTGGCCGACGGGGACCGGATCCAGATTGGAAGCACCACGATCCTGAAATTCAACTTCCTGGACAACATCGAGGAGAGCTTCAACGAGCAGCTCTACAACGCGGCCAATAAGGATTTTCTCACCCAAATCTACAACAAGAAATATTTCCTGGACCGCCTCAGAACGGAATTCAGTTTTTCCCGCCGGCACGGCTCCCCTCTTTCCCTGATCATCATCGACTTGGATTTCTTCAAGCAAATCAACGATCGGTTCGGCCATGTCGCCGGAGATTACGTGCTCAAAGAGCTTGCGAGCCAGGTCGGCGCCATCAAGCGCCAGGAGGACCTGTTCGCCCGGTTTGGGGGCGAGGAATTCGTGGTTCTCCTGCGGGACACCGACAAAGACACGGCCATTCAGATCGCCGAAAAATTCCGTAGCAAGGTGGAAAACCTGATTTTCGAATTCGACCAGGACAAGTTCTCGATCACGATCAGCGCTGGAATCGCCACGCTGGCGGAGAGCAATTACAAGAACTACGAAACGTTCTTTCGTGCGGCGGATTCCCAACTCCTGCGCGCGAAGAAGAGCGGCCGGAACCGTGTTCACTTCGCCATGGAGGGCGTGAGCGACACGGTGAAAGCCAAGCTCGGGTCGTTCAATTGAACCCGGCTCAAGATTGGGACCGCGCCAGGGAAATCTTCATCGAGTTTCTCCGGACGAACCGGGCTCTGTCTCCACACACGGTTGAAGCGTACGCCCGGGATCTCTTGAAGTTCGCGGAGGGCGCCTCTTCCTTGGGGTGCCGCCGGCCCTGCGATCTCACGAGGAGCACGGCGGAGGCCGTGTACGAACAACACCGGTCCCGCGGCCTTGCGCCCCGGTCCCTTACGAGGTCGATATCGGCTCTGCGCGCCCTATACAGATTCCTTCTTCAAGAGGGTTTTCTCAAAAAGAACCCCATCAACGATTTGGACTCGCCGCGGCTGGGCTCTCCCTTGCCTAAAATCGCCTCCCCGCACCAGATTCGAAAAGTCCTGGAATCCGTCGATCTGACCCGCCCGGCCGGTGTGAGAGACCGCGCGATCCTGGAGGTGTTCTACGCCGCGGGTCTTAGGGTTTCGGAGCTGGCGGATCTCAAGTTCGAATCGGTTCTTTTCGAGGCCAAGATCGCGCGCGTCGTCGGGAAAGGCTCAAAGGAGAGGCTCGTTCCGGTCGGGGACGAAGCCCTCTTCTGGCTCCGTAAATACATGGCTGAAGCTCGAAAAACCCTGGATCGTGGAAAACCGGCGGAGTGGCTGTTTTTGAGCAACCGGGGCCGCCGAATGACTCGGCAGACGATCTGGCACTTGATCCGGAAGTACGCTCGGAAGGCGGCGATTTCGACGAAGATGTCGCCCCACACGTTGCGCCACTCGTTCGCTACGCACCTGATCGAAGGGGGCGCCGACCTTCGCTCGGTCCAGGAGATGCTGGGGCACGCGAGCGTCGCGACGACACAGATTTACACACATCTCTCCCGCAAGCACTTGCGCGACGTATACGCCGCCGCGCACCCACGGGCTAAGAAGAGATAAGAGACCGGGCATCGGGCAGCGGTTCCCGTCCCGGTGATCCGGGATCAGGGAGAAGAATGCGTCAGACGATAGAGGCAGGCTCCCCGGTGATCGATCAGATCCAATTGTTCCCTCGGAATTCGTCTCTCCAATCCGAAATCCGAAGATCCGTTTTCCGTATTCCGGATCTGGAACCGCTGCCCGTTGCCGGGCACAGAGACCGATCCCTGGTTGCCTGTTGCCGGAGGTGTTTCTTCCTGATCCGGTATCGGCATACGGGCTCCGGAAACCGGTTTACGGGTCTGTCTTATCCTCCACATTGACACTCGTCGCCCCCTCCGATACCACCGTCCGCTCATGGAAAAGCTGCAGTACATTCTGTTGGCCTTCATTCCTCTTCTGTTCTCTCTGTCGTTTCACGAGGCCGCCCACGCGTGGATGGCGAACCGCCTCGGTGACCCGACGGCCCGCATGATGGGCCGCATGACATTGAATCCCATTCCCCATATCGACCCGATCGGCACGGTGATTCTCCCGTTGGCGTTCTTTTTCATGGGAGGAAGCATTTTCGGTTGGGCCAAGCCCGTACCCGTCAACGAGCGAAATCTACGCCACGGACTCCGTGACGGGCTTCTGGTCGCGGCTTCGGGACCGCTGTCGAATCTCTTCCTGGCCTGCGCCTTCACGTTTGTTCTGTATCTGCTCAACCGGGCCTTGGGTTCGTCCGCCCCTTATGCCGCCGCCTCCTTCAACTTCCTCGTTCCGATCACCATGATGGTCACGATCGGCATTCAGTTGAACGTCCTTCTGGCCGTGTTCAATTTCCTTCCGCTGCCCCCTTTGGACGGCTCGCGTGTCGCCGTGGGGCTTTTTCCTCAACTCGCCGCGCCCTTCGCTCACGTGGAACGCTACGGGTTTCTTCTCCTTTTGCTTCTATTCTATTCGGGTATCGTGGGTGTCCTCGTGTATCGCCCAACGGAGCTTATAGTCTCGTTCCTTTTTCGTCTGGCGGCGTGACGGATGCGGATCGTAAGCGGAATGAGGCCCACGGGCCGGCTGCATCTGGGGCATCTCCACGGGGCTCTCGCGAACTGGGTTCGCCTCCAGAATGAAGGTAACGAGTGTTTCTTCTTCGTGGCGGATTGGCACGCCCTGACCACCGATTGGGAATCCACGGGGCAGATCGCGGAAAACACCCGGGAAATGGTCGCCGATTGGCTTGCCGCCGGCCTGGATCCCGGGAAGTCCACGATCTTCGTCCAGTCGCAGGTTAAGGAACACGCCGAGCTTCATCTCCTCCTGAGCATGATCACTCCGCTGGGATGGCTGGAAAGAAACCCCACGTACAAAGAGCAGCGTCAGGAAATTTCCGACCGCGATCTCTCCAACTACGGCTTTCTCGGATACCCCGTCCTTCAGGCCGCCGATATCCTCCTGTACAAGGGTGAAGCGGTACCCGTCGGGCAGGACCAGGTCCCGCACCTGGAGCTGACCCGGGAGATCGCCCGCCGCTTCAATTCGACGTACAAAGCGATCTTTCCCGAGCCGAAGGCTCTCTTGACGCCCTCTCCCCGGATCGGCGGCGTGGACGGCCGGAAGATGTCCAAATCCTACGGAAACGCCATCCTGCTGTCCGAGCCGGAGGCCGAGATCCGAAAAAAGATCCGGGCGATGGTGACCGACCCCAAACGGGCCCGACGGGAGGATCCCGGGGACCCGGACACGTGCAACCTTTATCCGCTTCATGAAATCTACTCGTCCAAGGAGACGATCCGGGACGTCCGAGTCGGGTGCACGACCGCCGGAATCGGGTGCGTGGATTGCAAGAACATGCTATTAAAGTCGTTTCTTCCCTCAATGACGCAACTACGCGAAAAGAGAGATCAAATTACAAAATCATCAAAGCACGTTGATGAGGTCCTCGCTCGGGGGAATGATCGGGCCCGCCAGGTAGCCATGGGCACCATGAATGAAGTAAAAAGGGCCCTGAAGTTCAGCCATGATTGAGGAAGTTTCGGGAAGCGTCGAGGAAGCGTCGAGCCCCTATCACGTCAGACTTGATACGTTTGAAGGCCCGCTGGATCTCCTTTTACATCTGATCCAGGAGAACAAGCTCGACATCTACAACATTCCGATCTTCGAGATCACGAAGCAGTATCTCCACTTTCTGGATCTCATGAGAACGCTCAACCTGGACGTCGCCGGGGAGTTCCTGGTCATGGCGGCCACGCTGGCGCATATCAAGTCCCAAATGCTGGTGCCGCCCGACGAGAGCCAGCTGGATCCCGAAGACGAAGGAGTCGATCCGCGGGAAGCGCTGGTGCGGAGGCTGTTGGAATATCAAAAGTACAAGGATGCCGCCCTTCAGTTGTTCTCGAGACCGCTCCTCTACAGGGATGTCTTCAAACGCGAGCGCCCGGATTCGCTCCCCGGGTCCGCTGCCCCTGCGGAACTGCTCGAGATCAGCGTCTTCAAGCTGGTGGAGGTCTTCCACAACTTGCTTCGGACGGTCGAGCTTTCGAAGCCTCACGGCGTGGAGGTCGAGACCGTCCGGTTGGCGGAGTGCGTGGAGATGATCCGGGAGAAAGTCCGTGACAGCAAAGAGGGCACGCTGAATTTCTCCGAGCTTTTCGACACGCAAACAACCCGGCGGAGGATCGTCATGACGTTCATGGCCCTGCTCGAAATGCTCAAACGGGGAGCCGTGCAAGTTTTTCAGTCGGAGCCTTTCGCCGAGATCCGGGTCATGGGGACCCCCCTGCTTTATGGAGAATGGACGTATGAAGAAGCTGAAATCGATTCTTGAGTCTCTACTCTTTCTCTCGGAAAAACCCCTCCCCCTCCCGCGGATCGTGGAGATCGTTTCGGAGTTTCCGGAAGCCGAGATTGCGGCGGTCCTTGCCGAGATGAAAACGGAACGCGCGGACGAATCCAGCGGCATGGACCTTGTGGAAGTGGGCGGCGGCTGGCAGCTGAGGACGAAAGGCGCCAACTCGCCGTGGATCTTCAAACTGAACAAGGCCCGGCCCGTCCGCTTGAGCCGGGCGGCGCTGGAGACGCTGGCCATCGTGGCGTACCGCCAACCCGTGACACGGCCGGAAGTGGACGAGATCCGCGGGGTGGACTCGGGCCCCGTGCTCCGGAACCTCCTGGAGCGGAATCTTCTCAAAATCCTTGGCAAGCGCGAGGAGCCTGGGAGCCCGTTGATCTACGGGACGACGAAGGAATTTCTGGAGTTCTTCGGGTTGAACACGCTCAGCGATCTTCCGAGCCTTCGGGAGTACACGGAACTCGGGGATGAGAGCTGCGCCAAGCTGGAGGAACTTCTGGCCCGGGAGGGGGTTGTTCCCGAAATGGAGCCTGCCGGCTCATTGGATGCCGAGGAAGACGATGTCCCCTCTTCTTCGACTTAACGCCGCTCTCGCCCGCCTGGGTGTGGCTTCGCGCCGGAGCGCGGAGAAGTTCATCAGGGAAGGAAGAGTGCAAATCGCCGGCAAGGTGGTGACGGAACTGGCTACCCGCGTGGACCCGTTCGCGCAGGAGATCTCCGTGGACGGAGTGCCGCTCGACCGCCCCCGGAAAAAGCATTCGTATCTCGCGTTTCACAAACCGAAGAACGTGGTCACAACCCTGGCCGATCCGGAGGGAAGGCCGACCGTGCGGGACTATTTCCCGCCTGGGGCCCGGTTGTTCCCGGTCGGAAGACTTGATTACGACGCGGAAGGGCTTCTCTTGGTGACGACGGACGGGTCACTGGCACACCGCCTCATGCACCCGGGCTTCAAAGCCAAACGGGTCTACCGCGTCAAAGTGAAGGGAAAACCCGCCCGGGACCTCCTGGATAGGCTCAGGCGGGGCGTGCGGCTTGAAGACGGCATGTGCAAGCCCTTGGAGGTCCATTTCGAGAAGGCAACTGAGAATAATTCCTGGTACGTCATGGCCGTGGCGGAGGGCCGGAATCGGCTTGTGAAGCGCCTTTGGGAACGCATGGGTCACCCCGTTCTCAAATTGATACGGACGGAATACGCCGGAATCCGCCTTGCGGATCTGCCCGTGGGGAAAATCCGCCCCCTTCGCCCCGATGAGATAGAAAGGCTCAAGGAGGAATTCCATTCCTAAGCTGTACGGGAACGTACAAGGTCTGAAAGCGGCCCAGATCCGGGCCTTGGAACGGATCTACCGGAGTCGCGTCCCCTCCGAGGAAGTGGCCTCCTGGGATCTTCTGAAACGGATAGCCGCCAGCTCCCGCGAGATTCGAAGGCAGGTGGGGGTCATCATCGACCGGAAGGGAAAAATCGAATCCGTGATCGTGGGGGAAAATCGCTCGATCCGTCTTCCCAACCTTCCCGAGTCGCGCGCCGGCAGGGCGCGTCTCGCTGGCTACCGAATCCTCCACACGCATCTTCACTCGGAAGGGGTAACGCAGAAAGACGTCAATGAGCTCGTCCGGGGCAGGCTCGATCTTGCGGCCAGCGTCGGCGTCGGCGAGAACGGCGTTCCCGGCTTGGTTCACATCGTCCACATCGCCCCCGACCGCTCCGATTCCAACAATCCCGTCACCCATCTGGAGCCGGTCGATTTCCAGCGCCTTGACCTTCCGTTTCAAGATTTCGTTCGCGCCCTGGAGGAAGAGCTGGAACGCCAACTCCCGGCCGTCCGAAAGGTCGAACGGCAGAACCTGGCGATCCTTTGCGTTCTGAGGACCGACGCCGCCAGAGCGTCCGCCCTGTTCGAGGAAAACCTTAAGGAGACCCACGATCTTTGCCGTACCGTCGGGCTTGAGGTGGCCGAAACGGTGGTTCAGCACCGGGAGAAACCCGACGCGAAATACCTGTTGGGCGAGGGGAAGATGCGGGACATCCTCCTGCGTGCCTCCCAGTTAGGCGTGGCAACCCTCCTCTTCCAGCAGAACCTCTCGCCGAACCAGCTGCGGCACCTTTCGGACATGACGCAGCTTAAGATTCTGGACCGCACGCAGCTGATCCTGGACATCTTCGCCCAGCGCGCAAAGAGCCATGAGGGGAAGCTCCAAGTGGAGCTCGCTCAGCTCCGGTACAACCTCCCGCGCCTACGCGAATGGGACACGGGGCTGTCGCGGTTGGTGGGAGGGATCGGGGGCCGGGGGCCGGGCGAGACCAAACTGGAAATCCACCGCCGGCGTGCCAGGGACCGGATGAACCGTCTTGAAAGAGAGATCGGCGTGATCGCGGAAAAGCGGGCCACGCGCAGGGCTCTGCGCCAGCGAAGGAACATGCCGGTCGTTTCCATCGTGGGCTACACCAACGCGGGAAAAACCACGTTGTTGAACTCGCTCACGCACGCCGAAGCGTTTACCGAGAACCGGCCGTTCGCGACATTGGATCCGTTTTCCAAACGCCTCCGGTTTCCGCACGACCGGGACGTGATTCTGACCGACACGGTGGGATTTCTTCGCGATCTTCCGAAGGACCTTCTCTTCGCCTTCCGGGCCACGCTTGAGGAAATCGGACTGACGGATCTGATCCTCCACGTCGTGGACGCGGCCGTGGCCGATTCGGAAGAGAGAATCGGCGTGGTGAACGGGCTTTTAGAGGAATTGGGTTTCGGGGAAGTGCCGCAGTTATTGGTGTTCAACAAAGCGGATTTGGCTGGCGCCCAGGCCGCGGAGAGGATCGCCCAGAGGCAGGGGGGAATTGCGATCACGGCGACGGATTCGGAGAGTTGCCGGCCGCTCTTGTATAGATTGGAATCGCAGCTCTGGCCCAAGACCAATGAACAGCGGCCCGGGGCGGAGCTAGCTATTAAGGATTAATTGTGAAGAGTCAGGACGTTATTCAGTAAATCAAAAGGTTCACCTGGGGTCCCTGTTAGGGCAATTATCACGTTCGCGAAAACATAAACGCCCAAAAAGGAGACCCAGATG
>JAZDIZ010000186.1:0-7396 GCA_043804515.1 Pseudomonadota bacterium | reverse complement strand
GGCTCTTGACGGCTGCTAGGTACCGGTCCATCGGGTTGAAGAGCCGGATCCGTCCCGCCTTGAGCGCGCGCCTGAAATCCTCCGAAGGGGGGGTCGACAGATTCTCGTTGCGGAGGGCGACGATGTTCCTCTCGAATTCCTTCGTGAGCTGCGGCCGGGCCGACCCTCCGATCGTTTCTTTCACCTTGAAGCCGTTCCATTCGGGGCCGTTGTGGCTAGCCGTGATGACCGTGGCAGCCGCCGCGCCCGGTTCGTTCTTGGCGCACCAGGAAATCGCGGGCGTCGGAAGATAGGTTTCTCCCAGCAAAACCTCGAACCCGTGTTCGGCATACACCGTGGCGACGGTTTCGGCGAACGCCCTGGAAAGAAAGCGCCTGTCGTGGCCGACGATCATCCGCGTCTTGTCCGGAGTGCGTTCCTTCATGGTTTCGGCCACCGAGTGGGCCACCAGGCTTACGTTTTCAAACGTGTAATCGCGCGCGATCTCCGCCCGCCAGCCGTCCGTACCGAATTTGATCTCCGTCATAGGGCGCGGATGCTACCAGAAAATGCGATCCGAAGCGCGCGTTCGAAGCTTCTAAGGTCCGCTGTCCCCCGGCCCACCAGGTCATATGCCGTGCCGTGGCCCGGCGAGACCCGGAGATAGGGCAGGCCCAGTGTGATGTTCACGACCTGATGGAGGCCCGCGTACTTGGCGGCGATGAGACCTTGGTCATGGTAGGAACTGACGACGAGATCCCAGCCGGCTCCGCGCGCGGAGGAAAAGAAAGAGTCCGCGGGAAACGGACCCTCGATCCGAACACCCTCCTTGCGGAAGAGGGCGATCACCGGACGGAACACCGCGTCCTCCTCGGCATTCTGGACGATCTCCCCCGCATGGGGGTTGAGGCCCAGGAGAGCCACCTTGGGATCGGGGATTCCGAACCGGTCGCGGAACTCCGAAAGAGCCAGCCGGAGGGAATCTTCGACGTGGCCGGGGGTCAGCGCCCCGGGAACGTCCCGCAGGGGAATGTGATCCGTCAGGAGAAGGATCCTAAACTCGCCGTTATCCATCAGCATGAGCGTGCGCGGCACATTTGCGAGGCGGGCCAGATATCCCGTGTGCCCCGCGAAGCCGGGCAGTTTCGTTCGGACGACCGCCTTGTCGATCGGAGCGGTCACGAGGGCCGAGATCTTTCCGCTTACGGCGTCCCGATGGGCGCGCTCGATCGCGGCAACCGCGGCTTCGGCTCGAGCCGAAAGATCGTCGAAAACGAAGAAACCCCGCGAAGGGTCAGGGCCGCAAGGAACCAGCTCGACGTGAGGCGGGAGCTTTGAAGCGAAGAACTCGATTCCCAGATCCTGACCCGTCTTGAAAAGCAGCGCCGGGCTTCCGTATACCCGCACAGCCCCGCCTCCCGGCGTTTCGCGCGAAAAGCACCGGACCACAAGTTCGGGACCGATGCCGCAGGGTTCCCCCAGCGTGATCCCGACGGCGTGCATCAGAGGAGAACCTCGATCTGGGCCTTGCCGCGGAGGTTGCGGACGAACGCGTCGAATTGGCGCGCCATTTCCGCGTCGGTGAGCCTCTCCCGGATCTCGTTCTTCTCCGAGTCGGTCATGGGCACGGCCTGCGGCTTTACCGGTTCCACATATTGCACGATGTAAGCCCCCTGGTTTGTGGCGACGACGCTTGAAGTCTCGCCCGGCTTGAGGGCTTTCACGGCCTTGGCCAGTTCGGGTTGGAGGTCCTCCAAGGCGACCGCGCCGATCAGCCCGCCTTCACCCTTTCCGGCCCCCTCCGTCTCCCGGTCCGCTATCCGCTCGAAGGGGACACCGGCTTTCATGTCCCTCAGAAGCCGTTCCATGGATTTCCGATCGGATCTGGGACTCGACTTCTTGCGGAAGATCATTCGGAGTTTGTACAAGGACCTCGCGGCTTTCTCCGCGGATGACCTCCGGTATTCGTTTTCCACGTCCTTGTCCGTGATCTGAATCTTGGGCCGGATCGCCTCGTTCAGGAGACGGGACGTCTCGATCTGTTTCTTCACCGTGGTCCGGTACCCTTCCATGGTCAGCCCCTCCCGCTTAAGGGCTCGTTCCAGGTCCGCGGTCGATTTCAGATTGTTCTGCTTCATGACCGTGGCGATGGCGCTATCCACCGTGGCGTCCGTAACGGAGAGGCCCCGCCGCTCGATCTCGGCGGAAAGCAGGATGTCGTTGATCATCTGATCCAGGGCGCGGCGTTCGATTTCCGCACGCGGCTCGGCGGCATCCGCGGATCCGCTCTTTTTGAGCTCAGCCTGGACCCTGTCGGCGTCGGCGGAAAGCTCGGACCAAAGAATGACATGGCCGTTCACGACGGCTACGACGCGCTCCACGACGTGCCCGGGAGGTGTGTCCGCGAACGCGCAAGCGGGGACCGCCAGAAAGCAGGCGCTAATGAATGCTCGCCAATAGCCCATGATTTCGCTCGATTCTGGCCTTGGACAACAGGTCCTTCCGCCATGTCGCAAAGAGGGTGTCCCGCTGTTTTTCGGTGAGAACCCGCACGATCTCCGCACGCGCCTCGTCGAGAGTCTTCTGATGTTCGGGCCGCCGTTCGACCACCTTGAGGATGTGAAAACCGTAATCGGTCCGGACCACGCCGCTCACTTTTCCGATCTTGAGGTCCTTCACGGCCGCTTCCACTTCCCTCGGCATCACACCTCTCGGGACGAAACCCAGATCACCCCCCTGGGAACCTTCGGGAGTGAACGAGTGATCCTTAGCCAGTTGTTCGAAAACAGCTCCCTTCCTGAGCTCGCCGAGAAGGTGCTCTGCGTCCTCCCGGCTCTTGACGACGATCTGTTCCAGATGGACCTGTTCCGCCGTCACGAATTGTTCCGGATGTTCCTTATAGTAGGCTTCCACGGCCTGACGGCTCGGCTCGGAGGCCCCTTGCGAGACCTCCCGAAGAAGCTTCGATATGAAAAGGCGGGTTCGCACCCGATTCCGAAAGCGGGAGAGGGAAAGATGCTCGGCCTTCAATTGTTCCTCAAAACTATCGCCGGGATAGTCTCTCGTGATGCCCTGGATCGCCGCGTCCAGCTCGGCGGAAGAAACCTCGAGTTTTCTCTTCTTGGCCTCGCTCAGGAAAAGGTTTTCCTCGATCAGCTCGTTCAGGACCCTTCGCTTGAGTGCCATCTCGTCCGGGAGCGGGCCCAGCGTGGGATTCCCTCCAAGCCGGTATTCTTGGAGACGCACCCGAAACTCTTCCGCACGAATGGCGTCCTGATTCACACGGGCTATGACCCTGGTCTCCTCCGGAGCGGTGCACCCCGCGAAAGAGGCCAGCAGAACAACGGCGGCCAGGACCCGGAACATCCGCAGGCCTATTTCGCCTTCGGCACGGGGCTGAGGGTGCCGAACGGCGGATGCGATGCGGGAAGCCCCGTCATTCCCGTCTTTTGAATGTTGGCCTTGGCCAGGACCGCGTCGTAGATCCGGATCGAAGAGCCGTGCTCGAGATCCGCAAAGAGGCGGTCGGCCTTCTCCTTGCGCTTTTCCATGCCGAGCTGCCACCGGATCACCTGCTTGAAGGAATCCAGGCCCTTCTGCTCGCCGGTCATCTTGATGATGTGATAACCGAACTCGCTCTTCACGGGTCCGCCTAGCTCCCCGACCTTCATGGAGAAGGCGGCCGTGGTGAACTCGGGCACCATTTTCTTCCGGTCGAAGAAAAAGAGATCGCCGCCGTTGTTCTTGTTGGCGGCGTCGTCGGAATTCTCCTTGGCGAACTTGGCGAAATCCGCTTTCGCTCCCAGCGCGCGAATCTTCCGTAAGATCATTTCAGCCTTGGCTTTGGCCGCATCCCAGGATTTCGGATCCTTCGGGTCCGCCGGTTTGATCAAAATGTGGCTGGCGCGCACTTTCTCAAGTTCGTCCTTGTGCGCGTTGAAATACGTTTCAATGTCTTTGTCGGTGGGTTCGAAGCGCTCCCGTCCGATCTTCTCGGTCAGGTACTCGCGGGCGATCTCCTTCTTGAGCCGGTCGGAGCGCGCCACCACGTTGTCCTTCATTGCGGCTTGGAAGAGGAGTTCCTGCTTGATCAGCTCCTGGAGTAGGCCGCGCTTTTGCTGGGCGTTGGAAAGATCCTTCCCGGGCATGTTGGCGACGCGGTTGGCCACGCTTTCAAATTCGGACAGCGGGATCGGTGCGCCGTTCACCTTGGCCACGGTGCCCGCCGGATTCTGGGTCCCACAGGCCGCCACGGCGAAAGAAAATACGAGATAAGCTATTGAATTTACACGCATAATACCTCCGAGGAGCGAATAGTAGGCCCCTTTAGACCAGGTTTTGCAAGATCTTTTTCACCTCTCCGAACGCGTCGGTATCCGTGCCCAGATCCAGGATCAGACGGTTGTCGGGGCGGAGAGATAGACGCCGATCTTTCCGGACCAACTTCAGAACGCGGTCGACGTTCACCGGCGCCCGGTCGGCGAACTCGATCGAAGGCTTCTCGCTCAGTTTGAGAGATTGGACGCCGAGGTGCCGCGCCAGGATTTTGAGTTCGATCACCTCCAGGAGATTTTCCACCGGCGGCGGCGGCGGACCGAAGCGGTCTTTCAACTCCAGACGCAGATTTTCGAGTTCTTGATCCGACCGCGCCGCGGATAACCGCTTGTACAAAAGAAGCCGCTCGCCCGTGGAGGCCACGTAGTCCTCGGGAAGGAACGCGGGAACGTGGCACTGGATTTCGGGATCCACCTCGTCCTGGACGACCTCGCCTTTGAGCTTTCGGACCTCCCGGTCCAGAAGCTGAGTGTAGAGCTCCAACCCCACGGCCGCGATGTGCCCCGATTGTGTCGGTCCCAGGAGGTTCCCGGCCCCCCGGATCTCCAAGTCGTGAAGCGCCACCTTCAGGCCGCTGCCGAGCTCCGTGAACCTCTTGAGCACTTTCAGGCGCCGGAGGGCGTCCCGCGCGATCAGCTCCTCTCCCGGGATCATGAGGTAGGCGAATGCCTCCCGATCCGAGCGGCCGACGCGACCGCGCAGCTGATAGAGCTGTGCAAGCCCGAACTGGTCCGCGCGGTTCACCAGGATCGTGTTGGCCGAAGGGATGTCCAGTCCCGATTCGATGATCGTCGTGCAGAGAAGAACGTCGAATTCCTTTTTCAGGAAACGGTGCATGGTCTTTTCGAGTTGTGATTCGGCCATCTGCCCGTGCGCGATCTCGATCCGGGCCTCAGGGACCAATTTCTTGAGATAGCGCCCCATGTTGGCGATCGTTTCCACCTTGTTGTGGACGAAGAACACCTCCCCGTGGCGGGCCAATTCCTTTCGGATCGCCCCCTGGATCACGCTCTCGTCGAACCGGCAGAGGTACGTTTGGATCGCCTTGCGGTCCAAGGGAGGCGTGTTGATGACCGAGAGGTCCCGGATCCCGGCGATCGACATCTGCAGCGTCCGAGGGATGGGCGTCGCCGTCAGCGTCATGACGTGGACATTGTTTCGGAACTGCTGGATCCGCTCCTTGTGTTTGACTCCGAAGCGATGCTCTTCGTCGATCACGAGAAGGCCCAGATCCTTGAATCCCACATCTTTGGATAGGATGCGGTGGGTTCCGATCAAAATGTCGATCTTCCCCTCCTTTACGTCCTTTACGGTTTTCTTCTGCTGGGCGGCCGTCTTGAACCGGCTCAAAAACTCGACGCGCACGGGGTATTCCTTAAGCCGGGTTTGGAACGTTTCGAAGTGCTGTTGCGCGAGAATCGTGGTGGGCACCAACACGGCCGTTTGCTTTCCCTCCATAGTCGCGCGGTAAGCGGCGCGCAGTGCCACCTCGGTCTTTCCGAATCCCACGTCGCCGCAGACCAGGCGGTCCATCGGGCGCTCCGTTTCGAGGTCAGCGGACACTTCGTCGAGGGTCCGGATTTGATCCCGCGTTTCGTCGAACGGAAAGTCCGCCTCGAATTCGAAATAAGCCGTGTCGGGTTTTCCGAAGGCATAGCCCTGGCCGATCTGGCGCTTGGCATACAGCTCGATCAGTTCCTGCGCCATTTGTTCCACCGCCTTCCGGGCCTTGGCTTTCGATTTTTCCCAAGCGGCGTGGTTCCCGAGCCGGTCGACGCGGGCGTGCGTTCCGTCGGCTCCGACGTATTTCTGGATCCGGTTCAATCGGTAGACCGGAAGGTAGAGCTTGTCGCCCCCCGCGTACTCGAGATGGAGGAAGTCGTTGGGGATGCCTCCGGCGGTGATCCGCTCCAGGCCGCGGTATATCCCCACGCCGAAGTCGATGTGCACGACCGGATCCCCCGGCATCAGTTCGCTGATCGAAGCGAACAGATCTTCCCGCGCCACCTGGGGCGTTACGCTGTGCTTCCGGTCGCGGAAGAGTTCGTGCTCGGTGAGGAACACGACCCTTCGCTCGTCCCAACGGAATCCGGAAGAAAGAGGGCCGGAAGTGACGACGGGATGCCCCGCGGCGCGGGCCATCAGCCCCGGCGAGGGATCGGCCTCCACCGTCAGATCGAGGATCGAAGCCTTGAGGAGATCGGAAATGCGCGCCGCCCCGATCCCGTTCTGCGCCACAAACAAGACGCCCAGGCCCGAGGAACGCCAGTTGCGCACGTTCGTCACCAGTGCCGCGAGAGGATGCTCCGCCCGGATCTTCTCGAGCATCGCGCGCCGCAAGTCCTCGAGCGATTCGACGCTCGATTTGCGCGCCGCCGGCGCGTGCATTTCGTCCAAGGCCACGTCGGAAAGCTCGACATGGAGCAAGGGCTCCAATCTCCGCCACGCGGAATCGACCGGGATCGACGATTCCTCGGGGAACGCCGCCAGGAGTTGGCGCTGTTCAAAGTCCCCCCGAAGCCGCCGGAACTCGGATGCCAGTTGATCCCTTTCTCGGGCGATATCGAACGGATCGGCACCGACCCACAAGGCGCCCTCGCGGACGTAATCGAAGAGGGATACGGCGGTGTCGTAGAAGACCGGCAGAAGGGATTCCATGGCCGGGGCGTAGCGGAGATCCTCCAGCGCCTCCTCCAAAGCGGCCCGGCGGATGCGGGGGAGATCCCGGGCATCGGCCAGTTCCTTGAGCCTGGTTTTCAAGACCGCACGCGCCCCGGATTCCAGAAGGATCTCCCGGCAGGGGATCCAGCTGGCCTCGCGGAGATTCTCGAGCGAACGCTGCGTGACGGGATCGAACGAGCGGATCGACTCCACCTCGTCACCGGACAATTCGAGGCGCACCGGTAGCGGCAGGTGCGGCGGGAAGAAGTCCACGACGCCGCCCCGGACGGCGAACTGCCCGGGTTCCTCCACCAGTTGCTCCCGCTCGTAGCCGGCGTCGGCCAGTTTCTGCGCCAGACCGTCCCGATCCGTTTCGGAACCCGCCTCAACGAAATCGGTGTGGGCCAGAAGCCGCTCTTTG
>JAZDIZ010000185.1:0-32725 GCA_043804515.1 Pseudomonadota bacterium | reverse complement strand
ATCCCCTTGATCGCCTCGTCGATCAGCTTCTCGTCGTTCACCGGCTCGACGTAATTGGTCTCCACATATCCCAGCACTTTCGCAAGCACCTCGAGCTTTCGGAGGACGTCGGCTTCCTTGGCCTGCACGCGGGGACTCAGCCCCACCGCCGCCAGGAGGACCGCCCCGAGAAACACCAAAACCTTCGTTGTCTTCGTCATAACCGATTCCTTTCCTACTTCCTCGAGCTTGCCGCGAACCAGGGCCAGGGGTCCTGGGAGATCCCTTTGTACCGGAGTTCGAAGTACAGATACGACCCTTTCAGCGACCCGGTATCCCCGACGTGGCCGATCGGCTCCCCGGCCACCACGTCGCTCCCCACCGGCTTTAGAATGTCCTTCAGGTGCGCACAGAGCGTGAAGTACCCGCCGCCGTGATCGAGGATGATGATCTTACCATAGCCCACGAACCAATCGGCGTAGGCCACCTTCCCGTCGTACACCGCCCGGACCGGCGCTCCGTCCTCCGCTTTGAGATCGATTCCTTTGTAGTACAACTGGACGGAAACTTTGGGATCCCGGTACGCGCCGAATTTTCTCTCCAGCGCCCCCGGGACTGGAAGCGGGAGTTGCCCGCGGAGGCGCGCGAACACGACGTTCTCCGTCACCCGGCTCCGCTGCAGAGTTTCGATCAATTGCTGAAGGTCCTTGGCCGCCTTCTCCATTTCCCGGATGTTCTTTTCGTAATAGTCCTTCTGGTTCTTAACGAGAGCCAGCAGATCGGCCCGGTCGCTCCGCTGGCCGGCCAGCTGAACGCGGCGCGCCCCCAATTCCTCCCGGACGCGCTTCCTCTGTGAAAAATCGTTCTCATACCGGATCTTGCGGGAGGAAAGTGCGTCCACGCGGGCGCGGTAAACTTCCACGACCTTCTCGTCGAACTCCACGAACGCTTTCACGAGGAACTGGCGCCTTCGGAAATCCTCCGTGGAATCCGACTGGAGCAGCGCCTTGAGATAGCTGGGACGCCCTTCCATGTACAACCGTCTCAACACCGCCGCCACAGCCGACTCCTGCGCCTTGATTTCGGTTCCCATCCCTTGGATTTCCTCGGATGCGCCGCGAATCCTCGAATCCAACAGGGCTTGCTCTTTCTCGAGGCCGGCAATCTCCGTGTTGAGCTGCTCCATTCTCGAGGAGATCCTTTGCAGCTCCTGGTGGAGGGACACTTCCCGTTTTACGACGCCTCGAAGCCGTTCCCTCTGGCGATCGATCTGCTCCTGGTATTTTTTAAGATTTTTCGAACGTTCCTCGACCTGAGAGGCCCCCCAAGCGGCGGGAAAAAAGAGAAAGGCCAGGAGAACCGCGGCTTTCCCTACCACTTGAGAAATCTCCCGACGGCCCAGGCACTGCCCACCACACCGATGAGGGCCGCCCCCGCCACGAGAGCGGCTGCGTGGGGCGTGCTCAGGAACTGAAGCGTCTCGGGTCCAGCGCTCTCCAATCCGGCGGCGGGAAAGAACTGACGGATGGAAAAAAGAAAAAAGAGGCGGAGCGCGACAAGCGCGACCAATCCGCCCATCAGGCCCTGAAAGAGCCCCTCCAGAACGAACGGCGTGCGGATCACGCGCGACGTGGCCCCCACCAGACTCAGGATCTCGACCTCGTCCCTTCGGGCGTACACCATGAGCTTGATCGTGTTGCTGATGACGAATACCGCGCTCGCCGCGAACACGAGGCCGACGGCCCACATCAGCCCATCCGCCAGATCCAGGATCTTGAACCATCGGGAGAGCCACTCCCCGCCGGCGTCCACCCAAATCACCCCCGGCAGGGTCTCGAGCTCCTTCGCGAAGTTCTGGAGGCGCTGCCGGTCTCTTTGGGCCGGATCCAGAAAGATCTGGACCGAGCCCGGGAACGGGTTGGTCTCGAGAGATTGAAGGATCGATTTGAGTTCCGGATTTGCGCCGGCGAATTGTTCCCGTGCCGCCTTCGCCGAAATGTAGGAGCAATCCTTCACGATTGGCCGCGTGCAGAATCGGGCCTGAATTTCCCCGGCGGTCTTGGAGGGGGAGGAATCCTCGAGATACACGGCCATCTGGGTCATTTGACGGGCGCCGAACACCAGATTCCGGACGTTCACGGCGGCCAGAAGGAGCCCCCCCAGAATGAAGAAGGAAACCGCCACGGTAACCACCGTGAACAGATGAAGCGCCAGGGAACCGCGAACACTGGAGATCGCCGAGAAGAGACAGTACCGCGCGATGCGTAGGGCGCGCATCACCGGACGATCTTTCCTTCCCGAAGATCCAACCTGCGGCGCGCCACGTGGTCCGAGATCTGGCGATCGTGCGTAGCCAGGAGGATCGTGGTTCCCTTAAGATTCACGTCCTTCAGAAGATCCAGGATCTCCACGGTGAGTTGCGGATCCAGATTTCCCGTCGGTTCGTCGGCAAGAAGGATCTTGGGGTCGTTTACAAGGGCGCGTGCGATCGCCACCCGCTGTTGCTCGCCCCCGGACAGGCGGATCGGCATGCTGTAAGCCCTGTTTTCCAGCCCGACCAGCCGGAGAACGAGCATTCCGCGTTTCTCGATCGTGGCGGCAGGCAGCCCCAAGATCGCAAGCGGCACGGTGACGTTTTCGAATACGGTCCGGCTCTCGATCAATTTGAAGTCTTGGAACACGACGCCGATCGAGCGGCGGAGTTCGGCGACAGGGTTCCTTCCCATTCGGACGATGTTGCGGCCGTCCACGAGGATCTGCCCGTCATCCGCGCGCTCGGCGCAGAAAACGAGCTTCAGAAGCGTAGTCTTCCCGGCGCCGCTGGGCCCCATCACGCACACGAACTCGCCTTTATCGATATTGAGGTTGATGTCCGCCAAGGCCGGCTTATCACGTGTGTACGACTTGCTGACGTGAAACATCCGGATCATGGTTTTTTCGGCGCTTCTCTCTTGAGAAACTCTCCGATCAGCTCGTCCGGGGAACGGTTCACCGCGGCATCCGCGTCCAGCGTCCGTGAAGCGGGATTTTCCTTCAGGCCTCTTTCCGACGGCGATCCACGTTTCGCGCCTGCGGCCGGGGTCCGGTCTCCCGGCGCCTGACCAAGAAGCAGCTGAACGGATCGCAGGCGATCGCTCACCAGGTCCTTCAGCATCTCTTTGTGCTGGTCTTTCATGATCGCCATCACGATCTCGTCCTTGTCCTTGAGCTTGGCAAACTTCTCGTAGCTGGATCTCCGGCTCGCCACCACGTTCCCGGAGAAAAACAGGGTCGTGATGACGTACGGGTTCTGATCCCCCGCGTCCTCCGTCTGGACGTGGAAGAGAAGCCCCTGATGCCGGATATTGTGATTGAACCCCGGAAGCATTCCCTCGCCAGCCGTTTACGGTACCACGCCCTTCACCGGATTTCGATCGGGCGGCGGACGTACACGTGTCCCCAGAACGCCTCGCGGTCCGTCCCATCCGCCAGAATCTTCAGGCGGCGGGAGTTCTCCACGTTCGAAAGAATCGTTTTCGCGAATCCTTCGACGGCCAGCATCTCCAACTGGATCCCCGCCGTTGAGGATTGAAGGGAGGCCGAGGGGAGATCGACGTAGACCGTTCCGTCCTCACCGAGAAACGCGGTTCTCGGGCGCGTGCCGGCCGGGAAAATCGGCACCGTGTCGGGGCCGGCCGGCACCGAGAGGGCTTCGACCAGGGACGCAACCCACGTCCCCAGCGGGGAGCGCTCCTTGGGAACCTTGACGTCGGTAGGCGCGAGAGCCGTCAGATCTCCACGGGGGAGGTAGACCGTAACCGTCGTGGTTGCGTCTGCCGAAAACGGGGTCGGCGACGCGATCGGTGCCGGCACAGGTCGCCCGGGCGCAACCCGGTGCAGGTATTGATAAGCCGCAAAAAGGACACCGCCCAGAACAAACACGGCCGCGGAAATTTTCAGCGGACCCTTTGACAGACGACCTCCATTCGATACTCTCCCCGTACTAACGAATATGCGACTCAATGTCTTGAAATTGATCCTGGACGCCGGCCCCATGGTGAAGTGCGTTCTCCTTCTTCTCGTCGGAATGTCCGTCATCTCGTGGGCCATCATCATTCTGAAGGCTAAGGTGCTCCGGCGCTCACGCCGGAACTCGGAGAAATTCCTGGAGTTCTTCTGGAGCCAAAAGAACATGGAGACCGCCTACCGAAGGGCCGAAGGGGTGACGTTTTGTCCCGTCGCTCAGGTGTTTAAAGCCGGCTACATGGAACTGGTCAACATGCGGCAGGACCACAAGGGGAAGGACTGGTCGTTCACCGCGGACGAAATCCACGGGATCCTGGTGAGCGTGGAGCGGGCGTTGCGCCGAAGTTCCACGGACCAGATCACGATCCTGGAACGCCGCACGCCGTTTCTGGCCACCACCGGCACCTCGGCGCCGTTCATCGGCCTTTTCGGAACCGTGTGGGGGATCATGAACTCGTTTCTGAACATCGGCGCGTCCGGGGCGACCAACCTCGCGGTGGTGGCTCCCGGAATCTCCGAGGCTCTGATCGCCACGGCCGTGGGTCTCCTGGCAGCCATCCCGGCCGTCATCGGTTACAATTATTGCGTCTCCCAGACCAAGTTCCTCACGAGGGAGATGGACAACTTTTCGAACGACTTCCTCAACATTGTAAAGCGCCAGCTGGGCACGGGCTGATCGTGGCGATCTCCCTGGGCAGCGGCGGACCGGAACCGCTATCGGAGATCAACGTCACGCCGTTCGTGGACGTCATGCTCGTGCTCCTCGTGATCTTTATGGTGGCCGCGCCCCTCATTCAGAAGAATGTCGATGTGGACCTGCCGGAGACGAGGTCCAAGAAGGTGGTGGCTGCCAAAGAGACCGACGTGATTCTCACGATCAACGACAAGCAACAGATTTTCATCGGCAATGCGCAATTCAAGCTGGACGACCTGACCGACAAGCTCGCGGGGATCTACAAGAACAAGCGCGAGAAGGAGATCTTTTTGCGGGCGGACAGGAAGATCCCGTACGGCTTCGTGGTCAAAGTAATGGCGCTCATCAAGAACGCCGGCATCGACCGGATGGGGATGATCACCGATTCGGAGAGCTGACGCCGTGCCACATCCGACCCTCACGCCATGATCGAGGACTTCCAGTTCCGCAAAATGATTTGGTGGTCGGCCGCCGTGCACGTCGTCCTGATCGCCGCGACCGCCACAGTAACCTCCCGAGCCGCATCTCGGCTCACGCTCGAACCCTCCGGCGGGCCTCCGCTGAATGTCATGTGGGCCTCAACGGTTCAGGGCCCCCCGAAGACGCCGGACAACAAACTCCCGGCCCCCCAAGTACAACCCGTCCCGCCTCCCCCCGCGAAGCGCGAGGAGGCCCGAGTCGTAGCGCCGAAGGCGAAGATAACGAAGGCGGAAAAAAGAAAGGCTGAAAAGGAGGCCAAAACCGCCAGGGAGGAGGAGGCGCGACGGAAAGCCATGGCGGCGGCCATTGCCAGCCTGGAGAGCTCGGTTGCGCATCAACCCACGCCGAGACCCGACAATTTCCCGTCCATCCCGGGCGTGGCGGGACAGAAAGGCGCGGTGCCGGCCGCGCCGTTCGGCGGAGTCCGAGGCTCCGGGGCCATCGACCCGGAGTTGGCCGCTTACATGGAGCAGGTAAAACAGCTTATTTCCGGAAACTTGATCTGGCTGAATCAGGTGAAGCCGGTCGTCGTCGTCGAGTTTCACATCGATTCGGCCGGGAACATCGAAAACGCCACAATCTCAAAGAATTCGGGGAACCCATCCTACGACGCAGCCGTTCTCCGAGCCGTAAAAAAGTCTTCCCCTATTCCTTTGCCTCCTCCAAAATTCGCCGCCGAGTTACAAGACGGGTTCGCCATTCAATTCGACCTCAAATGAATCAACATATGAAACGGTTTCTCGTCCCTCTTTTCCTCCTCGGATTCCTGCTTTCGTCTCCGTCCGCCAGGGCGGCCAAGATCTTTATCAACATCACGCAGGCGTCCAACCAGTCCTTCCCGATCGCACTGCCCCCCCCCGTGCGGGACGGCGGAGATTCCGACGCTTCGGAACTCGGACAGCTGTTCACCTCGACGATCCAGCAGGATTTGGAACTCATGAGCATCTTCCGTTTCATTGATCCCAAGTCCTTCCTGGAGGACCCGAAGAAGAAAGCGTTCCGGGAAGGCGAAATCGATTTCGCGAACTGGGCGGTGCTGGATGCCTTCGCGCTGGCGAAGGGGTGGTATCAAGTCAGGGGCACGAAAGTCACGATCGAGATGCACCTTTTCGACGTTCTGGCCAAAAAGGAGCTGGTCGCCAAGAAGTACGACACCACATCCGATTCCGTTCCCGCAGCCGCCCACAAGTTCGCCAACCAGATCATGCTGGCCTTGACCGGGGAGGCGGGGCTCTTCGAAAGCCGGATCGCTTTTGTCGGCGACAAAGGGGGGAGCAAAGAGCTGTACGCCATGGATTTCAACGGCGCCAACCAAAGGAGGCTCACGAACCTCAACTCCATCGTGCTTTCCCCCAACTGGGCGGAAGACGGCCGGGGAATCTTTTTCACCGCTTTTCCCAGGCGAGGGAGTTCTCAGCTCTACATGTACGATTTTCGAACCGGCTCCGCGACACGCAAAACGAATCTTCCGGGGATGGTGATCGGCCTCAAACTGGATCCGATCAGCCGCTCCATGGTCACCACTCTTTCCAAGGAGGGAAATTCGGACATCTATTTTCTCAATCCCGATGGCACGATCCAGAAACGCCTCACGACGGATCCGGACATCGACGTGAGCCCCTCGTTTTCGCCGGACGGCCAGCAAATCGTGTTCGTTTCCAGCCGGGACGGCAGCGCCCAGATTTACAAAATGGCCCGGGCCGGCTCACAGGTGAAGCGGCTCACGTTCAAAGGAAACAATAATACTTCCCCCGCCTGGTCGCCGCGTGGGGACAAGGTTCTCTTCGCGGGGATGGATACGGACGGGCATTTCGATATTTTCTCGATGAACACCGACGGCGGAGGCATGGTGCGGCTGACGTACGACTCGCGGAACAACGAGGAACCGGCCTGGTCCCCCGACGGACAGATGATCGCGTTCTCCTCGAACCGCGCGGGGGCCTATCAGCTGTACATCATGCGCCCCGACGGTTCCCACCAGGCCCAGTTGACCCACGATTTGTTTAAGCACACCATGCCGGCCTGGAGCCCCAAGGAAAAATGACCGCATTCAAGAAGAGGCGGATCGCCACGATCGATATCGGATCGAACGCTCTGCTGATGCTGGTAGCCGAACGGGGCGAGAATGGTTCCCTCTCCGTTCTGGCGGACGTGAGCCGCATACCGCGTCTCGGCGAAGACCTCCGCCGAACTCGGAGAATCGCCCCGGCCGCAATGGAACGAAGCCTCAATGTTCTTCGGGAGTACACGGACCAAGCGCGCTCGTTGGGCGCCCTGGAGATCTTCGCAACCGCGACCAACGCCGCACGCGAAGCCGAGAACCGGGACGATTTCCTCGCTGCAGCATCGTCCGTCGTGGGAAGCCGCGTGGAACTCCTCCCTCCCGGCGAGGAGGCGAGGCTCACGTACCTTTCCGCGACTTCCGAGGACGTAGGAGACACGCCATCCATGGTCGTGGACATCGGCGGCGGCTCCACCGAAATCACCTGGGGCTTGGGCAACCGCTTCGACGGGGGCCGAAGCCTCGACCTGGGCACAATCAAGCTCATCGAAGGTCCGTTGACGGGGAACCCGCCCGGCACGCGGGAGATCGATTCGGCGCGGAGGGAGATCGACGAGCGCCTGGCTCGGATCACCCCGATCGGGAGCTTGAGCCGTCATTATGGGACAGCCGGCAGCTTCACCCACCTTGCCGCCGTCGATCTCGGAATCCGGGATTACCATCCGGATCGGGTGGCCCACCACAAGCTGACACCGGAACGCGTGCGTTTCTGGATCGACAAATTCTCCGGCGTCGAGAGGGAGGAGATCTCGAAAATTCCGGGTGTGGATCCGCGGCGAGCGGACGTCATTCTGGCCAGTTCCCTGATCATCGAGAGACTTCTGGACAAGTTCCGCGTTCCGGCGTTTGAGGTGATGGACCGGGGGATTCGATTCGGGAAATTGTTCGATACGCTCCGAGGGTTCCAACCGCCCGTCATCTATCCCTCTTAAGAAGCTATGCGCAGACTCTTGATCGAAACCGGGACGGTGATCACGGGCGGGCCGAGCCCGCGTGTGATCCGTGGCGGGGCGTTGGCTCTCGAGGGCGGGCGGATTTTCCGGATTCTGGATCGGGGCGCTCTTAGGCGCTTCCGGGCGACCCCGGAGGGGCGCCGGTTCCGGCGCATGGACCTCAAGAACCGTGTGGCCATCCCCGGATTCGTCCAGCCGCACGTTCACCTCTGCCAAACCCTGGCCCGGGGGACCGCGGACGACCGGCACCTCATGAGCTGGCTGACCGAGAAGATTTTCCCCTACGAAGCAGCGCTCACGCGGCAGCGAATGCGCCAGGCCGCGCGGAGGGGGCTTGCGGAACTCCTTTCCTCGGGCACCACCTGCATCATGGATATGGGCTCGATCCGGCACACCGACGTGATCGGCGAGGAATTGTTGGCATCCGGCATCCGGGCTTATTTCGGGAAATGCCTGATGGACCGGAACGGGGCCTTCCCTGCCCTTTCGGAGCCTCGCGAGCAGGCGATCCGTGACACCACCGAGCTGGCCCGCACGTGGCACGGCCGGGAAGGGAGGATCCGGTACGCGTTCACGCCGCGCTTCATCCTGAGCTGCTCGGACGAACTGATGAAGGAAGCTTTCGCGCTCCTCACCGATTTCGAGGGGACGTTGTTCCACACGCATGCTTCCGAGCACCCCGTCGAGGTGGATGCGGTTTACAAGCGGTACCGCATGAGGAACATCGAGGTCCTCGAGCGCCTCGGGGTTCTGGGCGAGCGCACCTGCTTGGCCCATTGCGTACACGCCGATGAAAACGAATTGGAACTCCTGCGCTCTCGCGGCGTTCACGTCATGCATTGCCCTTCGGCCAACCTCAAGCTGGCTTCGGGAATCGCGAACGTCACCGAGATGCTGAAAAGGGGGATTTCCGTATCCATCGCTTCGGACGGAGCGGCCTGTAACAACCGCCTGGATATCTGGGAGGAGATGCGTCTTGCCTCCCTCCTTCAGAACCTTAAGCATGGCGCGGGTGCCCTGCCCGCCCGAAAGGCGTTCGAGTTGGCCACGTGGGGGGGGGCCTGTGCGCTCCGTTGGCAGGACCAGATCGGGAGCCTGGAGGAAGGAAAGTCCTCCGATGTGGTCTGGCTGGACCTGGACCGGCCGTTCCTTCCGGTGAAGCTCGAGACCGACGACGATTATTTCACCGCCCTCGTCTATTCCGGGCGTCCGGATCTCGTGACCGACGTCATGGTCGCCGGCAATTGGATCGTCCGCAATTCCATGCTTCGGACTTGGAATTGACGCCCTCTCCTCCGGGCGAATGCGGAATCATTGCGCCCTGCGAGAGCGGTTGCCTATAATGAGGTACTTTATGCTCAGCAAATCCCATCGCGCCATCACGCTTATCGAACTCATGATCACGTTGGCCATCATCGTCATCATCCTGAGTTTGGCCATCATCACGATGCGCGGATACATCCCAAAGCAGAGGCTCGTGTCCTCGGCGGGCACCATGGAAAACGCCCTCCGGAAGGCCCAAACCGAGGCCAACGCCCGGGGCTACTGGACTTGTGTAAGGTTTAGCGATCCGACGGCAAATCCGCTTACCGTCGAGATTCACGTCGATACAGCCGGGAGCCACGCCAACTCCGAAACCGCATGCCAAGATGGGGCGCTGCTCAATACGACGCAACTTCGGACCGACGTGCAAATTGCCTCCGGGTCCGAATGCACTTCCAACATCACCACGGACTGCATCCTCTGGTTCAATACGGCGGGCTCGCCCAAGATCTGCTCAAATTCGGGCTCGTGTGGAGGCACGGCTCCTGCGAGCGGCTGCGAGGATTTCAGCTACCAAATCGTCTTATCGACTCCTAATTTGGAGTCGATGGCGCGAGCCCGGGAGGTGGAGGCCCTCATCGGGGGGATGATTCAAGCCGTCAAGCCCACGGAGCCGGGGCTTCTAAGCACGTTGTACGCCAGCGCCCCGGGAACCGCCACCGCGGGCGGCTGTGAATAGACCTGAAATTCGCCAGCCTCCATTATTCCGCAAACGCCCCAATTCACTACGAGCCGGTCGGATTTGACGCAGATCAAGGCGGGCGCCCGGATCTCGTGACCGACGTTATGATCGCCTGCGATTGGATCGTCCGCGACTCCAAGCTTCGGACTTGGAATTGACGCCCGCTCCTCCGGGCGGATACGGAATCGTTGCGCCCTGCAAAAGCGGCTGCCTATAATACGGCACCTTATGCTCCGCAAATCCCGTCGCGCCATCACGCTTATCGAACTCATGATCACGCTGGCCATCGTTGTCATCGTCCTGAGTTTGGCCGTCACCACGATGCACGGATACATCCCGAAGCAGAGGCTCGTCTCCTCGGCGGGCGCACTGGAAAACGCCCTGCAGCTGGCCCAGACCGAGGCCAACGCCCGTAGTCACTGGACCTGCGTGAAATTCGTTCCCGGCAACCCCATTTCCGTTCAGGTGTACGTCAACACCGCCGGCTCACAAGCCACCAACGCGTGTACCGGGAACGACGTGACACTCCTGAACACCACACAACTGCGGACGAACGTACAGATTCCTTCCGGATCCGGCTGCAGTTCCAACATCACCACGTCTTGTAAGCTCTGGTTCGACACGACGGGTTCGCCCAAGCTCTGTCCAAACTCAGGCTCGTGCGGGGGCACGAATCCTGCGAGCGGCTGCGAGGATTTCAGTTACCAAATCGTTTTATCGACTTCTAATTTGGAACCGATGGCCCGAGCCCGGGAAGTGGAGGCCCTCATCGGGGGGATGATTCAGACCGTCAAGCCCACGGAGCTGGGGATTCTCAGCACGTTGTACGCCCGCGCCCCGGGACCTACCTCGGGTGGTTGTGAATAAATTCAAAATCCGCTAGCCTCAGCGCCCCTTCTCGCCGATGTTACAGGGCCGCCTTGAGCGTGCTTCCATCAGGTGGAAGGGGATTCCCGTGAGAATGCTGGGTACAAAAGTCAGGCTCGCCATGAAGTATTATCGGAACGTCTTCCTTGGAAGACCGATTTCGGTGAACTTGGAGGTGACCAAGCGCTGTAACGCCGCCTGCGATTTCTGCGACTACTGGAAAACCAAGAAGGAGACCGTGCTCGGCGATTACGGCCCGATCGTCAGGAAGATCGACCCGATGATGGTCACGCTCACGGGCGGCGAACCGCTGCTCCGGACGGACCTGGCGGAGATCATCCGGGGGCTGAAGCGCGCCATGCCGGTCAGCTACATCGCCATGATCACGAACGCCTCGCTTCTCACGGAGGAGAAGGCGAGGGAGCTTGCCGACGCCGGTCTGGATCAGATCTCGATTTCCGTTGATTACGTGGACAACCGGCACGATCGGAGCCGAGGAATCCCGGGCCTTTGGAAACACATCTCGGAAATCACGCCGAAACTCCCGGCTCTCGGATTCGACGCCGTGAACCTGAACTGGATCGTAATGCAGCAGAATTTCGACCAGACGCTGGCCGTGGAAGCTCTGGCCCGGAAGTGGGGCGTCTGGGTCTCATACAGCTCGTACTGCGACCTCAAGAACATGAACGATTACCACTTCCTCTCTCCGGAAAATCTGGAAACATTTCCGGGCCTTATTAAGGAATTGTTGAGGATCAAGCGAAGGTACAAATCGATCCGTTCTTCCGATTTTTTCCTCGAGCGGATGCCCCACTATTACAGCCACAAGCGCATCGAGGGATGCCCCGCGGGGCTGCGGTGGGTGCAAATCACCCCCGAAGGATGGTATAAGCCCTGCTCAGAGCTTCCCCCGGTTGTATTTTGGGAAAATTACGATCATCGCAGGAGTTTTCAACCCCAGGAGTGCACACTCTGCTGGTACAGCTGCCGGGGCGAGGCGCAGACACCGATCGGAATCAAGAGGATCCGCGAGTTTTTCTGATCCGCCGAGCTCCCGCTTGGGCAGGGCTTTTTCTCGTCCTTCTCGCGGCCTGTTCGGGAAGCACCGACTTTGAAAATGCGTTCACGCTCGACGTCCGAGACGGTTCGGCGCAAAAGACCCTCCCCCGCCTCGCCACCGACCAAAAATACTTTCTCCTCCCGTTTTCCGCGCCGAGCCAGGCGCTCTCGGGCAGCGCGACCTACACGCTGAGCATGGAGATGCAGGGGACCCGCTCCCCATCCACGGCCTCCTCGACACTGGTAACCCCCCCGGCTCCGACGGCTGCCGGTCTTCTGACCCGCCGGATCGCCGCCGAGACCGAGCGGAACCGTCTCTTTGACGCGCAGATCCGTTCGGCCTACGAACTCAGACGCTCCGATCCCGCCCGCTTTGAACGCTTTTTCAGACGGTTCGCCCTGGAACCGGCCGTCGTGCACGCGGATCTATCCACCACTCTCCCGCTTTATTCCCCGTTTTCCGGCGAGGAGGGTCAGCAGATCACGGGCCTCCTTAGGGGAAACACGCAGAGCGTGGCGATCTACGTGGATTCCAGGGACAGCGACAAAGTGACGGATGACCAAGTCAAGGCACTTCTTGCCGCCTACGACACGATCACGCTCCCCCGCATCCACGCTCTCTTCGGAAGCGAGTCTGACATCGACAACAACGGCGTCGTCATTGTGTTCTTGGCGGCGGCCTCCCGGCTGGGGGAGGGCCAACTCGGATTCTTCCGCCCCGTGGACCTTCTTCCGGACGGAACCGTGGGGGGGAGCCGCAGCAACGAGGGGGAGATCATCTACTCCCAGATCCCGAGCTTCGGCGTGTCGATCCCGCTGGTCAACGCGACGCTCGCCCACGAAACCTTCCACCTCGTCAACTTCGCACAGAAGAGCCTTCCCTTTTTTCAGGCCTCAGTCGGGCACGTTCTCATCCAGGAAACTCTGTGGTTGAACGAGGGCCAGGCGCACCTGGCCGAGGAAGTCACGGGATGGAGTTCCTGCACGCCCCATCTCGTGGAGATTTATCTCGAGTGCATGAGCCACACGTCCGTGGCGGGGCCCGGCGCGACGACCGTGACGGGGAATCCCGATTGCAACATCGCCGGCCCGGGCGACGACAGCCTCGCCCGTCGCGGGGGCACGATGCTGTTTCTCCTTTACATGTTCCAGCAGCTCGGGGGTGCCGCGTATTCGGACGCGAACGCAGGGGATATCTCGGGAGCCGGCGTGACGTTCCTACGGCGCCTCTCCTCCTCAGCAATGGCGGGCGTCCCGAATTTGGAATACGCGTCCGGCCGAAGCTTCTTCTCCTGGTACGCCGACTTCATATCGATGGTGGCGCTTGACGGGACGGTCCAGAACTTCGGTTCACGCTTCCAGCTGACACCCGAAGCGCAGGATTCCTTCACGCAACTCACCAGGAACGTCCGGCTGCGCTCCACGCGGCAGGATGAGAACGGCGCCCCGGTCGTGCTGCATGGCCCCGCCGACATTAAAACGGCCGACCTCGACTCCTCATCCGAGGTTTCGGGAACGCTGTTCAGCTCCGGCGCCAACGCCGTGCTTGTAAGCGTCCCGGCCTTCCACGATTTCACGGTCAGGATTTCAGGCGATCCTTCGCTGGCGATGGGCCTGGCGATCGTTCCGGCTCTGTAACGTTTAAAGGTCAATCCTTATCTCGCCTCGACGAAGCCTTGGCGAAGTCGGGAGCCTCAACCCTTAATCCTTAAATGCGGCACCCACGACCCGCCTTGGGGCAACATTTCACCAATTTTGCCGCGGCGCTTCAGAAACGCACACCTAAGCCATTAAAACAATTGGAGTTTTTTCTGGGCTAGTTGGTACGGCGTTTGAATGATCCTTCTTACGTATGTCGCCAGTCCAGCGCCGCGATGCTCTGAATCGGGAAATCGAAGATGTCGTCAACGAATGCCGGGAGGACATCCACGAGGCCGTCCGAGACTATGCGGAAGAGGTGCGCACGGCGCTCGAAGATCTCGAATGCAACCTGTCCGAGTCCGGCGCCGCGATTCACTGAGTTTTCGATTGGTTCCAGAGCCGGTCCAGTTCCTTGGCCGTCAGATCGGACAGCTCCTTCCCCGAGACCCTCACCTTTTCTTCCATCCAACGGAAACGCCTCTCGAACTTCTTCGTCGCCCGGCGGAGCGCCAACTCCGCATCAACTTTGAGGTGCCGCGCCAGACTCGTGAGAGCCAGGAGAAGATCGCCCAGCTCTTCCATCACGGCTTCACGCTTCCCCCGCGCCTTGCGCAGTTCGTTCAGCTCTTCCTCGACTTTCTTCCAGACGGCCTTTGCACCTTTCCAGTCGAAGCCGACACTGGCCGCCTTTTCGCCGATCCGGGTGGCGCGCAGCAGCGCCGGCATCGCCGACGGGATCCCGTCCAGAAGATGCTTTCGCCCCTCTCTGTTCTTGATCTTGGCCCACTTCTTAAGAACGGCTTCCGGTGAAGAGGCTTGATCCCCTTTCCCTTTGCGGAATACATGAGGATGCCGGCGGATCAGCTTCTCGTTGATCGCCCGGGCCACGTCGTGGATATCGAACGATCCTTCCTCTTTCGCCATCTGGGAGTGGAACACCACCTGAAGCAGGAGATCCCCCAGCTCATCGCGGAGTTTGGCCCGTTCCCCTCCCTCGATCGCGTCCACGACTTCATAGGCCTCCTCCAGACAGTACGGAGCGATCGATTCGGACGTCTGTTCGCGATCCCAGGGACAACCGCCCGGCCCGCGCAGCCGCCGCATCATTTCGACAAGCTTTTCGAACTCACGGGCCGAAGCCACTAAACACCTCCTCGCGGAATCGCTGGCTTCTGGGCTCCCGCCCCAACGTGTACGAGACAAAATCATCCAGCGCTCTTCGCGCGTCGTTCCGATGTCCGCGGGAAAGATCCCCGCCTTGCCGCAGGGTCTCCACGGCGGCACGGGGAAGCCATCTTCCCTCTCCCGGTTTCCGGCAAGGACCGCAGGTGACGCCTCCGCGCTCGAAGGAAAAGAAGAGGCTCTCGCCGGTCGGAACAAGGCCGCATTCAGTGCAAGTGTCCCAGCGGGGGCCATGCCCCAGGAGAGCCAACAGTTCCAAATCCAGTTCCGGTCCCGGGATGAAGGACTCCGGGCTTTCCGAGAGGCGCTTCAACGTCCGCTTCCACCATTGAAAGAGGCGCGGCTGCGGATCCCCTTCCCCCGCGAGGGACCACAGGCACTCGGAAAAATAGGCGGCGCTCGCGAAACGCTCCAGGTCCCTCCGGATCCCGTGGTGGAGATCCAGGAGGTCGACGCTTTTGAGCCTCCAGAGTCCGCCCGAGTGGGCGGCCGGCCAGCTCAGCTCCGCGCGCACCAGTGAAAAGAGATCCAACGCGGCTCCGAAACGTTTGTGGCTTTTCCGCGCGGAGGGCGCGAAAGCGGAGATTCGGCCGTGCTCCTCCGTCAAAAGGCCCGCGATCAGATCCGCCTCCCCGTATTCAATCAGGCGCACGACGATCGCCTCCATCTCGGCTGCAATTCGCTTCAAGGCGAAACAATGTATCATCGAACGCCATGTCCGCCCGAGAGGATTTCGGCGCCGCCGCTGCTGTAGGGCTTTTGAGGGGAGGGTTCCAGCTGCTACTTTGGGGCCTCGGATACCGGGTCCTTACGGTCGACGATTATCTGCGCACAGCCGTGGCCGCAGCCATGCCGAATCACTGGCAGTGGTTTCCGGATCCGTTCTTCCTCCCCGCCTACTTCTGGATTTATTCGATCCCATACCGGCTGGGATTTTCCGTCTCCGCCGGTTCCATCGGCGCCACCGTTCTGTTGGCGTGCGCCTCGTCGGCCCTCCTGTACCTCCTCTTACGTAAGTTGGAACTGCCGGCCGGCCACGCGTTCCTGGGCGCCCTTCTCTTCTCGGCCCAACCGATGTGCCTTTGGCTCGGAGGTGTCCCTCTCTCTGAAACGCTGGGCCTCGTTCTCCTCCTCACGGTGTTGTGGCTGTGGGATTCCCCTTCGCGCGCGCTTAGGTTTGCCGCCGTCGCCGCCCTCGCCCTCGTCACCCTCGTGCGTTACGAGAGTTGGTTGTACGCGATCTTTTTCGCCGGCATCGTCCTCGGTGATCGTCGTTTCGGTTTCCCGGAGCGGATCCTCCGGTCCGTGGGGGCGCTTTCGGGCTTTGTAGTGTTCGCTCTCTGGCGGTTGTCCGGGCCCGATCCCTGGGGGCCCCTTCTTTTCTCCCAGGATACGGCTGTTCAATACCTCACGCCGCGGGTCCAACTGGGCCACGTCATTGCGGGCGGCATCGCTCTTCTTCCCCTGGGTTTTCTCGCGCTGGTCGCCGCGATTCTCTTCGGGCGATATTGGGTCCCCGGAGTTCGAAGGGCTCCGTTGCTGATCGCGTGGTCGCTCTGGAGCCTCGCGAACCTTTTCCTACCGCTCATCTCGATCGGATATTACCCGATGGTTTTTCCGGTGCGCTCGCTCTTGACGGGAGCGGTATTGTTCTGGCTTCTTTCGTTTCCGTCGCTTTCCAGGATCCTGGCTCGTCTTTCGCCGGCAATGCTTGCGGCCGTGGGCATCGGCGGAATCGCCGTGCTTGCGCCCCTTTCGTTCCGGCCCCTGCCTGAGGTGAAAGAGGAGACCTTGTCGGCCGCGCGCGTTCTCGGCTCCGTGCTCCCGGAACTGGGGGCCTCCACCCTGCTCCTGGAACGGCGGGATCTGGGCTGGACCGTCCTCTGGGGCCTGAACAACGGGGATCGGAGGATCATCTTCGACCGTCGGGACTTCGACGTGCCGAGCCCGCTCGCGACCGTGGAGGGAGCCATGACGTTTTTCGCGGCCCACCCCGAAGCGGCTTGCGTCCTCACGGCTTCCCGGGAGGGCAGAAACGCCGCAGCAGCGGTGCGCCCCGAATGGACACCAAAGTGGAGCGACGGGAAATATACGTTGAGCTGCGTTCCCGGTTTTACAAAAACCGCCGCCAACGCCGCTCGCTGAAACCGAACACTTTGAGCCGCGGCGCCGAAACGTCGATCTCCAGCCGGGTCCCCATGGGAAACGGCAGCGTCAGATGAGACCCGTCCAAAAAAATCACGCCCGCCCGCATCTTGGAGCGCAGGGAAAACTTCCCGCCCGGAGCAACGATGCCCCCGCGGATCCGTGGGTGTCGGCCCGGCGGGGAATACGGTTCACGCACCAGGTATTGAACCGAGGAGGACCGAAGGGGGAGTATTCTGCCCCCGGCACTCCCGATCGCCGCGGTGGACCCGACGGCGGTGGCGATCCACACTCCCGATGACTTATGCTGCTCCTCCTTCGTCCTTTGGCGGATGAAATACCGTGTGGTGTTCGCGGGATTCCGGTGGGCGATCAAAACCTCGTTCGCCACAGGGACTCCGGCCCTGCGGCCGTTCAAACGCACGAAGAAACGGGAAAGAGCCACGTAAGGCATGCGGCCCGCTTCGATGCGGTCCAGGGTTTCCTGGAATTCCTCGGCGATCGCGCCGCAAAAAATCCCCACGCTGTCCTTGGGGCTGGAGTTCACTCCCAAAATCGGCGCCCGTAGCACGCTGTGGGAGGCTTCCAGGAACGTCCCGTCACCCCCGACGGTAACGACCAGATCCATTCCCCGATCGGAAAACGGCGTGGCGCGGTTCACATATTTCGCACGGATCCCTCGGCACGTCAGAACGTCCCGCACGATCCGGAGCGATTCCGCGTGAGCGCCATGGCTGGGAAGAAACCGCCGGATCAACGCATCCTTCTCTTTCAGGAGACGGATGAAGGTGGGGTCCCGCCTTTCGCGGGCGTACACGGTGTAGGAACTCTTTTTGAACACCACGAGAACCCGGCGAAGCTTCATACGCTTTCCCGCGCGATCGGCATCCTGCGCCCCACGCCGAACGCCTTTCTGGACAGGCGAAGCCCCGGCGCGGCCTGCTTTCGCTTGAACTCGTTCCGATCCACCATCCGCGCGACCCGTTTTACCACGGCGGAATCGAAGCCCGCTTTCGCGATGGCGTCCTCGCAGGCGTTTTCCTCCACGTAGCGCTGCAAAATCGGGTCGAGAATCGCGTAGGGCGGAAGAGAGTCTTCGTCTTTCTGGTCCGGCCGGAGTTCCGCGGTGGGAGGGCGGTTGAACACGCTTTCCGGAATCGCGTTCCACTTCCGGTTCAAGTGGCGGGTCACCTCATAAACGCTTCCTTTCGGCAGATCGGAAATCACGGCCAGGCCTCCGGCCATGTCTCCGTACTGCGTGCAGTATCCGACCGCCAATTCCGATTTGTTGCCCGTGGAGAGCACGAGGCAGCCGAATTTATTGGAGAGCGCCATCAAGAGATTCCCACGGACCCGTGCCTGGATGTTCTCCTCGGTGACGTCCCGCGGGGCGCCTTGGAATGCGCTCGCCAGCGCATTCTCATATGCCGAGGTCACCGGTTCAATCGGGATGGTGAGAAAACCGATGTTCAGCTTCCGGGCCATCTCCTCGGCATCTCTTCGCGTTTCCGGAGCCGTGAACTGCGAGGGCATCGAAACCGCGAGGACGTTCCGGGCACCTAAAGCTTCAACCGCGAGCAGCACCACCAACGCCGAATCAATCCCCCCCGAAAGCCCCAACACCGCCTTGGCAAAGCCGCATTTCCTGACGTAATCCCGCAGGCCCATAATCAGAGCTTCGGCTTGCCAGGCCGGTGTCCCGTCCGGCCACTCGCGCATCTCCCCGGCGCCTCGATCCAGGTCCACGACAATCAGGTCCTCGGTAAAAACGCGGGCCCGCGCGATCACCTTCCCGGACGGGTCCATGGCGAAGCTTCCGCCGTCGAAAAGCAACTCGTCATCGCCACCCACCAGATTCACGTAGATCAGCGGAAGGTGATGGGCTCGACTGAGCTTTTGCGTGAGCCGTTCCCGGACTTCCTGCTTCCCGTCGTGGTACGGCGAAGCCGAGATATTCACGAGAAGCTCCGCACCCTCCTTTTTCAGATCCTCCGCTGGATTCTGGACATAGAGCGCTCTCCCCAAGAATTCGGGTTCCGTCCAGATGTCCTCGCAAATCGTGATTCCTACGCTCTTCCCGCCGATTTTGACGCAGCGGCTTTTCTGGCCGGCGTCGAAATAGCGCCTTTCGTCGAACACGTCATACGTCGGAAGAAGGCGTTTGCTTTGAGTGAACTCCACCTTCCCCCCCGACACGAACGCAGCCGAGTTGAACAAACCCTTTCCCGTCTTTCCGCCGGGCTCGGCAAAGCCCAAAATAAAGTCGTCCGCCTTGTGATCCCGCGCCAGCCGCTTGAGAACCTCGAGTGAGCCCGTCACGAAGCCTTCGCGATCCAGCAGGTCCTGCGGCGGGTAACCGATCAGGGCGAGTTCGGGGAATACGGTCAAATCGGCCCCCTTCGCCCGGGCGTCATCCAAAAATCGGCTGATGCGCCCGGCATTCTGCGCCACCGCTCCCACCGATGTATTGATCTGAGCAAGGGCTACACGCATGAGGGGGCGATCGTACCAAAAAGGGAGGGGAATGGTACGATGTTCCCAAATCCGGATATCCCGGCGAGAAAGCATCATGTTCAGCAGTCACATAGGTTCTTCCAAGCGGTGGGTTTTGCTTCTGGCCGCCGCCTGCGCATGGCTCGGGCCGGCCCGGGCGAACGAGGAACCGGGAAAGCGCTTCAGCGTCGTGCTGGACGCCGGCCACGGAGGCACGGATGCCGGAATCGAGCGGGATGCGGGGGTCGAGAAGGATCTGGCGTTGAAGGTGGCCGATCGGGTCGCATCCCTTCTTCGATCGAAGCCGGATGTCGAGCCCGTTCTGACCCGGAAAGGGGACTATCCCCTTTCCTTCGACGAGCGGCGGCGGATCGCCAACGTAAACGAGCCCGGGATTTTCATGAGCCTGCACTTCGCGGCGGCCCCCTCCCCCCTTCTCAAAGGTCCCCGGCTCTACGTGTCGGCTCCGGCCAATGTAAGCGACCGCTCCGTCTTGATTCCGCTCGAGGAGGCCCACGCCCTCGCTTCCGCGCGTTCCCTCCGTCTCGCGACGGTTCTGACGAGCACACTTCAAGCGGCGATCCCCGAAGCCGAGATGGAGATTGCCAGGCTCCCCCTGGCTCCCCTTTTAGGGATCACGGTTCCCGCCATCCTCGTCGAGTGCGATTTTCTGACGTCCCGGGACGCATCGGCCTGGAAGGACCCCGAAACCGTGGAGCGGTTTTCCCAGCTTCTTTTCACGGCTATTGACCGATTCCTGAGCGAGGTTGAGAATCCCCCGCCATGAGAGCCACATCCCGAACCGCTAGCGGTCTTAGACCCCTTTCCTTCGAACCCGATTTCATCAAGTACCCCGACGGATCGTGCCTGGTCCGTATGGGGAACACCTGGGTGATTTGCAGCGCAACCGTTGAAAACAAGGTCCCGCCGTGGCTGGAACACAAGGAACAGGGATGGCTTACGGCGGAGTACTCGATGCTTCCGTGCGCCACGAACACCAGGACACGCCGTGAATCCACGGTGGGCCGCCCGGCCGGACGGTCACAAGAGATCCAACGCATCATCGGAAGGGCCCTTAGGTCCTGTCTGGATCTGAAAGCGCTCGGAGAACGAACGATTCTCATCGACTGCGACGTACTTCAAGCCGACGGCGGCACCCGTACGGCCTCCATCAACGGCGCGTTCGTCGCGCTGGCTTCGGCGGTTCAATCTTTGCAGCGCAAGGGAACGATCGCCTCCAGCCCGGTCCGCTCGGCAGTTGCGGCGGTCAGCGTCGGCCTGAAGGGAAGCGAGATCCTTGTGGATCTGGATTACGACGAAGACTCGACGTGCGACGTGGACATGAACATCGTGATGCTCGAGGAAGGAAAGATCGTGGAAATGCAGGGGACGGCCGAGCGAGGGTCCTTTTCCTCAGGCGAGTCGCAACGGATGGTGCAGCACGCTTCCGAAGCCATTTCCGAGATCATGAAAGCACAGAAGGAGATTCTTAAGAAGGCGGCTCATGGATGAGCTAGTCATCGCAACGCGGAATCAGGGAAAGTTCGACGAGATCCGGGTGTTTCTCAAGCCCCGCTTTCCCAGGCTGAAGGTTTATTCGCTGGCCGAGTTAAAGGGGCTTCCGGAACTTCATGAGGACGGCTCGACGTTCCTCGACAACGCACGCATGAAAGCAACGCTCGTTTCCTCGTTCGCGCGAAAACCCGCGCTGGCGGATGATTCGGGGCTCGAAGTAACCGGCCTCGGCGGGCGGCCCGGCGTGCTCTCCGCCCGATTCGCCGGCCCGGAAGCCACGCACGAGGAGAACCTGCGCAAACTGCTGGATAAGATGAAGGGGGCGTCGGAGCAGGACCGGCAGGCCCGTTTCCGATGCGCCATGGTCCTGAGGGCGCCCAGCGGCCGCACGGTCACGGCCGTTGGCGAGGTGACGGGGGTCATCGTGGACGCGCCGAAGGGAAGCGGAGGATTCGGGTACGATCCGGTGTTCTTTCTTCCCTATTTGGGCCGAACCATGGCCGAACTCTCCATCGCCGAGAAGAACGAGATCAGCCACCGCGCCCTAGCCCTCAAGAAGATCGCCGATCTTCTCCCCGATTTCCTCGCGGACGCGTGACCGATACATTGGTCGCGGCAAAGGCTCTGCGTTCTTGCTTCCAAGCCGGAGCCCCTTGATTTAGATGGTCGGGGCGACTGGATTTGAATGACGTGCGCTCGCCGCAAGCGCTCAGTCATTAACAGTCGGGCGTTCCTGAATTTTCGGAGTTGGAGGAAGTCTAAGATATCTTTGGATCCTAAAGGGGCGCTGGCGGCTCGCTGAGCTGGTTCGCACCGTCACCCCAGGACACCATTCCCGCCAGCCCCAGCGGGGCCGGCGAAAATGGTCGGGGCGACTGGATTTGAACCAGCGACCCCCTGCTCCCAAAGCAGATGCGCTACCAGGCTGCGCTACGCCCCGACCGAGAAGAGATTATACGATCTCCCATGAGCGAAGCATCCCTTTTCGCTTTCTCGCCTTCCAACCAAAAATCTTAGATTATTCGAGCGTGTTCAGCCCGATCCGAAAGTCTTGGAGCCCGCGAACCTGGGCGATCGGTATCTTCCTAATCACATTTCTCCTGTTCACGGCGGTCAACTTGAAGGTTCCCTTCATCCTGGACGACTACTACCAGGTACGTGACAACCCTTATCTTACCTCGCTTCGTTATCTTCCGCGGCTCCTCACCACTCGCGTCCTGGAGTCCACGCAAGCCGAGACGTTGGGCAGCGACATCTATCGCCCGGTTTTCATGGCGTCATACCTTCTCGACGTTCAACTCTTCGGCGCAAGGCCGGCGGCGTTTCATATCCACAACAACCTTCTTCACGCGCTTAACGTGGCGCTTCTATTTCTTCTGGCCGTCCGGTTCCTTCCCCTCTGGGCTGCCATAGGGGGGGCTCTCGTTTTTGCCGTGCATCCCATGGTTCTGGAAGCCGTCACTTGGATCGGCGGCAGGATGGATCTGCAGGTTTGCCTTTTTTCGCTCCTCCACATCCATTTAGCCTTGCGCCTTCTAGATCCCGCGCGGCGCTCATCCCTTTGGTGGTGGATCCTCTATTGGCTGACGATCCCCTTGGGTCTTTTTTCCAAGGAAACGTTCGTTCCCGTCCCGTTCCTTACGCTGGCGGCGGTAGCGGTATCGCGGGTCGAATGGACACCGGTTCGAAAGAGACTGCTCGTCTTGGCGGCTTTGTCCTTGATCACCCTTGTTCCCTGCCTTCTTTGGAGAAACCACGTCATCCACCGGAACGTGCCTCTTTGGGACACCGTGGTCCTAAAAAATGCGCTCACGATGTCCCGGACCTTTCTGTCGGTCTTTTTCGTTCCGTCACGCTCCGCATTCCACCTGGCGTACGAGAATGTCTCCTTCGTTCTGCGGCGTGACCTTCTGCCGCTTTTGGCTCACGCCGCGTTCTGGACGTTCCTGTTCCTGGTGAGTCGGCGGTGGAAGGCGGGGGCGCTGGGCCTTCTGACGTTCCTGGGTCCCCTCCTCCCGGTGGCTCTGGTCCTGGACATGACCGCCGTGATCGGGGAACGGTATTTTTACCTTCCTCTGGCCGGTTTTTCACTCTGGTTCGCAAGCCTCGCGGCGGAGGGACTGCTCAGGCTCAGGACGCGGACCTCTCCTCGCTTCATCGCCACCGTGGCCTTATGCGCCTCGTTTTGGCCGCCTCTCCTGGCGGTTCAAATGGCGATTCGCACGCAGGACTGGAGGACCGAGTCACGACTCTTTGAGACCACGGTCGAGCGCG
The DNA here is from genome assembly GCA_043804515.1 of Pseudomonadota bacterium. GTDB lineage: Bacteria > Bdellovibrionota_G > JALEGL01 > JALEGL01 > DATDPG01 > JAZDIZ01. Next base: position 9,371 of record JAZDIZ010000185.1, on the reverse strand, counting down.
ACCCCGGAAATTACAAAGCGTATTACCAGCTGTCGATGGCCTGCCGGCGGAACAGTGACCGAGCCGGCGAGATTCGGTATCTCAAGACCGCACTGAACCTGAGGCCGGATTATCTTCCGGCCCTCAACAACCTGGCGGTTTACACGATTCAAAGCCGGAACTTCCCGGAGGCAAAGGAGCTGTTGGACCGGGCATTCAAGTCGGCGCCCACGCGGGCCAAAACGGCTTTCAATTACGGGTACTATTTCGAAAGCAAGGGAGACCTGAAGCAGGCCATCCCGTGGTACCGGAGGGCCCTGGAGCTAGAGCCAAAATACGATAAGGCGGCTGAGGCGCTCGTCCGTCTGAGGGCGATGCCTTGACCCGAGTCTCAACTCGTTGCGCTGTTCCCCTCGCTGTGTTCCTTCTCACCTTTCTGTTCTTCGCGTTTCTGAATGAGCGGGCCGCATGGGTCTGGGATGACTATGCCCAGGTCGTGCACAATCCACACTTGTCTTCTCCCGGCTCCGTGCCTGGATTCTTCACCGGCTCCTTTCAGAAGTCCATTGCAAGCACGACTTTCGGCGCTGACATTTATCGCCCGTTCTGTCTGCTTTCCCTGTACCTGGATTATCAGTTTTTCGGGGCGAGAGCGTGGGGCTTCCACCTCCACAACGACCTTCTGCACGCGCTCAATGTTTTGCTTCTCTATCTCCTCGCCGTCCGCTTCCTTCCGACATGGGCGGCTGTCTTTGCATCGGCCCTGTTCGCCGTCCATCCAATTGGGGTTGAAGCCATTACGTGGATTTCGGCCCGACCGGATCTGCTCGTGATGCTTTACACTCTGCTGCACCTCTATGCGGCGGTCCGGCTTTTCGAATCCGCGCGAACGACGCCCTCAAAGCTCTGGTGGCTGTTGTACGGAATTTCAATCCCGCTGGGTCTATACAGCAAGGAGACTTTCGTAACGATCCCGCTCTTCACGCTTCTAGCGATCGGCCTCACGGCAAGAGGTGAGACAACCGTTCGAAGACGATTATGGGTCTGCGCAACGATCGCAGTGGTTGTGCTTTTGCCCGGCCTCGCGTGGAGACACCATATTGTAGGACATACCGTCCCGCCTTTCGATCCGGTGATTTTCAAGAATGCGCTGACCCTGTCCCGTCGGTTTCTTGAGCTGCTGATTTTTCCAGACCGGTCCTCTTTCCTGCGCATGTACGAACACGTTAGGTTCGTTGTGTCGCGTGACCTTTTTCCGCTTTTGCTCCATGCGCTGGGTTGGTTATTGGCTATTGTGGCTACCTGGCGACAAAGGCCGGCCTTGCTTGCCACGAATCTCATTCTCGGCTCTCTTCTTCCGGTTGTCCTGATTCTGGACATGAGCACATTTATCGGTGAGCGGTATTTCTACATTCCTCTCGGCGGTCTTTCCCTGTGGATTTCAGCCGTGGCGGCATCCCTGCTTTCAACGTCGCGCATCCCCCTTTCCACGTTCACGCGCCGATTCTTGAAGGGGGGCCTTGTGGTGTGGATTATTTTACTCGCCATTCAAACCGGAGTGCGCTCGGGCGAATGGAGAACCGAAGAGCGGCTTTATCGAAGCGTCGTGGAACGGGATCCATCCAATTATTGGGCGTATTATCAGCTCTCGGTGGACAGCCACCGACAAGGGGATTTGGATGGCCAGATCCGGTATCTCCGCGCTGCGCTGGAGACCAGGCCTGATGATCTCCGGATTCTCAACAACCTCGCGGTGTATCAGATCCAACGAAAGCATTTCACGGAAGCCAAGCAGTTGCTGGACCGATCGCTCAGAGCCGCGCCCACGCGGGCCAAAACGGCTTTCAATTACGGGTACTATTTCGAAAGCAAGGGGGACTTTAGGCAGGCGCTCGCGTGGTACCGGAGGGCATTGGAGCTCGATCCCCAGTACCGGAAAGCGGCCGAAACCCTGGCCCGCCTGAAAGTGACGCCTTGAATCGAATTCCCGCCCGCCGTTTCGTCGCCGCCGCGGTTTTTCTTCTGACCTTCGCCTATTTCGTGTGCCTCAATGAACGCGCTCCATGGGTCCTGGATGATTATCCCCAGATCGTTCAGAACCCCACTCTCCATTCGATGCGGTCGATTCCCGGGTTCTTCACCGGGCGGGTCCAGGATTCGGTCCGGGGCGAGTCTTTCGCGGGCGACATCTATCGGCCGTTCTTTCTGCTCTCCCTTCTTTCGGATTATCAACTATTCGGGCCCAACCCCCGCGCGTTCCACATTCACAACGACATTCTGCACGCGTTGAACGTGCTGCTCCTCTTCCTCCTAGCCCTGCGCTTTGTTCCGATATGGGGAGCGGTTTTAGCGTCTGCGGTTTTCGCCTTCCATCCGATCGTGATCGAGGCCGTCACCTGGATTTCGGCTCGTACGGATCTTCTGGCCATGTTGTTTGCGCTGCTTCATTTGCATGCCGCTGTTCGGATTGCGGATCCGGGCACAACGGCCTCATTGAAACCCTGGTGGCTGCTCTACGGCGCCACCATTCCGCTCGGCCTTTATTCCAAGGAGACGTTCGCCCCGATCCCGATTCTCGCGCCGCTGGCGCTCGGACTCACGGCGCACGCCGACGCCGGCGTCCGAAGACGGCTTCTATCGTGTCTTGGGGTCTCGCTGGCTCTCCTCATCCCCGCTCTCGCGTGGAGGGGCCACATCGTGCATCGTGACGTACCTCTTCTGGATCCGGTGATCTTCAAGAATTGCGTGACCCTATCCAAACGCTTTATCGAGCTGCTGGTTCTTCCCGGACGTTCCGCCTTCCTTCGCCTTTATGAACACGTCACGTTCGTTCCCTCCCGCGATCTGGTCCCTTTTTTCGCCCATGCATGCGGCTGGCTCCTAGTTGTTGCCGCCAGCTGGCGGCGAAGGCTGCCGATGATGGGCGCGGGTCTCATTCTCGGCTGTCTTCTTCCGGTGGCGCTCATTCTGGACATGAGCACCTGGATCGGCGAGAGATTTTTCTACATCCCTCTGGCCGGTATTTCCCTTTTGGTGTCGGCTCTCGTGGCCGCTCTGCTCTCTTCATCGCGCGTTCACGTCTCGGCGTTCACCCGCAGGACCGTGATCGCCGGCCTGTCCCTTTGGGTGATTCTACTCTCCGTACAGACGGTGGCCCGCTCCGGCGATTGGAGCACCGAAGCGCGGCTCTATCGAAGCGTCCTGGAGCAGGACCCATCCAATTACTGGGCGTATTATCAACTCTCTGTGGACAGCCACCGGCGCGGGGACGCGGAAAGTGAAACCCGCAACCTTCGGGACGCTCTGAACCTGAGGCCCGATTATCTCCCGGCTCTCAACAATCTGGCCGTGTACAGCATCCAAAGAAGGGATTTCTCCCAGGCAAGGGATTTGCTGGAGCGATCGCTCAAGGCCGCGCCGAAGCGGCCGAAAACGGCGTTCAACTATGGATACTATTTCGAAAGCAAGGGGGACTTTAGGCAGGCGCTCGCGTGGTACCGGAAAGCCCTGGAGTTTGACCCCGGCTATGAAAAGGCGGCTGAAGCCTTGCGGCGTCTGGAAAAAACTTCCGGATCACCTTGAGGGTATCGGAACCGGACCCGCAGATACGGACGCGGGGAGGATGGTTCCCTTCGGCTGCGCACGTTGAAGCTCCGCGACCCGGTCTCCGAAGGCCCGAAGCACTTTCGGCAGAAAGATCTTCGTCCCGATTTTAATGACCCATTTGGGAAGAAACAGCCCGACATCCACCTGAACGTCCATGCGGGCAACGCTTCCCGCAGGCTCCGCTTCCACCGAGAACTTGCCCCGATTGGCGTTCATATTTCCCGCCACCAGGTCCCATTCGAAACGATGGTTCGCCGAATCCCTGGCCAGCGCCACGATATTCCACAGATTTGGAAGGGGAAACGGGAGCGAGAACGTGAAGTAGATTTGCTCCGTTCCTCGGGCCACACCGAGGGATTGGCACTCCTTCACCCGGGGGAGGAATTGGGGAAATAACGCGAAGTCGGTCAGGACGGCCCACACTTTTTCGGGCGGGTACGGGTAATGGGCTTCCGACGTAACGACCTCAAGGCGGGAATCCGGGACGCCTTTCACCTCCGTGGAGATCCTGTACGGTTGTTCGGCATCCCCCGCCCACGCAGCGCCCGCGGCCAGCAGCCCGAACCCCGCAATCCGAACAAATCGCCGCATCAGCTCCCCGTTCAGTACGAACACTCCCGTCCCGCGTTTTGCGATTTCAGATATTCCGCAAGCGGCGCGTAATATTCCATAAGCGCCCGGCTGCCGATCGGTTCGCCCGTGGCTTCCATCATCACCTTGCGCCAGTCCCGGGTCTTTCCGGCTTTCAGAATTCCGCTCAGGAACGCCCCGACCTTCGGATCCCGTGTGTAATCGCAGGAATGCACGTCCGTTTTCAGGATCTTCGAGCAGATGTGGCTGTGCAACTGATGTTTGATCAGGACCGCCAAAGCGTAGTCGTAATATTGGGCCGGATCGTCGTTGATGTGGGTCTTCGTGCAGGCGTCGCAGGAGTCTTCCGGCCTCGGCCCCGGCGCCTCGATCCCCTGGTACGTGTTCACCAGCTCCCACCAGCGGCGGTTGAAGTCCGATTTCGGGAGGTTCTTCTCGTACAGGTCATGCTCGAAATGGCTCATCACGCCCGCGGACCAGGGCAGGAACACGATGCTTTCCTCGAGCGCCTGATTCAGCATCCATTGCGTCGCATCGATCTTCCGGTCGGCAGGGAGAAGACCGATCTTCCTAAGGTACTCGGGTTGCGTCGACGCGATGAAAATCAGGTCCCCAACGGCCTCGTGGAAGGCCCGGTTGGCCCCTTCGCGAAGCACCAGCGGAACCGCCGGCCTCGAATACGAGAGGAAGTAGAAGATATGCCCCAGCTCGTGGTGCGCCGTCCCGAACCAGTACCAGTTCGGCTCCACGCTCATGAGCGAACGGACGTCGTGATCGATGTCCATGTGCCATGCGGATGCATGCGTGTTCTTCTTTCGCGGCGCATTGGCCGGAAGGGCAAAGAGGTCCGACTTTTTCCAGAACGATTCGGGCAGCTTCGAAAAGCCGAGCGTCAGGTAGAAGCGTTCCGCCTGCTCCACGATCCACTGCGGCGTCTTGCCTTTAAACAGGTCGTCCAGCTCGGCGGCCTTCACAAGGCCGGGCCATTCCTGCCCCCAGCGGTTTCCCAGCCAATCAGCCGGGATTTTCTTGGGAACCGGCCGGCCGTATTTCTTGGCCAAATCATTTTTCGCCCAGCAGTGAAGCTGGTCATAGAGCGGTTTCGTGTCCGCCAGCGTCCGGTCCAGAAGCGACATCATATCGGCGACACTCATGTCGTAGTCGGACACCTGTAGTGCGAAAAACGAGGAATGCCCCATCTCCTTCGCCACGCGGTTTCGCAGCGCTTCCAGCCGCTCCAGGCCGTCTTTAAGTGGTTTTCCAAGTTCCTTTGAGGCGCTCCAGGCTTGAAGCCGTTTTTTGAGATTGGTTTCCCTAAGAAGGATTTCGTCGATCCCGTTGGGCGTGATCGGCTTCGTACATTTCGTACCGCTTCGCTTGAGGCAATATTGAAAAGCGTCCTGGATCTCCGCTTGTTTCGCCTCCGCCTCCACCAGATCCCGCACAACGTCCGGAATCGTGGCGGGATACCGGGAAGCCAGGTAGAGGATCTGCCTGAGCTGACGGACGGTGATCGGCGCCAGTTCCCTTCTGTGCTTGAGTAATTCACGCGCGCGATCGATCACGTAGCGGTTCCCCCAAAATACCGAGGCCGTCTTTTCCGCACCGATCCGCTCGCCTACGGACTCGTCCTTCACGTCGGTGGAGGCCTTCCAATACGCTTCGCTCACCTGATACGTGATCGGCTGGTGGAACGCGTTATAGGTTTTCAGAAACTCGTCCGCCCGCTTTTGAGCGCCGCCCGCCGCCAGGGCCGGCGGACAGAACGCAAAAAACAGGAACAACGTCCAGATCTCTCGCGTGATTTTCCTCATATTCGCCTCCTTAGTCATGACGGGGGAGGATGGCAAGAAGAGTCGCTACCTCCCATGACGGCAAACGAACCCCCGATTGCCTGGTGAACCTCCTCCATCTGACATAAGATTTTCTTTCATGCCGGTGCCCCACCGAAAATCGCTTGAGAGCCTGCGCTCCCTCCCGCCCGGCCTGGAGGTTTGGTCCGACCCGGAACGGCTCGAAGCGTACGCCCACGATGAGGCGTTCCGCGGAGCCACGGCTCCGCTGGCCGTGGTGTTTCCGAAGAACACGCCGGAAGTCGCAAGCATCATCCTCTGGGCCCGAAAGGAGAGAATGCCCGTTATTCCCCGCGGGGCCGGTTCAGGCCTGAGCGGCGCGGCGGTGGCGATCTCCGAGGCACTCGTGGTCTCGCTCGAGCGGATGAACCGGATCCTTGAAATCGATGAGGGGGACGGGGTGGCGGTCGTGGAGCCGGGCGTGATCACCGCCGAGATCCGGAAGGCTGTCGAAGCCAAGGGGCTTTTCTATCCTCCGATCCCCGCCAGCATCGATCTGTGCACAATCGGGGGCAATATTGCCACGAACGCCGGCGGACTATGCGCCGTGAAATACGGCGTGACTCGCGAATACGTCCTTGGATTGGAGGTGGTCCTGCCCACCGGCGATGTGATCGAAACGGGGGGGCGCTTCGTCAAGAATTCCACGGGCTACAATCTGACGCAGTTGATCGTCGGATCCGAGGGGACATTGGGGATCGTCACGAAAATCATTGTGAAATTGATTCCCCTCCCCAAGGAACGCGCCACGCTTCTCGTCCCGTTCGATTCCCTCAAAACCGTATCCGCCGCCGTCGTGGACATCCTCGGGGCACGGATTCTTCCACCCACTTTGGAACTGATTCCCAAGGCCGCCGTCGGATGCGTGCTCGCACGCAATTCCACGCTTCGGTTCCCGTTTCCCGAGCATGCGGCCTCCCTCCTGATCGAATTGGATAGCCGGGACGGCTCGGCGCTGGATCCCCAGGTGGAAAGATTGGCGAGCGTTCTCTCCAAGACCCAGGCCGCCGACCCGGTCCTGGCGACGACTTCGTCGCAACGCGACGAGCTCTGGAACGTGCGCAAGAACATCCGGGATTCGGTAGCCAACTCCGGCGAATATGAGGAGGCCGACAGCGTGGTTCCGCGCCGACGGGTGCCTGAGCTGGCCGACGCCGCCCAAGAGGTGGCCGCGGCCCACGGGCTGGAAGTGGTTTGTTACGGACATGCCGGCGACGGAAACCTCCACACCTATTTCCGGCGAGGTTCCGTTTCCAAAGACGAATGGAAGGCCCGATCGAAGGGCGCACTGGCTGAGTTTTTGCGGCGGACCATAGCTTTGGGAGGCACGATCTCGGGGGAGCACGGCATCGGGATTCTCAAACGCGATTTTCTCCCGATGGCCCTGTCCAAGGCCCAGATTGATCTCATGCGCAGGATCAAGCGCGCTTTCGATCCCGACAATCTATTGAACCCCGGAAAGGTCCTCCCGCTGTGAAGCCAAAAGACACAATCAAGCCCGAGGCACCTCGCACCCGTTCGGGGAGTGAAAGGCCTCTGGCCCTGACCGAGCAAAGGAACCCGCTTTCCGAAGATATCGACGTCAAGAGCAGCCTCGATATCGTCGAGATCATAAACCGGGAGGATTCCCGGATCAGCCAGGCCGTCTTCGAGGCCCGCGCATCGATCGCCACGGCGATCGATTGGGCGACCCAGGCGTTCTCGGAAGGCGGACGCCTCTTTTATGTCGGCGCCGGAACCAGCGGCCGTTTGGGCCAGCTGGATGCCTCCGAATGTCCCCCGACGTTCGGTGTCCCGCCCGAGCTCGTCCAGGCACTCGTGGCGGGGGGACCCGGGGCTCTCACCCGTGCGATCGAGGGAGCCGAGGATGATCCCAAGGCGGGCGCACGCGATGTCCGGAAAAGGAAGATCCGCGGCAAAGACCTCGTGATCGGCATCTCCTCCGGCGCCACTACGCCCTACGTGCGTGGCGCATTGGAGGAAGCCCGGCGTCGGAAGTGCCGCACGGTTCTCATCACTTCCACTTCGGTGCCGGAACCGAAAGCCGTGGCGGACCTGCTGATCTCTCTTTTGACCGGCGCCGAGATCATCACGGGATCAACGCGAATGAAGGCCGGAACCGCGGCCAAGATGGCCCTCAATATGATCTCCACGGGCGCCATGATCCGCACAGGAAGAACCTATGGAAACCTGATGGTGGATCTCCGCTGTTCCAACAGGAAACTGGTGCGCCGCGGAATCCGGATTTTGAGGGGCGTCACCAGGCTCGGGGAGGAAGAGGCAGCGGCATTGCTCAAGAACGCCGACGGTCATGTCACGACGGCTCTCGCCATGGGCGTTCTTGGCATACCCCGCGGGAAGGCCGAAATACTTCTAAAGGACAACGATGGTTTCCTCCGAAGGCTCTTCACTCACCCCCACCGGAAGAATCCCAAGATCGACGCCGTCATTTTCGACATGGACGGCACGATCCTCCAGTACGGCCTCCCGTCCGGTTTCTCCACCTGGGCCGCGATCGGGTGGGCCTTCGGCATTTACGAGAAGATGGGGGAATGGGTGGATCAGTACTTCCACCGGAAGATGTCCTATAGAGAGATCTGGGAACGCTGCGCCCACGAGGTCCGCGGACGGAACTTTTCGGAGGTCAAGGACGTGCTCTTCCCGTGTTCGGGCATGCCTCCGTATAGCCGGGGGTTTGTGGACTGCGTTCACGCCCTCAAAGAGCATTACCGGACCGGTATCGTGTCCAGCGGGCTCAGCATGGTCAGTGAGGAGATCCGAAAAACCCTCGGTTTGGATTTCGAGGTTTCAAACACGATGGGCCTTTCGCAGGGAAAATTCGACGGGACGGTCCGAATCAAAGTGCCGTTCGACCAGAAGTTGGAGGCTCTGGAGCGGCAGGCCAATCGGCTGGGCATCCCTCTTTCCCGGATTTGTTTTGTGGGCGACTCCACCAATGACATCGAGGCAATGAGGGCCGTGGGGCTCCCGGTGGCCTACAATCCGAAGTCAGAGGCCGTCGCCACCGCCGCAGGGGGAAACGTCATCGGCGACTTTCTCCAGCTTGGTCCTTTGATTGAGCGATTCTGACGCGATAAGGACGCCTTGCCTAGCCGTAGCACAAGTTCAATGTTCGGGGAGTCCGCCTTCGCTAACGCTTCGGCGAGACAGCCTTCGCTTCGTTTCACTCAGCGAAGGCTGGTGCGCCTGAAGGGACTTCTCCCTGTTATGGGACTCGCCCTACGGTCAAAAATTGCGCCGCAATTTTTGCCTCCGGGCCCGGCCTCGGCTGCCACCTCAAAGGTGCCGGCAGCCTCCGGCCGTCTCGTCCCTTCCGCTGTG
>JAZDIZ010000184.1:0-2890 GCA_043804515.1 Pseudomonadota bacterium | reverse complement strand
TCATTCGGAAACCCGTCCACATCGTGGAAAAGATCAACAAGCTCAAGAAGGCGTCCAGCGAGATCTCCCAAAAGAAGGGCACCGAGCCCACTCCGGTCGAGCTTGGAAGCAAGATGAACATGCCCGCGACTAAGGTCCAGGAGATCCGCAAGATAGCGCAGCGTCCGATTTCACTGGAGACGCCGATCGGCGAGGACGAGAACTCACAGCTCCAGCACTTCCTCGAAGACCAGAGAATCCCCAATCCCGACTCATCGGCAATGAAGCAACTTCTCAGGGAGGAGCTTGAGAAGGTCCTGAACACACTTTCGGATCGTGAAAGACGGGTAATCCGACGTCGGTTCGGATTCGATGACGGTCACTATTACACGCTTGAGGAGGTCGGACGTGAGTTCGGCGTCACGAGAGAGCGCATCCGTCAGATCGAGGCCAAAGCGCTGAGACGACTCAAGAGCCAGAAGAGGAGCGTACGGGTCAAGGACTTCCTGGATATCTGAGATTCGCAATTATTGTCCGGGGAGCAATGATCCGTTAGCCTCCTGATTTCCGCAAGACGTATCTCCGTACACTCCAACTGCCCGGAAATTCGGAAAGAGCGGAACTGAAGAGAGAGAATTACAATATATAAGTAGAATCCCGGTCGCAAGGCCGGGATTTTTTATTTGCATGGGCTGGAAAGCCCATGCCTCGTGTTTGGCGGTTAACTAGATAATTGGGCAAGGCCGCTGTTTTTTCTTCTAAAAAGTCCGGGAAACACTGGACTTTTTCGCGGGTTTGTGGTATCTAGTTAGGTAACTAGATAGCCGCAAGAGGCTTTCCGGAGGATCGCCATGGGTTACCCAACCACCGTCCAACTCATCAAGCGCAAGAAAAGCGAACAATGGTACATCAACTTCCCCGCCGCGATCGCGCGCGCAATGGAGTTTGAGCGGGGCGAAGTCTGTGAGTGGATCATCGAGGACCTCTCCCAACTCGTCCTGCGCAGAACCTCCCCCCCGACATCGGCGATGAAAAAAAAACGCCCAAAGGACTTCTCGAAAACTTCGAGGAATGCTTCGCGGAAGCCCGCGACTCGTTCGGCCAGGAAAGGGTCTTTAAGCGGGCAAGGCTCGACGCCTTGAGCGCCCTGGCAGGACTCGGACGCCACACGCTCACCGGCCTGATCGCGGCAAGCGGCCGACAGTTTCAGGACTGGTCGGCCGACTACCGCCTTTTCTCGGAGGAGCGCTTCGATCAGGATCGCCTGTTCGGAGCTGTCAGACGCCAGGTTGAGGAGTTTCTCGCCCCTGGCGAGGCGGTGGTGGCGGCCATGGACGACACGCTGATCCGGAAACGAGGGAGGAAAATCCCCGGCGTCGCCTACAGACGAGATCCTCTGGGGCCGCCCTTCCACGTGAATTTCATCACGGCTCAAAGATATGTGCAAATGAGCATAGCTCTCCCGGCCGGGACCGCGCCCTCGAACGCACGCATGATTCCCGTCGACTTTCAGCACGCTCCGACACCGAAAAGACCCGGCAGGAAAGCGACGGAGAAAGATTTAGTCGAATACAAAACGGCATGTAAACAAATGAATATCTGCAAGAAAGGCGTCGAGAGAATTCACGTCCTCAGAAATGCCCTCGACAGCAACCGCCCACTCAGAGTTGTCGCCGACAATCGCTTCACCAACGCCACGGTTCTCAAGAACCTGCCGCCGGACACCGCCTTCATTGGTAGAATCCGCAAGGACTCCAAACTGTACTTCCCGCCCGGCGACGAGGACAGGCGCGGAAAAGGTCGGAGACTTGTCTACGGAACCCAGGCTCCAACACCCGAGGAGATCAGAAAGGACGAAAGCATCCCGTGGGAAACCTGCACGGTGTGGGCCACGGGACGCGAACACGATTTCAAGGTCAAGACCCTTGCTCCCATCAGGTCCAGGATGATGGGCCCTCATGACCTCAGGCTTGTCGTCATAGCTCCGCTCGCTTACCGTCCCTGCAAAACTCATAGAATACTTTACCGTCAACCAGCTTACCTTTTATGCACCGATCCCGCCCTGACCCTTCAGGAATTAATCCAGTCCTACGTCTGGCGATGGGACATCGAGGTCAACTTCCGCGACGAGAAGCAGATCATCGGTGTCGGCGAGGCGCAGGTTCGCAACGAGGTTTCCGTCCGGCTACTCCCGGCTTTCCTCGTCGCAGTCTACGCCATGCTCCTCGTTTCCGGCGCTAAAACCTACGGCAGTAACAGCCTTGTCACCGGCCTGCCACTGCCCGTCTGGAGACGCAACTCCAAAAAACAACGTGCGTCAACAGAAGATTTCCGAAGGCAGCTTCGCTGCGAACTCTGGGGCGCAGGTATGGGCCTCATTGATTTCTCCGGCTTCTCGTCACACACCCTCGCCTGCACGAACCCCGAAAAATTCCTCCCCGACCTGCCTTCCGCCGTCCTCTATGCAGTTGCATAGCCACTACCACATCCCCCAACCACCATCCCACTCGGCAAAAAACCGCCAAACACGAGGCATGGGCTGGAAAGCCCATGCGACCCGTTCACGGCTTAGAAAAGCCGTGTTACAGTAACACGGACTTTCCAGTCCGTGACCGGGTCGCACGCACTTTCCAGTGCGTGACTTGCATCGCCTGCACTTTCCAGTGCGTGCGTAGACAACTTCGAATTTTTCATCCTGATTAACCTATATGGTAAACTTAATTAGCCATAAGTCATTTGTTCCACAATGTGTGACAAGTGTATCGGAAACGCGAATGTTAGTGAGCGTGCCGACACTTTCGCGTAATTCACCGCACGCTCATTAACATTCGCGTCTCCGATACGGTAAAATTGCTTGAACAAAGATAAGTGAGGTACATCCATGCAAGGACTAATAGGTAAAAAATACACG
>JAZDIZ010000183.1:0-5621 GCA_043804515.1 Pseudomonadota bacterium | reverse complement strand
CGAGGGACAGAGACATCGCGGACGATCCTAGAGCGAAATGATCCCGAGAGCCACGAGGATGATGCCGCCCCCTGGGGCCGGGCTGTGCGCCGTCAGATATCGAACAAGACGCGCGCCCGCCAGCCCCCGTTCTCTTGCTTCACCTCGAGGCCGTGAAGCGTTACGGCCTTGATCTCGTAACGTCGTTCGTGCCGTGAAGGGTCGAAAGGCTCTCCCCAAACCACGGCCTTCACGTGCGTAGCACTGATTTCCAGGATCTCCGCCGTTTTGGAGACCCAATGTTGCGTGTCGAACAGGTAAACCAACTCGGATAGCCAGAGATGCAAGAGCTCATCCATGCGCCCCGCGCGGAGTTCTATGGAGCGGGAGAGTTTCTTCTCCAATCGCGACGCATCGGTTATCTGATCGGAAAGAGCGAACGCTGCATTGGAGAAAAGATCCCCCAAAGTTGAAGCGAAAACTTCGATGCCGATATCCGCGGTGTGCTCGATGATTCGGTAGGGCGGCCGGCTCATTCCCCGTTCATACCAGCACCCTGTTCAAAGAATAAGAAAGGTGGCTTTTCTTGCCGCCACCTTTCTCGGACCTGAAAGAAGACCCCCTCCTCCGACTTATCTTCCTTCCGCCCCGACTGAAGACGCCCCCCGATTCGCCTTCAGCCCCGCACTCACCTCACCTACCCGGGCTCGTGCTCTTTAACCTCTCCAGACGCCTTTCCATTTCCCCGATCTGTTCCGAGATCCGCGTCAGCTCTCTTCCGGAGATGGCCGCCAGCTTCTCCATCGCTTTCCGAACACTGGAGTCCACCTTGTCCTCGAACACATGCCGGCTCACCTTCATCCTGCCTCTGAGCGTCGCGAGCAACCGTTCCCCCTCCTCCGGTGTCACGCGCCCCACATCCACCATCCGCCGGACCAGATCGTTTCCTTCCGTCTCAGCCTCGGAGGCCAGCCCCCGAGTGGCCTTCCAGGAAAACCTCACAAAATCCCGCAGTGCAACTTCCTTGGTGAGGCGACTACTTTCAGTCACGTTTGACGTCACCATGCTCATCGTCCCCCCCCCCCTTCTTCGCGGTACTTCCCTAATGTTCACATCAATTAGCATGCCAATCCTCGCTCGCGTTTCGCAAATCGACTTTTACCGCTAAATCAAAGGGTTTTTCCACAGGCACACCCTTACGACCAAGACACACTATGGAGAGTTTACCCAATAAACTGTCCAATTTCGATACGCAAAAAAATGTGGTTTTATAAGTCATTAAAAACAAACAATTTAAACACACCTGACTGTCAAATAACCATACATCCCATTTGTATCCAGCTCATACACTCCGAATGCCCTTCAACCGCAGCTGGATGCCCTTCCGACCTTCCCACACATTGAATTCGGGCGAGTACGCGATCTCGCACAGTCCCTTTAAGTCTCCGTGCGCCGGTTTCCACATCCCGAATCCCACTGCGGAAAAGGTATGACTTCCCTCCGGATCGGAAAGTCCCACCCGCAGGTGGCCTTTGCCCACCTCCCGCGCGCCGCCTACGACACGGGCCCGGGCTAAAAAGAGCGGCGTCCGATTCCCGACTCCAAATGGCCGCAACTGCTCAAGCGAACAAAGGATTTCCTCACTTAGTTGCCTCAATTTTAGCTCTGCGTCAATCAAAACTTCCTGCACTGCGTTAGGCCCTTGCCGCGTGGCCGCCCGCTCGAACCTCGTTTCGAATTCGCCCAGCCGTCGCGACTCCACGGTGCCCCCTCCCGCCTCACGGTGACCGCCGAACGCCAAAAAAAGATCGCGACAATCCTCCATGGCGGCAATCAAATCGATCGCCCCGGCGCTTCGGCCCGATCCTCGAGATGTTTCTCCGCCCACGGCGAAGACAAATGCGGGGCGTGCGTAAATCTCCGCCAACTTCTGAGCCACGAGGCCGATCACACCCACGTGAAAATCGGGAGACGCCACAACCACGGCCCTGCGCCCCTCCCGCACTTGCCGTTCCGCTTCGATCCTCGCCACCCGGACCATCCGCTCTTGAAGCGCTTTCCGCTCCGAGTTCCACGTCTCCACCGACCGCGCCAACTCCGCCGCCCGGGAAGGATCGGCGGTCAAGAGAAGCTCCAGCGCTTCGTCGGCATGCCCGAGCCGAGCCGCAGCGTTGATCCTCGGAGCCAGCCGAAAGCCCACGTCATCCGCCTGGATACTCGCATTCTGAGCCAGGCCGGCGGTTTCCCTCATCGCCGCCAAGCCCGGACGCCGAGACGCCGCGATCCGCTCGAGGCCGTGAGCCACAAGGATCCGGTTTTGCCCGCGAACGGGCGCGAGGTCCGCGAGCGTTCCCAGCGCGACGATGTCCAAATAATCCTTCAGATTCGGTTCCTGCCGATCCGCGAAGAAACCTGTATCCCTCAGGCGGCTTCGCACGGCGACGACCAGCATGAACGCCACGCCGACGCCCGAGAGTTCCGCCTGCTCCGTCCCGTTCTCCTCAAGCTTCGGGTTGACGAGAATCGCGTCGGCCGGCGTCTGGGCGGGAACCGCATGGTGATCCGTCACGATCGTGTCGATCCCCAAGGCTCTAAGTGCCGCCACTTCCTGGTGGCTCGAAATTCCGCAATCACACGTGATGACGAGCGCGGCATGCTCGCGTTGAGCCGCTTCGATGGCCTTGGGGGAGATCCCGTGCCCCTCCACCAAGCGGTTGGGAACGAAAGGGGTCACGGCTCCACCCAGGCTCCTTAGAAACAACGTCAGAAGGGCCGTAGCCGTGATGCCGTCGGCATCGAAGTCACCGTGGACCAGGATCTTCTCGGAATTCGCAAGCGCATGCGCCACGCGTTCGGCGGCGCGGTCCATGCCCGCCAGTTCGAACGGCCCTTTGAGGTCCACCATCGATTTTCGAAGAAAGCGAGCCGCCTCTTCCTCGGTCGTAAACCCTCTTAAGACCAGGATCCGGGCCAGGGTGTCGGAAACGGACAGCTCCCGCGCGAGCCGTTCCACCCGCTCCTCGTCGGTCCGCACGATCCGCCAAGGAGCGCTCATGGAGATCAAGCCGTCGCGTGCCGTCGCAGGCGCCACTCGTGGAGATACAGTGTGAGCGCCGAGGACACGCTGATGGAGGAATACGTTCCCACCACGACGCCGATCGAGAATGCGAGCGCGAAGTTGAACGTGATCGGCCCACCGAAGAACACGAGCGCCAAAGTGGCCAGGAGCACGGTTCCGGAAGTAAGGATGGTCCGGCTGAGCGTCTGGTTGATGGAATCGTTCATGACCACGGCGAGGTTGGGGTTGCGCGTCCGGGCGATGTTCTCCCGGATCCGGTCGTACACCACGATCGTGTCGTTGATGGAAAATCCGATGATCGTCAAGACCGCCGCCACGATGGAAAGGTCGAACTGGAGCCCGAAGAAGGCGAACACACCCAGAACGATCATGGCGTCGTGGAAAAGGCCCAGGACCGCGCCCGGCGCGAACTCGAATTCGAAACGGAATCCCACGTAGATCAGGATCAGTATCATCGAGATCAGTACGGCGCCTACGGCTTGCCAACGAAGTTCCTTGCCGACTTTCGGGCCGATCTGGTCGGTCTGGAGAATTTCGAAGGCCCCCTTGCCGAACGATTCCTGGAAGGTCCCCGTGATCCGGGAGGCCACCCCAGCGAACTGCACGAGGTATTCATGGTTCGACTCTTTTCCGAAGGGATTTACCGATTCCGCGGTGATGTCCTGTGCTCCGAGGGCGTTCACGCCGGCTTTCATTTTCTCGGGATCCGCCGATTTCTCGTACTGAACATACAGCCGGTCCTCGGAGAACCTGAGCCGCGCCGGCCCGCCCTCCGCCGGCGAGACCGCGTCGAAGGCTTTCTGAAGCGTTTCCCGGTACTTCGTCAGGTCGAGTCCGGCGGTGGAAACCCGGACGAGAAATTCGCCTGAACCCTCCCCACCGACTTCCTGCACCGTCGCTTCGGAGAGCTGGATCTTCGAAAGCGACTTGCGCACGTCCGCGTCCGACGGCTTGGACTGAAAGCGCACCTGGATCTGGGTGCCGCCGGTGAAGTCCACGCCATAATTGAGGCCCTTTACAAGGAGCGCGATGATGGCGAGCGCCAGGGTTACAACGGAAATTCCGACGTAGATCCTGCGCTTTCCGATGAAATCGATGGACGCGTTGGACGGGATGAGCGTGAAAAACATTTCGGACATTAGATCGATAACCTCGCGGGTTGGAACTTGGTGACGATCCACTCGTACGTCAGGCGCGTGAACCAGAGGGCGGTGAAATAGTTCGCAATCAAGCCGAAGATCAGCGTGATCGCGAAGCCCTTGATCGGTCCGGTGCCGTATTGGAGCAACACCAACGCCGTTATGATCGTCGTCAAGTTGGAATCGATGATCGTCACGTGCGCGCGGTCGTAACCGGCCTCAATGGCCGTCTTAATAGGTTTTCCAGCTCTGAGTTCCTCGCGGATCCGCTCATAAATAATGACGTTGGCGTCCACCGCCATACCCACCGAAATGATGATCCCGGCGATCCCGGGGAGCGTCAGCGTGGCGTGCAAAGCCCCCAGACAGGCGAAGGTGAAAATGACGTTCACCAAGACCGCGAGATCGGCGACTATACCGGAAAGCCGGTAGTAGACCATCATGAAGAGCACCACGAGGGATACGCCGATCAACATGGCCTTGAGGCCCTTCTCGATCGAGTCGCGCCCCAGCGACGGCCCCACGGCCGTATTCTGGAGGATCTCAACGGGCGCGGGCAGGGCCCCTGCCCGAAGGACCATAGCCAGGTCCTTGGCCTCATCCAGGATCTCCTGGCGGGAACGCAGCGCCCCGAACGTGATCTGAGGCCGGCCGTTCGAGATCCGGGCCCGGATCACCGGGTCCGACTGAACCTTGTCGTCCAAGATGATCGCCAGCCTCTTGCCGAGGCTTTCTCCCGTAACCTCGTCCACGAGCGCCGTTCCGCGCGAGTTGAAGACCAGGTTCACCGTCGGCATGTTGTATTCGTCCACTCCGATCCGGGCGTCCTCCAGCATGTCCCCCGTAATGCGGGCCTCGGCCTTGAGAAGGTACGGCGTCTGGTTTACCTGGCCCGTCGTGGGATCCCGCTCCTCCTTGAACTGAACCTGATCACCCTGCGGGATCTTCCCCTGAAGCGCTCGGTTCAATTGCTCCAGTTTGAAGTTCTTGGGGAGCGTCGTTTTCGCCTCTTGAACAAGGAGGTCCAGTCTTCGGGGCTCCATGCTCTCGTCGTCCACGATTTTGAATTCAAGCTGGGCGGTGCGCCCCAGAACGCTTTTCGCGCGTTCGGGATCGTCCATCCCGGGGAGCTGGATAATGATCTGGTCGTTTCCCCTGGCCTGAATCGAAGGCTCGGCCACACCGAATTCATCCAGGCGGCTGCGGAGGGTTTCCAGAGCCTGCTCGACCGTTTGTTTCTCTACGTCGGCTTTCTTGTCCTGGCTGATGTCCAATACGTAGGTTCCGGTTTTGGCGTCCCGTTCGGCCACCGAAACGTAGGGGAAATGCGTCTCTAAATATCTGTCGAACTTGGATTGGTCATCGGCGCTCTTGAGCACCACTTTGATCTGCGTGGAATCGAACGCCCGGTCGATCGAATTAAA
>JAZDIZ010000182.1:0-4372 GCA_043804515.1 Pseudomonadota bacterium | reverse complement strand
TACGTCTTGGCTCTAAACGATCTGCTCCATCTCGGAAAGCATCGACGTGGCACGGACAAGGATACGAGCGTCACGACGCGCTTCGACGCGGGCGGCGTCGGCTTTCTCTTTTGGACGCGGAAGCCTTCAGACGACAACCTTTCTTTGTTCGCCGAGGCCGATCCGGAAGAGGTCCGGAAGCTTCTTTCCGCCCCTCAACGGGGCCGGGACACAACGCTTGACCCATCCCAGAACGATTTTTACCTCCTGGCGGTCTCCGGCAACGGGGGGAGATTGCTGGTGCGCTATTGGTTCCATGACAAGCTGGAGAATGTTCGCGATAACGTCCGAGGCTGGTTCGAGGGATTGCGCATTGCGGACGTTTTCCATCAGGGGACCCCTTCGGAGGCTCCCCCCCTTTGGAAACTCCTTGCCGCCCTCTCCTTACGCGACAAGCCGGACAAGGTACCGGCGAACCGAGTTGTCCAGCTGGTCCGGCGCGCCCTGCACGGCCTGCCGCTGGGCAGGACCATACTGGCTGCGGCGCTCAATCGTATCCGGGCAAAGAAGGGTGGAGAGCGGCTTTCCCCAATTCGGGTGGGGTTGGTGAGAATGTGCGTGAACGATTTGGAACAGGTGGAAAAGAAAGGAGCGCCTTTTATGGGAGAATCTCTGGATCAAAGCTTGCAACATCCGGCATACGTCTGCGGCCGGCTACTGGCCGTATACGACAAGCTTCAATACGCGGCACAGGGAGAGGTCAACGTCACGGTCGCGGACCGGTACTATGGCATGGCCTCAACGCGTCCGCAGGCGGCGTTCCCTTCGGTGGAACGGTTGAGCCGCGCCCACCTCAAAAAACTGCGGCGGGACAACCGCGGAGCGGCCGTGAATATCGAGCGGGAGATCGGGGAGCTCCTCTCCCGTCTGGACGGGAGGTTTCCCTCTTATTTCACCTTGGAGGACCAAGGCAGGTTTACCATCGGTTTCCATCACCAAAAAGCGGATGATCAAAAGCGTATTGCCGAAGCCAAGGACCGCAAGTCGGCGGCCACGCACGAATCTGAACCGGTTGAATAGGGCGTGGTGTTTCCCCTCGGACCTAATGAAAAAAAGGAGCAAGCAATGGAAGCGATTATGAACTCTCCCGTTCTCGCCAATCGGTACGATTTTGTCTATCTCTTCGACTGCAAGGACGGCAACCCCAACGGCGACCCCGACATGGCCAATACTCCCCGCTTCGACCCGGAAACCTTTCAGGGTATTGTCTCGGACGTGTGTCTCAAGCGGAAGATTCGGGACTACGTCTTCGCGTCGAAGAGCCGGAATGGATCCCCGGAACCGGGCTACGACATCTTTGTCCTTCAAGGACATTCGCTCGAGAGTCGTCAGAGAATGCCCTATGACAATCTGAAGGAACTCCAAGGAAGTGCCAAGGGGAAAGATAGCGAGCGCGGCGACGTGGAGAAGGCGCGCGAATGGATGTGCGCGAACTTCTTCGACGTGCGGGCCTTCGGAGCCGTAATGAGCACGACCGACTTTAACTGCGGCCAGGTTCGCGGTCCGGCGCAAATCACCTTTGCCCGATCGATCGATCGTGTCCTCGCCACGGAGCACGGCATCACCCGCGTGGCCTACACAAAAGAGGCAAAGAAACAGTCCACGCTCGGAGAAACGGAGATGGGGAACAAGCACACCATCGCCTACGGCTTGTACCGGACCCATGGCTTCATCAATCCCCATTTCGCGGAGCTCCGGGGCGAGAACGACGGCAAGGCGACCGGCACCGGCTTCACTGAAGCCGATCTCGCCGTGCTCTGGGACGCCCTCTCCAACATGTTCGACCTCGACCGCTCCGCGTCGCGGGGAGAGATGACGGCGCAGGGATTGTGGGTCTTCCGCCACGATTCCAAGCTGGGCAACGCTCCCGCGCACAAACTCTTCGAGCTGATCAAGGTCTCCTTGCGCCAGGAGCAGCCGCCGCGGGCTTTCGGCGATTACGCGGTCGAGGCGCCTGCGGACGGACCGGTGCCGGGGTTTCCGGGCGTAACCGTGAAACGGTTGATCTGACATGTACGACGAAGACGACCTCTTGCCCCTTTCCGCGCTTGCGCAACTCGCCTATTGCGAGCGGCGGGCGGCCCTCATTCATATCGAGGGTCTCTGGGGAGACAACGTCTTTACCGTGGAGGGCACGGATCTCCATGCCAAGGCGGACACGGTGGGCCATGAATCCCGCCCGGGCGTGCGCATCGCCCGGGCGGTGCCGCTCCGTTCCCTGCGGCTGGGGCTTTCGGGAAAGGCGGACGTCATCGAGTTTCTTTCCACGCCCGAAGGCCTTGTCCCTTACCCCGTGGACTACAAACGGGGACGGCTGCCCAAACACGAGCGTGAGTGCTGGGCCATCCAGCTTTGCGCCCAGGCATTGTGTCTGGAAGAGATGCTGGCATTCTCCGTGCCGGCCGGGGCGATCTACTACGGAGCCTCTCGGAGGAGATGGGAGGTGGTGTTTACGCCGGAATTGCGGGCGCGCACCGAGGAAGCCGCCGGGCATCTCCACCGACTCTTCGACTCGCAACAAACCCCGAAGGCGGCGCCGGGGCCGAAGTGCGAAAAATGTTCGCTCCATTCCGCCTGTCTGCCCGAAGCCGCAACCTTTTCTTCCGCCGCGGCTTACGTGGAGAACGTGCGGCAAAGGGAAGAGAGCGTTCATTCTCCCCCGCGGAACACTCCGGAAGGTGATAGCCCATGATGCATATGCAGAACACGCTTTACGTGACGACGCCGAATGCTTATCTCCACAAGGATGGCGAAGCGGTGGTCGTGGAGGTGGACCATGAGGTACGGTTGCGCCTCCCCGCTCACACCCTGCATGGGATCGTTTGTTTCGGCGTCGTGTCGTTCAGCCCGCCGCTCATGCTGCATTGCGCCGAGCGGGGTGTATCGGTGTCCTTTTTGACCGAGCAGGGGCGCTTTCTGGCGCGGGTGGAGGGGCCGATTTCCGGGAACGTGCTGCTCCGGCGCGAGCAATATCGTTGGGCGGACGACGAGAAAGAATCCGCCCGGATCGCCGGGGCGGTGGTTTGCGCGAAGGTGATAAACTGCCGGGTGGTGCTTCTGCGCGCCCTCCGGGATTATCCTAAACACGAAGCCGGGGCGAAGATCAAGCATGCAGCGGACGTATTGCAGACAGCCGTCTCGCAACTGCGGCCCGAGGCGAACCTCGATGAAATTCGCGGGGTGGAGGGAAACGCGGCGCGTACCTATTTCGAGGTCTTCGAACATCTGGTGACCACGCAGAAGGAGGACTTCTTCTTTCGCGCTCGTTCCCGTCGGCCGCCGCTCGACAACATGAACGCCCTGCTCTCGTTCCTCTACGCCCTCCTGGGGCACGACTGCCGCTCCGCGCTGGAGTCCGTGGGGCTGGACCCGCAGGTGGGGTTTCTCCATCGCGACCGGCCGGGTCGGGCGGGCCTGGCGCTCGATCTCATGGAGGAGTTTCGACCCTTTTGGGCCGATCGTCTTGCGCTTTCCCTCGTAAACCTTCGTCAAGTGCAGGGGAAAGGGTTCCAAAAGCTCGATTCGGGAGCGGTTCTCATGAACGACGACACGCGGAAGGCGGTTTTGTCGGCGTATCAGAAACGAAAACAGGAGGATATACAGCATCCGTTTCTTAAGGAACGCGTCCAGATTGGATTGTTGCCATATCTCCAGGCGCGCTTGTTGTCTCGCTATCTACGTGGCGACCTGGACGCGTATCCGCCTTTTTTCTGGAAGTAAGCTTCCCATGCTGGTCATCATCAGTTACGATATTTCGACGCAGACAAAAGAAGGGCGACGCCGGTTGCGCCGGGTTTCCAAGGCCTGCCTGGATTACGGGCAGCGCGTTCAGTATTCGGTATTCGAGTGCAACGTCGATCCCGAACAGTTCGCGCGTCTTAAGATCCGGCTGCTTGACGTCTTCAAGCCCGAGGAAGATTCCCTGCGCTTTTATTTTCTGGGCGCCCACTGGCAGGGACGCGTCGAGCATCACGGCGTGAAACCCAGCATCGATATGAAGGGACCCTTGATCGTTTAAGGCCGCGCGAACCGGAAGCAAACAACAATTCCCCGGGAGGTTCGCGGTGGAGGCCATCTTGTTGGCATGGAAGAGATTGCCATTTTATTGCAGGTTCTTCCTTCAGGAATTTATTGCACAAGGAGGCACATTCGCGCAACTCGCAGTCTTGCATATTGGTACGAAAAGAGTTACAGGAAGACCTTCGCCCCCCGCGCGGGGGCGTGGATTGAACCGTAAGCCTCCTGCGTGACCAGACTCGTATGCGCGTTCGCCCCCCGCGCGGGGGCGTGGATTGAAACTTTTTTCCCGGGCGTAACGCGGGTCGACGACCGG
>JAZDIZ010000181.1:0-4100 GCA_043804515.1 Pseudomonadota bacterium | reverse complement strand
TTCGTCCAATGTCTTTGCCATCGCACCTCCCGGCCCGAAGGAGAGAAGCACCGCCAACGGGATGAAAACAAACGCCCGGCTCATGAGGGCGGGAATGCTACCAGCGCAGATCGCCCAGGTCGACGAATCGATTTTGAAGGACATCCTGTTCCTCCACGGTTGCAGAGGGCTCCGAATGGCGGCCGTCAGCGGACCACAACGAGACGCGCCCGTCATACTTCACCCCGCCCGCCTCGGCCTTCGCGTAGGGAAAGAGCCATTCCACGTACCCGTGCGAATCCGCCTTGCCCGTTTGTCGGAAAACAATCTCGCCTTCGGTCGACTTGATGCGGGCCAAAAGGTCCAATTGCGGTTGGCGGGTTCGGACGCGGATCCGCGCGCCGGGCACGCGCTCGAAAACCTTGATGGCCGGCGCCCCCGGCTTGCCGAAAAATCCCACCGGGCCCACGTAGATCAAACGCCACGCCGAGGGAAATTGATCGTGCGCGTCGGCCCCGTTCCGCAGGAAAAACCTCGGGAGCATCATTCGATAAAAACGCGGCCTGGCCACGATGGAAAAACTGGAATCGGAATCCCGTCGTGATTTGAAAACGTCCATCGGATCCCGGCCGGCCAGCAGGAGCCAATGCTCGAAGCGCCTTGTCGGTGTTTCCAGCATGAGATAGCGAACGGGGTGCCGTGCGACGAACCGATCGAGAGCCTCGGACGATTCGGAACAAAAGAGGTTCACGGTTTCGAGGGACGTGGCGTCCTGAAACGGGTTTGCTACAACCGGAGCATCGGCGTCGTGGAGGATCCAATGCCCGAAATCCCAGCTGCCGGCGACAGCGGTGTCGGACCGCCTCAATCCGGCCGCGGTGCTTCGCTGCCTCAGAAAAGTGGACGCTTCCCGGACGGCCGAAAAGAACGGGTGATGATTTCCCTCGTGGGTGAGCTGTGCGCGTGGGAGGGACGGAAGCGAAAGGAGGAGCACCAGTGAGAGAAAAACCCACGGGTGATTCCGCTCGTCCCGATAAAAACGGTGGATCATGTCGTTCAGGAGAAGCAGGGAAGCCAGGATCATCACGGGGGCGGCTACCGAGATGAAGCGCGCCTGAACGAAGCTCAGGATCAATGGTCCCATGAAAAATCCGGCAAGCCACCAACGCTTTCGGTGAAATGACTGCCAAGTGAACCAGATCCAGGCCAGAACGAGCGGTAAAAGCCCGAGGCCGGGCCAGAGCCGAACGGGAATGAGGAACGTGTATAGCGTCTCGCTGGTGGTGGCCATCGTGCCCTGCTCGGCTCTAAGGGCGTCCACGGAGGCCGAAACAGCGCGCGGCAGAAACGCAAGCCCGTTGCGGAACATGAGGAACGCGAGGAGGAGGGCCGCGTACACGGATATGGCTGCTTTGAACCCCCGGTCTTTTTGAGCCCCGGTCGGTCGGATCAGGAGAAAGAAAACAGCCAGGAAAGCGTAAAGAAGGGGAGGCCACCAGGAGAAACCGAATACGGAGACGAGTCCGGTTCCGAAGCGCGAACTGAGCGCGAGGGGAATAAGAGAACAGAGGCTCCCGGCGAAATAGATCCGTTCCAAGCGGAGCGACTGACGGACGTCCCTGGAAAAAAGAGCCGACAAGGCCACAAAGAGGGATGTCATCCAGGCTTGGGGCCAGAACCCAGGCCCGAGCCCGAACAGGAGCGCCAATGTCCACTCCCCGAAGCGTGCCCGGCCGCGAAGGGCGGATGCCAGGCCCAGAAGCGCGAGAGCCGTGAGCATACATTCCAAAAAATGGTGATCCACCCGCCCTACGGCCCCCGCATAGATCGCCGGTGGTGAGAACGCGATCATAAATGCGGCGCCTACGGCGCCGACCGAGCCGAGCGTGAAGCCTCCAAGCGCTCCCATGATCCAAATTGTGGGGAGCGCCAGTACGGGGATTGCCAAGGCGGAAAATCTTTCTATTGTTTCCTGGCTCCGGACGCCCGCGACCTTGAGAGGAAGCGCTAACAGCAGATCCAGGCCGGTTGGCCAGGGAACGTCCAGCCCCGTCGGATAGGCAAGATCGGGATCGTGCAAGGGGTATGAGACGTCCCCGCGCACCATTTGCTCGATCCTGTGCAAACGGTAGTACGGGTCCGTGTCGTTGACTTCAACCCCGTGACGGGTCAGAACACCGGGCGTATTTTGATAGCGCGCGGCGAGAAAGAGTATCGCCAGGACCGGCCAGACCCAACGGAGCTTCACACGCGGAGATCTTACATGGAGATACGGTTTTCGAAACGCATTCCGACGGACTTTACGCCGAACGAAATTTCCGGCCTCGTCGAGGAACTGAAGCGGAACGGCACGCCGTTCCTGGATCTCACGGTTTCGAATCCGACGCAGGCGGGGTTTCAACCGGAGGCGGAAGAGCTTCGCAAATGTCTCTCGGGCATCTCGCCCGGCGCCTACGAGCCGGACCCTCGGGGCCTTGCGTCCGCGCGCACCGAGGTGGCCTCCTGGCTTTCCGGGGGGCCATTCACCGCCGATCCGAATGCTCTCTGGCTGACGAGCGGGACGAGTGAGGCATACGGGTTTCTTTTCAAGCTCTTCGGCGATGCCGGAAAGGAAGTGGCGGTTCCGCAGCCCAGCTATCCGCTTTTTGAGCACCTCCTGTCCCTGGAAGGGCTTGAAGCGAGACCGTATCGGCTCCGATACGCCGAAGGATGGAAGCTGGATTTTGATTCTCTGGAAGCCGTTCTGGCCGACGGAGCCCGGCTCGTTGTGGTGGTGCATCCCAACAATCCCACGGGATCGTTCGTGAACCCACCGGAGATGGCCCGGCTGATCCGGTTGTGCAGGGAGCGGGGAGCCGGCCTGGTGGTGGACGAAGTGTTTCTCTCGTACGATTTTCTTGGAAAAACGCGGCCCTCTTTTCTTTCCGCGAAAACGGAGGTGCCGATTTTTGTCCTGGACGGCCTATCGAAGAGGTTCGGCCTGCCGCAAATGAAACTCTCGTGGATTTATCTGAACGCTCCGACCGGCTTGCGCCGTGAAATCGAGAAACGTCTCGATTGGATCGCGGACGCCTATCTCTCGCTGTCCACACCCGTGCAACAGGCGTTGCCGCACCTGGCGCGGGTCGGCCAGTCGGTTCATGACCGGATCCGTGAGCGGGTGTGCGGAAATTATCGGACGCTCGAGCAAGCCGTTCGTGGTCAACGAGGCGTTCAGAACGTCTCAGGGGAGGGGGGATGGTCAGCTGTCTTGAGGCTCGATCGCGTATCGGACGAGGAGCGGTTTGTACGGGATCTTTTGATGGAAGATCGCGTGCTAGTCCAGCCGGGGTATTTCTTTGATCTGCCCTTTCCGGCGTCGGTGGTTATAAGCTTTCTCCCTCCCGAACCCGATTTTCAGGAGGGCATGAAACGGCTGCTGGGACGCATCAACCGTTCAGGCTGATTCCCACCGGTACCTGGGTCGACTTGGCCGCGGCAGCGCGGGTTTTCAGTACGCGAAGAACTTCACCATTCCGAACAGGTTGAACATACGCTCACTGTGGCTCGGGAGGGTGACACCGGCCACGGTCACGCCCTTGAGCCAAGTAAAGTTCTCGGTCATGTCCACACCTAGGGTCAGGAACGGGAGGACCTTCCAATCCAACCCTGCGCCGAAATTGAACCCCGGGCCGTGGCTCGCTTCCATGCCGCTGACCGCGGCCGCTTTGATGAGCAGGGCCCCGTACGTGAAGCCTCCCTTCAGGAAGGGGTGCAGCTCGATCTTATCGAACACCGTCTTCAAGAAGGAATTAAAGTCGTACGTCAGATCCCCATTGCCCTGGATCCAGTAGTTATCGACCGCGCCCGTGTCGGCAAAACCCGCCAGCTGCACGTCCAACCCGAAGTTGGAGACCAGCCCGCCCCCGAAGGAGAGCGCATAGCCGAACTTGTTCGCGCTGCTCATATCGACGCTTCCGACGCCGGCGCCGATATAGGCGTGGGCCGTCGCGGGAAGAAGCCACAGGACACCCAGAACTCCCAGGATACGAATGTTTTTTGTCATGTTCCTATTTCTACCTGAGAGCGCGCTCCCTGGCCAGTTTGAGCTAATCGGGTGACAGCAATCCTATTTCGGCCTC
>JAZDIZ010000180.1:0-13181 GCA_043804515.1 Pseudomonadota bacterium | reverse complement strand
GCTTTGGTTCCAAAAAATCCGGGCTCGGGTCAGTCAAGAAAAAAAGATGGAAAAAATCACTCTCGTTCATTATTTTTCCACAAAGTTCCGCGATTTTTTCAACAACCTTACCGGTAAGGTTGCCCGACGAATCTCCCCTCTCAACAACCGCTGAGACTTCCGAAAGTCGTCGGCCGACCGACGAGGGGTCGCCGACTCCGTCCACCATCACTTGCTCCCAATCCATCTCCCCCTAATCAACTTCTGATATTCCTTCCGAAAACTCCTAGATCCATTATCGAAACTAGTTCGATCCTAAAGATCGGGTTTTTCAGCAACCTGTTAAGGCGCGAGGATTGATCCTTGGATTTCAGATCTAAGAGGTAATCCTTAATCCCCAATCCTGACCGGAAACCAGCAAACGGATTCCGGTCATCGGACTCCGGTTTCCGGGTTTTTTCAGTGCGTCGTCGGTAGAAGCCGCCCGAACAATTCGGCAATACGCGCAGGCGGATCGGCCAATTGAAGTCCGACGCCGAATCGGGCGTTGGGCGCCCCGGCGGAGGCAAGCGGCTTACATTGCACGACAGCCCCCTTCAGAGTGATCCGTTCCAGGAGATTTCCGATCTGGATTCTCAGGAGAATCGTTTCGTCGATGGCAAAAGGGCGCGTGGACTGGATAAACATTCCGCCGTGGCCGATATTGGTTTCGAATTCTCCCTGGAAAGCGGCGACAGAGGGAAAAATCACGTCCACGTACGTTTCGGAGGCCTCCGGAGCGGCGATTACCGCCGAAGGAGCCGCAGGAAGGTGCGTGGATACATACTCCGCCAGGAGGAGTTCGTTCTCCGGAAGGATCCTCGTGAATCGGAAAGCGACGTGCGGCTTCGATTTTTTCTCGACTTCGTAGATCATCCGGCCCGTAGCCTGGATCGGCGCCGAGGTGTCCCCCAATTTCAACGTGACCGGGTAATCTCCGCCCAACCTCGCGGGAAGGCCTTCCCATCGGACGAGCATCCCTCCTTGGCTCAATTCAACCAGGGGAGCGTTAATCTTCACGCGTTCCTCCGCCGCGAGAACCTCGGCTTCCATCTTCAAGTGGCCGACGGATAACCGGGGATGAGAACGGCGGTTGATATGGGCGAGGAGCGACTCCACGGGCCCCTGCTCCCGCGACTGCTCCACCGAGGGGGTTCTTCCGTCCCGGTAGCTTTGAAGCTGCTTCACCCATTCGCGCGCGGTGGCGCTGAAGCGCGCCGTCAGCCAAGGGGGAAAGACGCGGAGAAACTCGCTGGGCATTTGCGGGGTCGGCTGGGCGAATCGGAGCGCCAAAAACTGTTGCTCGAACTCCTCGACGGTTTGAAAACGGACCTTCGGGTCCTTGTGCAGGGCCTTGTTGAAAAAAATGCGTAGAGGCCCCTCATCTTTGGCCGTGCGCGCAACACCGGCGCAATCGAACCGGGGCAGATCATTCTCAAGAATCGCCTGGTAGAGTTCCACCTTGCTTCCGGCGTCAAAAGGGCGGCTGCCGAACAAAAGGTAGAACGCCAGAACGCCCATCGAATACACGTCCGTCGCCGTCGTGTACGGCGCTTTTTGAAGCACGTCCGGCGGCAGGTAGTACATTTTCCCGAGGTGGTGATCCTTCGGGTCAGTATCCGACTGCTGGCCGGCGCTTCCGAAATCCATCAGAAGAACACGGCCATCCTGGCAGACCATGACGTTGGTCGAGGAAATGTCACCGTGAAACAGTACGGAGTTGGAGTGTTCGTAAACCGTGGAGCGGTGCAGGAATTTGAGCGCCTTACAGAGTTCCGCCAGACAAAAGAGAGAAAAAGAAAGCGGGAGAGGGTCCGAGTTATTTTTAGCTTCGGAGAGCAGTTGCTCCAGCGTGGCGCCGACGAGGAGTTCCATGACGGCGAAATACGTGTCGTCCACCTTTCCCTGGTCCAGGAACCGAAGGATGTTCGGATGGTCGAGGGACGTGGAGATCTTGGCTTCCCGGATGAAATCACGCAGAAACCGGGGCTCCGACATGCGCTCGCGTTTGAGGCACTTCACCGCGCAAGGCCGATCGTTTCGAAGAGCCATGAAGACTTCGGCGAGGCCACCCTGGCCCACGGGATGAACCAAATGGTAAGCCCCGACACGCCTCGGGTACGTCAGCGGCATGAAGTGCCGTCCAGTTTACCCGTTTTGCAGCGATTCCTCACCTGCCCACTCCGGCCGCCCGACGCACATGACAACCTGTCGAAATCACAGTCGAAATCCGCCAAAGGAGGCCAGTCTAGGCAAACGGCATATTCCGGGTAATCTCTTGCGCCCATGTCGGCGGGACTCAAAAGAATCCGGGTGTTCGTGCGCGGAGCCGTGCAGGGAGTCGGGTTCCGGCCCACGGTGTATCGAATCGCCTCCGAATTGAAGTTGGCCGGCTTTGTCAGCAATTCGGCTCAGGGTGTTACCTTCGAGGTCGAGGGAGAGCCCTCCGCCGTGGAAGCGTTTCTGCCCCGTCTGTTAAAGGAGAAACCGCCGCGCGCGTCCATCCAAGGAATGGAGACGATCACGCTGGATCCTTTTGGATACGGATCGTTCGAAGTGCGTGAAAGCACGGAATCGGGCGAAAAGAGCGCACTGATCCTGCCCGATATCGCGACATGCCCCGAATGCCTCTCCGACGTGTTCGAGCGCGGAAACCGACGGAATCTGTATCCGTTCACCAATTGCACGAACTGCGGCCCTCGCTTCACGATCGTCGAGTCGCTTCCTTACGACCGGGCTCGCACGACGATGAAAGCTTTTCCGATGTGCGCCGAGTGCCGGGCCGAGTACGCGGACCCGTTGAACCGGCGGTTCCACGCCCAACCCAACGCCTGCCCCGCCTGCGGCCCTCATCTGGAGCTGTGGCGGGAGGACGGATCGGTCGTCTCCCTACGGCACGAGGCGCTCGTTGGCGCCGCTCGGGCGATCCGTGAGGGCAAGATCGTGGCCGTGAAAGGGCTCGGCGGGTTTCAGTTGGCGGTGGACGCCCGGAATTCCCAGGCTGTGGCGCGCCTTCGCCAGCGCAAGCTACGTGAGGAGAAACCCTTCGCTCTCATGCTTCCCTCGATCGAATCCGTCCGAGAGGCATGCGAGGTGTCCGCCTTGGAAGAGAGGCTTCTTCAATCGCCGGAGGCCCCGATCGTCCTCCTGCGTAAACGCGCCGAAGTCTATGCCGCATCGGTGGCCCCGCGGAATCCGTACCTGGGCGTGATGTTGGCGTATACACCCCTTCACCACGTCTTGATGCGGGAGCTTGGCTTCGGGATCGTGGCCACCAGCGGAAACCGGTCCGACGAACCGATTTGCACGGAGGAACGGGAAGCCTTGGAGCGGCTCGAGGAAATCGCGGATTTCTATCTAGTGCACAACCGGCCGATCGCTCGGTATGCCGACGACTCCATTGTGCGTGTCATCGCCGGCCGGGAGACAATCTTCCGGCGCGCGCGAGGATTCGCCCCGTTGCCCGTAGCCCGGCAGGAAAAGGCAGTGCCTCTTTTGGCGGTGGGGGCGCATCTCAAGAACACGATGGCGTTTTCGGCCGGGGGGAACATTTTCTTAAGCCACCACATCGGGGACCTCGAAACGCCGCAAGCGCTCTCCGCGTTCCGGTGGGTCGTGGATCACCTTCCGAAACTGTACGATGCCCGGCCGTCGGCCGTCGCGTGCGATCTTCATCCCGACTATGCGTCCACGGCATATGCTGCGGCACTCGGCCTTCCGGTCATCGGCGTCCAGCATCACTTCGCGCATGTCCTTTCCTGCATGGCGGACAACGACCTGACGGGAGGCGTTCTGGGCGTGAGCTGGGATGGAACGGGCCTGGGGACGGACGGAACGATCTGGGGAGGGGAATTCCTGCGCGTTAAAGACGGAATGTTCGAACGCGTGGCGCACGTGAGGACGTTCGGCCTTCCGGGGGGTGACCAGGCGGTGCGGGAAGCGAGGCGCAGTGCTTTGGGCGTCCTGTACGAAGCCATGGGGGAATCCCTTTTCGGCCAGCCTGATCTTTTGGAGCCGCTTGAATTCACGCCGGAGGAGCTGGTCTCGCTTCGCACGATGCTTCGGAACCGCCTCCACACGCCGCGCACATCGAGCGTCGGAAGGCTTTTCGACGCCTTTTCGGCGCTTCTGGGCCTTAGGCTTCATTCCAGTTTCGAAGGCCAGGCGGCGATGGAGATGGAATTCGCTTTGAGCCAAGACGCCGAGGACGGCTCATATCCGTTCGACCTGACGGGCGAGATTCTGGATTGGGGTCCGATGCTTGCAGCGATCGTGGCGGAGCATCGGAAGGGGATGAAGGTTTCTTCAATCTCCGCGAAGTTCCACAACACGCTGGTGGAAATGATCGTGGCCGTGGCGAAACGGACGGGGGAGAAACGGCTGGCCCTGACGGGCGGGTGTTTTCAAAACAAGTATCTGACGGAGCGAGCCGTGCGACGTTTGAAAGAGGAAGGGTTCGAGCCGTACCGGCACCAGCGGGTTCCGCCGAACGACGGCGGCATCGCCCTAGGACAGATGGTGGCGGCGTGGTACACGTTCCGTCCGCAGGTGAAATGATGTGCCTTGCGATTCCAGGAGAGATCCTCGAGATCACGGACCAAAATCCGCTCACGCGCACGGGAAAGGTGAGCTTCGGCGGCGTCGTGAAGGACATCAACTTGTCTCTGGTTCCGGAAGCGAACGTAGGGGACTACGTCATCGTGCACGTGGGCTTCGCGATCAGCCGGTTGGATGAGGAAGAAGCCCGTAGGACGCTGGAGTATCTGGCCGAGATCGAGGACGGGGCCGCCGACCCGAAGGAAGAGCGATGAAGTTCATCGACGAATACCGGGACCCGGAGCAGGCGAAAAAATACGCGGAAGCGATCCGGTCGATCGTGAGCCGTCCCTGGACGATTATGGAAGTGTGCGGCGGCCAAACGCACACGATCGTCAAATTCGGCCTGGATCAATTTCTTCCGGACAAAGTCACGCTGTTGCACGGCCCAGGTTGCCCGGTGTGCGTGACGCCTGTGGAGAAAATCGACCAGGCGATCGATCTCTCCTTGCGGCCCGGCCTGATCCTCGCTTCGTTCGGCGACATGCTGCGCGTGCCGGGTAGCAAGACGGATCTTTTGGCGGCCAGAGCTCGGGGGGCCGACGTCCGCATGACGTATTCCCCCATGGAGGCGGTCCGCTGGGCCGAGGCGAATCCGGAAAAGGACGTGGTGTTCTTCGCCGTGGGATTCGAGACCACGGCGCCGGCGAACGCTTCGGCCGTCGTGGAAGCGAAACGGAAGGGATTGCACAATTTCTCGATCCTTGTTTCCCAGGTACTTGTCCCGCCGGCGTTGGACATGATCCTGGACTCGCCGACCAACCGCGTGAACGGGTTCCTGGCGGCGGGGCACGTCTGCACAATCACCGGGACGCGAGAGTACGAAATACTGGCGAAAAAGCGGAACATCCCGATCGTTGTGACCGGGTTTGAGCCGCTGGATCTGTTGCAGGGAATTTACATGTGCCTGAAACAGCTGGAAGAGGGCCGGGCACAGGTCGAGAATCAATACGCCCGCGTCGTACGCAAGGAAGGTAACGTTCCGGCTCAGGAACTCATGCGCGACGTGTTTGAAATCGTGGATCGGGAATGGCGTGGGATCGGCGTGATCCCCCGGAGCGGTCTGGGTCTTTCCCAGGCCTATGCGGACTTCGACGCCGAAAAGAAATTCTCTCCGCACGGGGCGAAGCGGGAAGCCGCTTCGGAATGTATCAGCGGCCTCGTCCTGAGGGGCGACAAAAAGCCGACCGACTGCCCCACGTTCGGAACGCGCTGTACGCCCGAACATCCGCTGGGAGCCACGATGGTTTCCTCCGAAGGAGCCTGCGCGGCCTATTACCGGTATCGCACGCAAAGGAAGGCGTAGATGCAGTGCCCGATCCCCATTTCGTCGTACCCGAACGTTCTCCTGGCCCACGGCGGTGGGGGACGCCTCATGCACGATCTCATCGCAAAGATGTTCGCCGCGAGCTTCGACCGCTCGCTTGCGGACGCGCCGCACGACGGCGCCGTATTGGAAAAGACGGATCAACGTCTGGCGTTCACGACCGATTCGTTTGTCGTAAGCCCGATCTTCTTCCCCGGTGGCGACATCGGGAGCCTCGCGGTTTTCGGGACGGTGAACGATCTGGCGATGTGCGGCGCCCGGCCCAAATACCTGAGCGCCTCCTTTATATTGGAAGAAGGCCTTCCGATGGAGACGCTATGGAGGGTCGTGGAGTCGATGAGCCGCGCGGCGCGCGAATGCGATGTTCGGATCGTGACTGGGGACACGAAGGTCGTGGAACGGGGGAAAGCGGACGGCTTGTTCGTCAACACGGCGGGCATCGGTGTCCTGGAACACGACCTGACGATCGGACCGAAGGAAGTCCGCCAGGGGGACCGGATCCTTTTGAGCGGCGACGTGGGAAGGCACGGGATGGCGATCATGGCCGTGCGAGAGGGCCTCGAATTCAAGAGCGAAATCCACAGCGACGCGGCGCCTGTGCACGTGATGGTCTTGGATCTCATCCGAGAGGGCGTCCATATTCATTGTCTGAGAGACGCCACGCGCGGGGGCGTGGCCACCGTGTTAAATGAGATCGCCGCGGCTGCCGGCGTGGTCTGCGAGATCGATGAAAAAAAGATTCCCGTACACTCCGATGTTCGAGGCGCATGTGAAATTCTGGGTTTCGACCCGCTCTATGTGGCCAACGAAGGAACGTTCCTGGCGTTCGTGCCGGAGTCGGACGTGGAGAAGGCCCTTACGCTCCTTCGGCGTCACGCCGGAGGCCGTGAAGCGGAATCGATCGGTAGGGTTTCAACCGGCGACGCCCCGCAAGTGGTTCTCACGAGCGTTTTGGGCACAACGCGGCTTTTGCCGATGTTAAGCGGTGAGCAGCTGCCGAGGATTTGCTGATCGGCACGATCTAATTGTCGCAGGAAACCGCTTGCTGAGATTGCAAACTGCCGAGTTGGAGCGCTTCTGCGCCGGTCAGGTTCGACACATAGAGGAGGTTCTTGGGAGGCGTCATTCCACTGTCTATCACTATGACGACCCAACCATCGGGAGCTGTTTCCATATAGTGATGTGCCCAGGCGGTGACTGCGAGACAGCCCACTCCGATCGGCCACCACACGACGAAGCCGGCGATGGTAGCAACGGCCCACCCATCTCTCCCAGATTCCGCCTCCATCCGACCTTTGGAATATGTTGGGTCCTTTTCTAACAAGGCACACATTCTCGATCGTTCGGCAGGTGGAATTTGAGTGTCGATCTCGGTAAGAAGCGCGCCAAAATCGAGGCCTCCCCGGTTTCTGAAGTCATCTGCATCCACGCGTTTTATGTTCCGAAGGGCGTCCGAAGCCATGCTCGTCGCGATAAATCCGGGTACGACTATGTCGTGAAACCGGTCACCGAGGCTTGGTTTCGGACCAGCCGCGGCCACGCTCATGGCAAACGCAACGGATAGGGGTGCGAAACGCGACAATAGGTAGTGAATACTCAACATTGGGCAATCTCCATTCTACTGAAAGATGAGCAAAAACCGTGCCTCCAAAAAGTTCCATAAATTCGCCACGTTGTCCTCTGGACACGTGGTTCCAGCAAGCGCGTGGGACTTGGCCACCTGGGACCGCGTGTCGCACCCGAAAGGCAGACGCGCGAACCTCGATCTTTATTTCCCGAGGATTCGTTGGTGCGTTTTAACGAGAAGTTCTGCGAGAGCCTTGATCCCTTCGCCGGTTTTTCCAGAGGTTCCGACCACGGTCAATTTCGGATTCACCTTGAGCATGTTGGATCTCATCAGGTCCAGATTAGTTTCCGCTGCGACGGCAAGATCCACCTTGTTGATCAAGGCGACGTGGGACGTTCGGAACATGAGCGGGTACTTGAGGGGTTTGTCCTCCCCCTCGGTCACGGAAAGGAGGACGATGTTTAAATCGGAGCCCGTGTCGAACTCCGCGGGACAGACCAGATTGCCGACATTTTCGATAAGGGCGATATCGAACTTTTGAGCTTCGATCTTCTTGTACGCGGTCAGGACGGCCGCGGAGGTCAGGTGGCAATCCCCGCCGAAGAATTCCGTGTTGATCTGGGCGATCGGGAGATCGAGCGGTTTGAGGCGCTTCGAATCATTCGACGTCGTGATGTCCCCCTCGATGACGCCGATAGCAAGCCCCCGTTTTCGTAGAGCGGGGATCAATTTTTCGAGTAGGAGCGTCTTTCCGGCGCCGGGCGCGCTCATGAAGTTCACCATGCTTCGCCGTTGCGTCCGAAGCCTCTTTCGGACCTCGTCGGCCACGTTGGCATTGGCTTCCAGGACTTTCTTTACGATCCGGATCTCCATCTCAATCCTCCCTCAGCGATATCTTTTCCACCCACATTCCCTGCTTGGATTCGATCGACAAAGCGGACCCGCATTTCAGACAAATGAGGATCGGCTCCTCCAGCGTTGCCTCGATGCCGCACTCCAGGCAACGCACTTGGAGCGGCACTTCCTGGACTTCCAGTGAGGCGGTTTTCAAAAGCGGCTCGTCCGTCTTCAGGACATCGAAATGAAAAGATAGAGTCTCGGGCACGACGGCGTTCAGCTTCCCCGCCCGGAACAGGACCGAGCTAACGGCCTTCTCGATCTTGCGGGCAGCGAGTTCCGTCCGCACGATCCTGAGGATGTCTTCGGCGATGGCCAATTCGTGCATGTCGGACCCGACTAATAGCTGTTTCGCGACACCAGCACAATATGACCTGTATCATGTTCCGACGCGGTCGGGTGCCTGATCATACGGGGCCCAAACCGGCGGAGGTGGGATGCATTGGTTTATAAAGGGCGGCGATTTTAATTTGCTCGTCGATCGATTGATTCAAGAAAAACGGGTGGTTGGGCCGGTGGCCAAGAAAACCAAGTTTGTCTTCGAGGACTTGCGCTCTTCAAAAGAGCTGCGCCTGGATCACGACGTGACGATCATCCCGCCGAAAAAGGCCATCTTTCCCACGACGCAAAATCTCTTCAAGTTTGACGGGTCCACGGTTCAGATGGCCGTCAAGCCGATTGATCAGGTTCTTCTCGGAGTACATTTTTACGACGTCAAAGCCATCGACATGCTGGACCAGATCTTCTCGGACGGGCATCCCGACGAGAACTATCTGGCACAGAGGGAAAGGACGACGCTCGTGGCTTCGAATATCCAAAAAGTCTCCCCTCGGGCATTTTTCGCCACCGTCGCGACGGCGCTGAAGCCCAACGGACACGACGCGTTTTTGACAAAACTTCCTTCGGGCTTCGTTTTTGAAACCCGTTCCAAAAAGGGCGAGGCGCTTCTTTCGTTCGGAAAATTCCGCAAGGCCACCCAACCCGAAGTGAAGAAGGCCGGCCGGATCAACGAAAACGTCCTGTCCAAATGCCGTGAAAAGCTCACGCACACGTCGGAGGAGATCGCGAAAAGCGTGAGGGGTCAGTTCGGGAACGAGCTGCTCTGGAAGACGCTGTCGAAGACGTGCTTCTCGTGCGGAACGTGCAACATCGTTTGCCCGACGTGCCAGTGTTTCGACGTGCAGGACGACTGGAACGTCGACCAAAAATCGGGAGTCCGTTACCGGACATGGGACGCCTGCCAGACGCAGGACTTCGCTCTGGAAACATTGGGCGCCGGAGGGTTCCACAATTCACGGCCGGAGCGGTTCGAGCGCTACCGGCACCGCGCGTTGAGGAAAACGTCCTATCTCATCGAGAAACTCGGGGGCCCGGCGTGCGTTGGATGCGGCCGCTGCTCCGTGGGGTGCGTTCCCGACATCGCCGATCCGGTCCGCATCGTCGAACAAGTCATGGAGAGCTGAATGCGCGAGAATATTTTTGAACCGAGGCAAGCCGATATCATCCGGGCCGACCAGATCACAGCGACCGAAAAACATTTCACGCTCAAAATGAAGGAAAGCCCCGAGCTTTCCTTCAACCCGGGACAGATCCTGGAAGTCGGGGTGATGGGATATGGCGAGATCCCGATCGGATTCGCAAGCTCGCCCACCCGGCGGCACACGTTCGACATCGTCGTGAGGGGGGTCGGAAGGGTGTCGAAGGCCATCAACCTCAAGAACAAAGGGGACACGCTCCTTCTGCGCGGGCCTCTCGGGCAGGGGTTCCGCATGGAGGACCTCAAAGGGCACCCGCTCCTGATCGTGGCGGGCGGGATCGGACTCTGCCCGACGCGGAGCCTGATCCAATACGTTCTGGACCGGCGGGGCGAATTCGGAAAATTCACACTTTTTTCCGGGGCCAAGGACCCCGATGCGCAGCTGTTTCTGGATGATCTCGCGGCGTGGCGCAAGTCGAATGACGTCGAATATTACGAGACAGTGGACAAAGCGAACGCCGATTGGAAAGGAAACGTGGGCGTAATCACGACGTTGTTCCAGAAGACCAAGATCGAACCGGATACGCGTGTCGTCATCTGTGGCCCGCCGGTGATGTACCGGTTCGTGATCCGCGAGCTGGACCGGATCGGAATTCCGCACGAGAACGTCTTTGTGGACCTGGAGCGGAGGATGAAATGCGGCGTCGGCAAGTGCGGCCACTGCCAGATGAACGACAAATTCGTCTGCACGGACGGCCCGGTGTTCCGATTCAGTGAAGTGGAACACCTGGAGGAGGCATTCCGATGACCGAGAAACGAAAAGCGAGGGTGGCCTTCTTCGATTTCGCGTGTTGCGAAGGCTGCCAGATCGAGTTCACGAACCTGAGCGAGCCGATCGTCCTGGGCCTCCTGGACCACATCGAAGTGGTGGAATTCCGGGAAGCGATGTCGGAAAAGACGAAAGAGAGAATCGACGTCGCCCTGGTGGAGGGCAGCTTCACGCGGGAGTCCGATCGGGAACGCCTCCGGGAAATCCGGGACCGGGCGGACATCGTGATCGCGTACGGCTCGTGCGCGACGCTCGGCGGGATCAACGCCATCAAGAATCACACGACGGATTACCTGAAATTCGTTTACGGAAAGGACGCCGCGCTTCCCATCCTAGCCAGCGAGAAAGCGTTGCCCGTCTCGTCGGTCATCAAGGTGGACTACAACGTGACCGGCTGCCCCATCTCAAAGAGGGAACTCGTTCACGTCCTTTCCCACATCCTTCACGGAAAGGAGCCGGTGATCCCGAATTACCCGGTCTGCGTGGAGTGCAAGAAACTGGAAACGGTGTGCCGGTACCACGTGGGCGACCATTGCCTGGGTGTTGTGGCCCGCGCGGGGTGCGGCGCGCCGTGCCCGGCCGGGGGGATTCCGTGTGAGGCCTGCCGCGGATTCTGGGACTTCCCCAACGAGGAGGCCCTGGTGGACGTTCTGATCGAAAAGGGCGGACTCTCGCCCGCGCGCGCCCGCGACCGGTCGCTCATGTACACGGCGAATCAGCGGGGAGGGGGCGTGAAATGACGAATCTTCACATCGACGTCCATCACGTCACCCGGATCGAAGGGCACGGCAACATCGTCGTGAACACGAGCAACGGCCGGATCGAAAAGTGCGAATGGCAGGTACCGGAAGCGCCGAGGTTCTTCGAGGCGATGGTGAGAAACCGCCATTACTCGGAAGTTTCCCGCATCACCAGCCGGATCTGCGGGATCTGCGCCATCGGGCACTCGCTGTGCTCCGTGAAAGCCACGGAAGTCGCGCTGGGAATCCGGGTTTCCCGGCAGACGGCGCTGCTTCGGAACCTTCTCAAACACGCTGAGATTTTCGATTCCAACGTCCTGCACGTTCTCTTTCTTGCGGCCCCCGATCTTCTGGGCGTCTCGTCCGTATTTCCGCTCGTAAAGACGCATAAAGCGGTCATCCAGGTGGCGTTGCGCCTCAAGCGTTTGGCGCACGAATGGGGTTCTTTGATCGCCGGGCGCACGACGCACGCGACGACGGTGGTCCCCGGGGGTTTCGGGGCGCTTCCGTCGACCGAGGACCTTGCGAACCTGATCAAGAGATTCGAAAAGGAACTCCTTCCCGATCTCAAAGTGGTCTTGGAGGTTTTGGTGAGCCTTAGCGACAAGTTCCCGAAATTCGAGCGGCCGACGGAGTACATGGCACTTCACGCCAAGGACGAATATGCGTTCTACGACGGCGTGGTCCAGACCGTGATGCCCGACGGGACGAAGGAACAGTACGCCGTGGAGAACTACAAGAGCCTGACGAACGAGTACATGACACCGCACTCCACTGCGAAATGGACGCGCCACAATCTCGAAAGTTACATGGCGGGCGCTCTGGCCCGGTTCAACAACAACGCGGACCAGCTCCATCCCGAGGCCAAGAAAGTGGCGAAGCTCTTGGGTCTGGCACCGCTTTGCCACAACACGTATTTGAACACTGCGGCGCAGGCGGCGGAGATCGTACACAGCGTTCACCGGAGCTTGGAGTTGCTGGATAAACTAGCCACGGCGGGAATCAAGGATGAGGAACCCCGCAAACCCACGAAGCACGGCGAAGGAACTGCGTCGGTAGAAGTCCCCCGGGGCATCCTGTTCCATCACTACAAGTACGACCGCGAATTCATGTGCACGGGCGCGGACTGCGTGATCCCCACGAACCAGAACCACGGCAATATCCAACTCGACTTCGAGAAACTTGTTCCCGAGTTGCTTGCCTCGAAGATGGCGGAAAAGGAGATCGAGCTCCGCTTGGAAATGCTGGTGCGAGCATACGACCCGTGTGTCTCGTGCTCCACGCATTATCTCAAGGTGAAGTTCGCGCACTGAGCCCCATGGCCAAGAAGTACATCATCGGCCTGGGAAATTATTCCATGGCGGACGATGCCGTGGGCCTGCGGGTGGTCGAAGCCATCGCTCAAGCGGGCCTTGCAAAAGAATTTGAAGTCGAGAACCTCTCGGACAACGGAATCCGTCTCCTGGATTTTTTCACGCCCCAAACCGAAAAGATCCT
The DNA here is from genome assembly GCA_043804515.1 of Pseudomonadota bacterium. Classification (GTDB taxonomy): domain Bacteria; phylum Bdellovibrionota_G; class JALEGL01; order JALEGL01; family DATDPG01; genus JAZDIZ01. The sequence goes on along the minus strand of JAZDIZ010000180.1, from coordinate 233 downwards.
TCTTGTGGACGCCGTAGTGTCCGGACGAAACCCGGGCGAATACTTTTTCTTCGATGCTCGGGACGCGCAAAGCGCAAAAGTGCTGTCCCGACGAACGACACACGAAGGGGACATTCTTTCGGTCTTGCGTTTGGGAGTGGAAATGGGCCTTCCGATCCCACCGATTACGGTAATGGGGATCGAGCCGGAACGGATGGAACAGGGGATAACCCTGTCACCCACGCTTGGATCCC
>JAZDIZ010000179.1:0-13708 GCA_043804515.1 Pseudomonadota bacterium | reverse complement strand
GAGACACCTGCGTGCGTTCCAGGATCCGGTCATCGCTCATCCTTCGGATACACTTGAAGGCCGTTCACCAGCGTGGCCACGACCCGGCCCCGCCCACGGAAACCCAGAAAGGGCGTGTTTCGGGATTTGGAGAAAAAGTCCTCTTCTTGGATCACGTGCGGTTCGTCCGGGGTGAAGATGACCACGTCGGCGGGCGATCCCGGCGCCAGCGTCCCGGATTCAAGACCGGCGATTCGGGCCGGGCGGACCGTAAGGCATTCCACCAGGCGGTTCAGGGAGATGGCCCCGTCATGTACGAGGGTCAAGAGCACGGGGAGCGCGGTTTCAAGGCCTATGATTCCGTTGGGGGCATCCGGAAAGCACCGGCTCTTTTCCTCGCGCGTATGCGGCGCATGATCGGTCGCCACGGCATCCAAGGTGCCGTCCGCCAGACCGAGGCGCAACGCATGCCGGTCTTCATCGCTTCGGAGCGGCGGGTACATCTTAGCGTTCGTACCACAATCCCGTATCGCATCAACCGTTAAGAGTAGGTGATGCGGAGCGACTTCCGCCGTCACGCGCCCGAGAGGTTTGAACGCGCGGATGAGTTCCACCGAGGCAGCGCACGAGATGTGGCAGAGATGGGTTCTGGCCCCCGTCTCGGCGGCCAAAGCCAACGTGCGGGCGACGTCCACGGTTTCAGCCGACCTCGGAATTCCCGCCAGCCCCAGCGATTCCGCCACGGGGTCCGGGTGAATCGTGGGGCCGCGAGAAAGCTCCGCCTCCTCGCAATGTTCCATCAATACCGAATCCAGTGCGGCAACGGATAGGAGGGCCTGGCGCAGAAAATGCGCGTCGTTGATGGGCCGGCCGTCGTCCGAGAAGGCTTTGCATCCCGCCTCCTTAAGTTCCCTCATCGGCGAGAGTGCCTCCCCCCGAAGGCCCTTCGAAACGGCCCCGACGGGAAATACTTTGCACCGTGCCGTCAACCTGGCGCGCTCGAGGATAAACCGCGTCACTTCGGCGCTGTCGTTCACGGGGTCGGTATTGGGCATCGCGAGAACGCTTGTAAACCCCCCGGCCACCGCCGCTTTGGTGGCGCTACCGATGTCCTCTTGTTCCGTCTGACCCGGCTCCCTCAGGTGAGTATGCAGATCCACGAATCCGGGAGACACAACGGCCCCGGAAGCATCCAGCAGCCGATCCGGCCTGGACGGAGGGGAGTCCTTCGGCCCCAGGATCGCGAGAACTCTCCCGTCTTCAATCCACAGATCGGCCCGTTGGTCCACGCCGAGCGAGGGATCCAGAATCCGCCCGCCCCTTATGTGAACCTTCATCCGAGACACGATTAAATGACGTTCGCCGCCGGCCCTCGACAGACCGATTCACCCCGAAGTTTCGGGGCGGGGCCGGGCGCACTCAATACGACACCGTCTCCACTTTCACATGAAAGGCGTACGAGATCGATTGCCCGAAGAGGAGGGGGATCGCTGGGCGCCACGTAACGTTGATCCGGGTCCGCCCGGGTTCCTGTTGGACCTCCACGTCTTCTTCTTTAAGTTCGATTCCAAGCTGGGTTTGAGCTGCCGTCACTATGGCCTTCGCGACCTCCTCCGGCGTCTTCCGTCTCGCGTACGATTCTTCTTTCACCACGCTTTCGAGCTGCATTTTCTTCCACATGAGGGGGACGTATTTGTAGGAGGCGTAAAGCGCCGAAGCCAGAAGGAGAAAGAGAACCAACCCGGTAAACGTGATGCGTCGAGGTCCCGACATGCCTGCACCTCTCGAGTTCAAAAACCACCCTCAAGCTATTGGGGGCATCGGGGTGGGTCAAGGGATATTGGCGCAGTCTACTCCACTTTCAAGATGGCCAAGAACGCTTCTTGGGGGATCTCCACGTTGCCGACCTGCTTCATCCGTTTCTTCCCCTCTTTTTGCCGCTCCAGGAGTTTTCTTTTCCGGGTGATGTCCCCTCCGTAGCACTTCGCCGTGACGTTCTTTCTCATCGCGGAGAGGCTTTCCCTCGCTATGATCTTGCTCCCGATGGCGGCCTGGATCGCCACCTCGAACATCTGGCGCGGGATGATCTCCCACATCTTCTTCGTCAGATCCCGTCCCTTCGTGTAGGCGCGCTCGCGATGCACGATGAGCGATAGCGCATCCACCGGGTCACCGTTGATGAGGATGTCGAGCTTGACGAGATCGGAGGCGACGTAGCCTCTCAGTTCGTAATCGAGGGAAGCGTACCCGCGGCTTTGGGACTTGAGCTTGTCGTAAAAATCGAACACCACTTCGTTGAACGGAAGATCGTACTTCAGGATCATCCGGTTCGGCGTGGGATACTCCATTCCCACCTGTTTGCCCCGCCTTCCCTCGCAAAGGGCCAGAATCGCCCCGACAAAGTCACTGGGCGTATGAATCGTGGCCCGGATCACCGGTTCCCGGATTTCCTCGATATGATTCGCTTCCGGCAGCTTTGAAGGGTTGTCGATATCGACGACCTTCCCGGATTGCAGGAGCACCTGATAGACGACGGTCGGCGCCGTCGTAATCAGGTCCACATTGAACTCCCTCTCCAGCCGCTCCTGGATGATCTCCATGTGAAGCATCCCCAGGAAGCCGCATCGGAACCCGAATCCGAGAGCCGTCGAGGTCTCCGGCTCGAAGCTGAACGATGGATCGTTGAGCCGCAGCTTTTCCAGGGAGTCCCTCAATTCCGCGAAGTTCTGCTCCGCCGTGGGAAAGATCCCGCAGAAAACCATCGGCTTGACGATTTTGAACCCGGGAAGCGGCTTTGCCGTGGGTTTCTTGGCGTCCGTAACCGTGTCCCCCACACGCGTCTCCCGCACGTCCTTGATTGTTGCGGCCAGGAAACCCACTTCACCGGCGGAAATTTCATCGACCACCACCGGCTCCGGCGCCAGAACCCCCACGCGCTCCACCTCGAACTCCCTTCCGGTCGACATGAACCGGATCTGCATTCCCGTACGCAGCACCCCCTCGAATACCCGGGCCAGGCAAACCACCCCGAGGTAAGGGTCATACCAGCTGTCGAACAGCAGGGCCTTAAGGGGCTTTTGCGCTTCGCCTTTCGGCGGAGGAATGCGCCGCACCACCGCCTCCAAGACCTCCAGCACGTTTGTGCCTTCCTTCGCGCTGACCGAGATCGCCTCGTGCGTGTCCAGGCCGATTACGTCCTCGATCTCCCGCTTCACGCGCACCACATCGGAGTTCGGAAGGTCGATCTTGTTGAGGACGACGATCACCTCCAGATTGTGCTCCAACGCCTGGTACACGTGGGCCAGAGTTTGAGCCTGGACCCCCTGGGACGCGTCCACCAGCAGGATCACGCCTTCGCATGCCGCAAGGCTTCGGGACACCTCGTATGAAAAGTCCACGTGTCCGGGTGTGTCGATCAAGTTGAACTGGTACGACTGCCCGTCCCGGGCCTCATAAAGGAGCCTGGCGCTTTGCGCTTTGATGGTGATCCCCCGTTCCCGTTCCAGATCCAGCCGGTCCAGGTACTGCTCCTCCATGTCGCGCACGGCGACCGCCTTCGTCAGCTCCAGGAAACGATCGGCGAGCGTCGACTTTCCATGATCGATGTGCGCGATGATGGAAAAATTTCGAATGTTTTGTCGAGGAAAGGTACCCACTAAATCCGGGTTTCAAAATACGCGATCGTCCGCCGGAGTCCATCATCAAGCGGCACTTTCGGAACCCACCCCAGAAGTTCCTTCGCCCGCCGGATCGACGGACAACGGAGCTTGGGATCCCCTTCCGGCAGCGGTTGATGCTCGATCCCGCTTTTCGAACCCGTGAGCCGGAGGATCGTCTCCGCCAAGGATTTCACCGGCATCTCGTTGTCGTTCCCCAAATTGATCGGCGGAAGAGGCCTTTGCTTCACGAACCGCAGGAGACCGTCCACGAGATCCGAGACATAGCAGAGGCTGCGCGTCTGGCTGCCGTCGCCGTACAACGTAAGCGGCCGGCCCTTGAGGGCCTGCGAGATGAAGTTCGGGATCACCCGGCCGTCGTCAGCCCGCATGCGGGGCCCGTACGTATTGAAGATTCGGACGATCGACGTGGGCACGTTGTGGGTCCGGTGATAAGCCATCGTGAGGGCTTCCGAAAAGCGCTTGGCTTCATCGTACACGGAGCGCACGCCGATCGAATTGACGTTGCCCAGGTATTCCTCCGGCTGCGGATTCACCTCGGGATCGCCGTAGATCTCGCTGGTGGAGGCCATAAAGAACCACGCCGAGCGCCGACGGGCGTATTCCAGTCCGTTGAACGTTCCGTAGGACCCCACCTTCAGGATTTCGATCGCCCGAGGCACGAAGTCAACGGGACTGGCCGGAGACGCGAAGTGCAGCACACCGTCCGCCTCGCCCACATCCGGGAACTCCTTGGACACGTCCGTTTCGATGAATTCAAATCTTGATTCGCCGGAGAGATGCTCCACGTTGGCACGGCTTCCGGTCGACAGGTCATCCACGGCCACAACGCGGTGGCCATCCGCAAGCAAGCGGTCCACCAAGTGTGAACCAATGAAACCGGCTCCACCGGTAACGACGTACCGCGCCATCAGAAAGACATCTGGCCGGGGATCTGATTCTTGTAGCGATCCAGAATCAGGTCGATGCCCTGCCGGATATATTCCGCTACGGGGACCTTCGTTTTCTTGTTCAACAGCTTCAGCTTCTCGTTCTGCTCTTCCGTGATGTACACGGTTGTCGATATCTTCTTTCGGGACATGGGCTTCCTCTTCGTTGGGCTTGCGGGCGTAGCTTCCGGTGGTGACCGTACGTGCCCATATATATATTGTCAACAACTGCCAGATGCTCGCGCCTATAGCCCTCGGGGTGCAAACGATGCGCAACTAAAGTTTACGTTTATTTGTTAAAATGTACTGGACCGCGGACCTCGTAAAAATCATATTGATTTCATTATTTTTATTCTAATGAGGCTGCCGTTTGATACAATACTTAAGTTAACGTCTCGGTTTCATTTTATGTCTAGGTCCTTCCAAACCGCGTTCTTGCTTCCGTCTCTGGTTGCCTTGACCTTTGTCCTGATACCCGGAAACACCATTTCAGGGCCGGTTTATTTCTCTTACGAGGACGACGAAGGGACGATTCACTTTACCGATGAACACCCCGAAGTGCGCTACCAGGTCCGTGAAATCACGTTCCAGGAGTCGTTTCGCGCCGCCCTTCGCAAGATCTCAAAGGGCAAACTCCACCAGTTGATTTCCACGTACGCGGATCAGTTCGATCTCGAAGCGCCGCTGGTCGAAGCGGTCGTAAAGGCCGAGTCGGAGTACGATCCGATGGCGGTCTCCGCTAAGGGCGCCCGGGGCCTCATGCAGCTGATGCCCGCCACGGCGCGCTCACTCGGCGTTGAGAATCCGCACGATCCGGAAGAGAACCTTCGCGGGGGGGTCCGTCATCTAAAGCGCCTCATGACGACTTTTAACGGCGACATGGACCGGGCCATCGCGGCTTACAACGCGGGTGAAGGCGCGGTTTCAAAGTTCAAGGGTGTTCCACCCTACGCCGAGACCGTTGACTATGTGGCGAAGGTCAGAAAGTATTACCGCGAATTTAGGGAACGAGCTTCCCGTTCCGCGAGTGCAGATGCCTTCACCCGACCAGACACGAAAGCGATCCCTTAACTCCGCAGTTTTCAATATACCCAACACTCTTACGTTTCTTAGGATCCTGGCGGTCCCCGTCCTGTTGATCCTGATCCACGGCCACCACACCCGCAGGGATGAGTTCTGGGCCGCCATCCTCTTCGGATCGGCGTTCTTCACGGACCTTTTCGACGGATGGATCGCCCGCCGTACACAGTCCATAACGCGCCTGGGACGGGTCCTCGACCCCGTCGCGGACAAGCTGATCGTCGTGGCCGCACTGCTCCTGCTGATCCGCCTTGGGCGGGTCGATGAGGTCATCGCCATCCTCCTTCTGAGCCGGGAATTGGTCGTCAGCGGCCTGCGGGACATCGCGGGGCATGAAGGCATTCTCATCGCGTCCCGCGCGTCAGGAAAAGCCAAAACCATGTGCGAGGGGTTCGGCTTGGGATTCCTGCTCGGAGGACCTGGATATGCGCTCTTCGGCGTCTCCCTGATGAGCGCCGGAACCTGGCTTGTTTACGGCGCGCTCGTCCTGGCTTACTGGTCCGCCTTTTTCTATTTCCGCGCGTACTTCAAGTCGGAGCCCTCACATCCTTCGGCTTGATCCGGGAGGATTGGGCTGCTAGGTTCAACCCGTGGCGGACACACCGGACAAATTCGAACGTTGGCTCGGAAAGGCGCGTTCACGTGCGAAAGACGCCCTGGATTGGGGCCGCAGGATGTCGACCGTCGGAAAGATGAAGATCGACACCACCCGGCTGCAGAGAACCCGAATGAGCGTTTACCAGGAGCTCGGAAAGAAAACCTACTTGCTGTTGAAAGAGGGAATGTTTAATCCGTCCGAACTCGACGACTTGGTGACGCAGATTGGCGACCTGAACCGGCGGATCGAGGAGCAGCAGCAACGGATGGCCGAGGCCGCCCAGAAACCGCCGTCAGACGAATCGTCGCAGTAAATCCGCCTGGGGCTTTAGCTCAGAGCGCCGCTCGCAGTCAGCCAAAACTCGATATAGAAACGTGTTCTTGTAACCACTCATTAAGTTTGATACCCAGTTGCTCCCAGTTTTTCTTGCCGCGTGGGGCTGTAGCTCAGCTGGGAGAGCGCTTGAATGGCATTCAAGAGGTCGCCAGTTCGATCCTGGTCAGCTCCACCAGCTCCGCGCATCCCCCACAACGGGGGTAAGCGGAGCTGGTCGATATGATCGCGCTTCAAGTAAGCTCAGCGAGCAACCAGCGTCCCCGTGCCACCTTCGGCTTCGTCCCGCCCCCGTTAACTCCCAATTCTTGATTCGGTCCGAATGGAATGACAAAGCGCTCGTCGCGAGCGAACGGCCAGTTCGACGTTGCAGTTATCCAATAAACAGCCGCGAGCGGGAACCCGGCCTTGCCGGGTGCGAGCGGCTTACCCTACAACGCTGGCGACGAGAGTCGCCGCTCCTGGTCAGCTCCACCAGCCGTCGCCGAGTGTAACGAGGCGAAGGCTGTCTCGCCGAAGCTTCAGCAAAGGCGGACTCCCCAAAAGCGAACCAGAGCTACGGCTAGGCAAGCCAGCCTCTGATAAGCACAGCGAAGGCGGACTTCTTTTGAGCTGAGTGAAACGAGGCGAAGGCTGTCACGCCGAAGCTTCTTGCCACGCTGAAGCCTTGGCGAAAGCGGGTAGCAAAGGCGGACTCAATAAATTCAAAACTTGGGCTACGGCTAGGCAAGCCATCCCTCTGCTGAGACTTGAGGTACCAAAACGGCACCTCAAGTGTTTGAACTCCTCTTGCGGTATCTCGGGGACACACGCCGAAACCGGCCATCAATAATTCGGGACACGTACGAATTTCGCCCTGTATTTGGTACGTGTCCCCAATTTCCCCCCCAATTTCCCGTCACCCATTTCCGGCGCTATTGCGTGGTTGCGAACGCCGTCAACATTTCATCGCCCGTGATTATGAGTTCCTGGCCCGCTGAATCCCGGTACGTGCAGGTTCCGGAGAAGGAGGTTGGAAGCAAGCCGGCACCCAACTGCTCTGTGTAGTCACAGTCCTCCGAAAATCCCAAATCACCACTGAACGAGATGTGCAGTTGGAGGGAATCGGAAAGACTACTTTGATTGGCGGGCACTGTTACCGAGACTTCGCCGTTCGCTTCAAGTTGTAAGCTCTGAACTGGGAAAAAGAAATGGGCCGTGAATACACAATGGGAATATGTGTAAGTCATTTGGCTCGCTGGGGCTCCTTTGTGAACGGTTCCTCCCCCTTCACAGTCATAATCAGGCCCTATGGCACCCCCCGTTGTCTCTCCGTGATAGGCATAGTTTGTGACCGCCAGCCAAACATCCGCAGCAGTCAGGGTCGGGGTTATTGAGGAGAACGCCGGTCCCGAGCCGGGGCTCGTCGCGGAGCTACCACAACCCAAGAAACCGGCGATCAGAAGTGCGCTCCCCTTGGCCTTGAATACCTGCGGCGTTTTCATACTCTCCTCCGTGGCGACCTATAAGATGTTTGCACCTTTCTTAGCACGTGTGCCTTAATTCCCGGCCTAATCACCCCAATCCCCCTCTATAAGATTGCCAAACCCGCACAACTCTTCCTATCATAGGCGCTCAAATCGTAGAGGTGGAAACGACGTGGTGACGACTAAGGCGGCCAAAAGGGATGTGCTCTTTGATGAATCGCGGGGGCTTTCGAGCTACCTCGCGATGCTCCCTCAGCTGGAAGAACTCCTCAAGTCCGACAACGCTCTCGGCATTCTGTATGTCGACGGCAAGCGGCTGAGCAAGATCGAAGAGAAATTCGGGAGCAAGCTGTTCGCGGAGATCCTCGAAAAAATCGCGAAGGTCCTTACAAACATGCGCGGGATCGTCATCCGCAACAACGACATCGTGGCTCTCACCGAGGTACAGGGGTACTCCTTCATCATCTTTCTTTCGGAAACCCGCAAGGAGCGCACGGGCCACATTCTCTCCAAGGACGACGTGGAGATGGTGTGCGAAAGAGTCCAAAACTACCTGCACTCCACGCTCTTTTTCGAGCTGTACAAGCACCTCAAAGGGCTGCCGAAGATCAACGTGGGGTATTCCTTCGTCGTGCACAACCCCATGATCCGATCCTGCCGCACGATCTACAACCTGATCGAGGAAGCGCGGGACATCGCCAAGCTTCAGATGTCCCAGATGGAGCTCAAAAACCGCGGCCGCCTCCAGAAAATTCTCCTGGAAGAACAGATCTACACCGTCTACCAACCGATCATCCGGGTGAAGGACCACAGCATTTTCGGCTACGAAGCTCTCAGCCGGGGCCCCAAGAATTCCGAAATCGAGGCTCCGATCATCCTCTTCACGCTAGCCGAGGAGACCGGCCTGGTGTTCGAACTGGACCGGGTTTGCCGCAAGCGGGCGATCATCAACGCGAAGGGCAAGAAAAAGGGAAGGAAACTGTTCGTGAACACCCTCCCGAACCTGATCTACGATCCGGATTTCGAGGCCGGCAAGTTCGTAAAATTTCTACAGGCCAACAATATGCCCATCGTCGATATGGTATACGAGATCACGGAGCGGAACGCGATCGAGCAATTTTCGCAGTTCAAGCAGGCAATCCATTATTACACGGACGTGGGTATCCGGGTGGCCATTGACGATGTGGGGGCCGGATATTCCAGCCTCGAAGCCATCATGGAGCTGAAACCCCATTACGTGAAAATCGACGCCTCCCTTGTCCGCGGCGCCGCGGAAAATCCCGGAAAGAGCGCGATGATCGTGGCGGTCCACGCCCTCGCCAAATCAGTCCATGCCGAAACGATCGCGGAGGGCGTCGAGACCCGGGAGGACTTGGAGGAAGTGACAAAGCTGGGCGTGGATTTCGCCCAAGGATACTACATCGCCAAACCGGGCCCTCCGTTCCCGGAAGTGAATATCTAGCAGGAGGGAATAGCAAAATCCCGGCGTGGAACTGCCGGTGTTCTGTCGGCTCCGCCGGCAATCTAAGGCTCCGCCGCCAGAGCCCCCGGCAGTTCTTTGCTGAACTACAAATATGACCCCTCTCAGAGTGATTCGCCTTCAGAACGGAGGGCGGCAAGTCTCTTCGTTAACAATAGAAGAAGGAAGGGAGTTAGAGGCGGGCGAGGCGGTCGGCGCGATCGGAAAAAACGCCGTCCACCCCCCATGCGGCCAGCCTGCGCATGTCCGGAAGCCGGTTCACGGTGAAAACGCGGATCGGAAGCCCCGCCTCTCGGGCCCGGATGATCAATTCCCGATCCACGAGCTGAACGGCGAGGTGAAGTGCGTCCGCACGAACTCGGGACGCCAATCGCAGTGGATCCCTCCTCAAAGGCCGTGAAATTAGGAGCGCCGCCGATTGCTCCGGCGCGATCCTCTTCACGCGCCTCACGGCGAGCGGAAAGAAGGATGAGACCACGGAATACGGCGCCATCCCGCTCGCACGAAGCGCTTTCACTACCTTTTCTTCGATTCCGCCGGCCGCCCTCCATGACACAGCTTCGATCTTGATCTCCACGTTCACCGCAACACGCCCCTTCAGGAACTTCAAGGTCTCGTCCAGCGTCGGAATCCGTTCTCCGCGATAGGCGCGTGCGAACCAGCCTCCGGCATCCAGCGATTTCAGTTCCGAGACCACCCTGCGGCGCGGGCTGCCACGCCCATCCGTCGTGCGGTTCAGCGTCCGATCGTGGAGAACGACGGGGACACCGTCACGGCTGAGCGTGACGTCGAATTCAATCATATCCACGCCCGCCCGCACCGCGGCTTCAAAAGAAGCCAGCGTGTTCTCCGGCGCCACATAGGGAAATCCCCGGTGGCCGGCCCGCCAAACGCGAACGCGCCGTTTACCCGGAAATTTCGGCTGAATCCGATTTTCGCCGCGCAAGATCGTCTACCTCCTCGATCAAATCCGCCTGCCGGAAAAGGGCCAACGTCTCCCGGACCGACACATGCACATGCACGATCACGGCCAGGTAGGCCGCCATGGAATGGGCCGTCTTAGACACGAGCCCCGCATAAAGCGACCATCCCAAAATCAGTGCGGCTGGAAGCACCAGGCAAGCCGCGACGATCCCCGGGAGAATCTTCCGCCGGGTCTCCTGAACACGGGACCGGATCCGTTCCCGGACGTCCGATTCCCAGGCTTCGACCGCCTTGCCCAGGCGCCTGCCAACGCCCGTAAAGTAAAGAGCCGCCCACAAATGCGCCGCCACGGCTGCGGCCCCGGCGCACACCCCCACGACAACGTGCAGCCGCAGCGGCTCCGCGATCCGGAACAAGCGAAGTCCCGTCGCGATATTCAAGAAAAGCCCTGCGGTGGAAATCCACAAGAAGCTGAGAAGGGCGTAGTTCAAAATTCTTGGGCCTCAGATCGGTCGAGCGGGCACGTTCAGTCTCAGTGATGATGCTCCAGCCAACGTTCGCAATCAATCGCGGCCATGCAGCCGGACCCCGCCGCCGTGACGGCCTGCCGATAGACGTGGTCCTGGACGTCCCCGCATGCGAAGACCCCCTCAACGCTGGTCTGGGCGCCCTCTTTCGTGACCACGTACCCGTTCGCATCCAGTTCCAACTGTCCCACGAAAAGGTTCGTGTTCGGCGTATGTCCGATCGCGATGAAAACCCCCTGGCACGGCTGTTTCCACGTCTTCCCCGCCTTCACATCCCGCAGCGACACGTCTTTCACTTCGCCGTCTCCCCCCACTTCCTCCACCACCGTGTTCCAAGCGAACCGGATTTTCGGGTGGTTCCGGGCCTTCTGCGCCAAGTAAGGCGACGCCCGCGGTTGTTCCCGGCGGTGGACGACCGTGACCTTGGAAGCGAAACGGGTGAGAAAGAGCGCCTCCTCCATGGCGGTATCGCCTCCTCCCACCACGATGACCTCCTGATCCCGGAAGAACGCCCCGTCGCAAGTAGCGCACGTGGAAACCCCGTGCCCCATCAGCTTCCGTTCGGACGGAAGGCCCAGAGTTTTCGCCGAAGCGCCGGTCGCGACGATGACGCTCTCAGCCTCGTGCCGCTCCCCGGCCGTCTCGACGAGAAACGGCCTGCGCGCAAAATCGACTTGGGTCACGTCCTTAGCCACAATCCGGCTTCCGAAGCGCACCGCCTGTTTGCGGAGATGTTCCATCAAATCGGGTCCCATGACGCCCTGGGGAAACCCCGGGAAATTCTCCACTTCCATCGTGAGCATCAGTTGCCCGCCGGCGGTTAACCCTTCGAACATCAACGGGTTGAGAAGCGCTCTGGCGGCGTATATGGCTGCGGTAAACCCCGCGGGACCGGAACCGATGATGATCACTTTTTCCATCGGCCGGCGACTCTACCCACTCGGGCCGCCTCCGACAAGTTGGGGATGCAAACTGACATCCCGAACCGTCCCTGCTATGGTGTATTCGGATGCCGAGGCGACAGAAGGGCGTGGAACGGCGCCGGCAGGAGCGCCGCGAGATCGAACTGAACGTCGATCTGGCCACCTATGGGAAGTACTATCTGAGCAAACTCAAGAACATCTCTATCGGCGGTGCCTTCCTCCTGGCCCGTGAACTTCCCCCCGTCGGAAGCGAGGTAAAGGTTCGATTCCGGCTCCCCGACGAGGAAACTGCTATCGAAGCTTCCGGCAACGTGGTCTGGACCTACCTTCAGGAGGGAACGCGGGAGCCGAATTCCACCGGGATGGGGATCCGTTTCGCCGACCTGAAGGACGAGGACCGGGACCGGATCGCCCGTTTCATCGAAATCTCCTCGAAGTAACAAGGTCTTTGCTAGAATCAAGCTCCTTATGCCTCACCGCGATCCGATCATCGGCATCGGCCCTCATCTTCTGGACCTTCCGAAGCGTAGCAATGTGGTCGGGACGTACCGCCGCTACCTCGAGGCCGTGGAGAAGGCCGGCGGCATAGCCGTTATTCTGCCCCCGGATCACGCCCACGCGAAGTTCTACGCTCAATTCTGCGACGGCCTACTTCTGCCCGGAGGCGGGGACATCCACCCCAGGTATTACGGCGCGAAACTTACCGAAAGAGTCCGCCGCCGTCTTTCGCCCGACGAGCGAACGCGCTTCGATCTGGCGCTGGTCCATGCTTTCCTCCGCGCGGGCCGGCCCATCCTCGGAATCTGCCTGGGGGCCCAAACGCTGAATGTGGCTTTTGGCGGCACTCTGGTACGTGATCTTCCGACGGAACGTCGCGGGAGCCGGGATCACACCAAGGGGATTCATTCCATACGCGTGGATGCCAAAGCGCTGCTCGGAAAGGTCTTGGGCACACGAAAACTTCGGGTGAACAGCCACCATCACCAAGCCATCGACCGGCTCGGCAAAGGTCTCCGGATTGTCGCGACAGCCTCCGACGGCATAATCGAGGCCGTAGAGGCTCCGGACCGCCGCTTTGTCTTCGGCGTCCAATGGCACCCTGAAAGGCTCAAGGCAGCCCACGCGGACAGACTCTTCCGCGCTTTCGTGAGAAGTTGCTCCGGCGGCAAACGCCTATAGCCGTCCGATTTCCAGGTCGTCCGGGGCCTTAATCTCCAGGGCGTATCTTCGAACGGGAGCGTCAGAAATCAGTTTGGCATCGATCTTCGCCCGGACCCAATCACCCCGCCGCAGCCCTTGGATGATCGCACCCGCCTTGGAGTTGCGGTTGTAATAGAGGGCGATTTTTCGCTCCGGAGAGCACAGAAGAACGCATGCCCCTTCCCGGCTCTCCAACGGATCGCTGAGCACTCGATACGTGAATTCCGGGCGCTTTTTCTCCCGCTGCTCGAACACCACGTACGAGTATTTGAGGCTCCTGGCCCTGTGATCGAGAAACTCCTCAAGCCTTCTCCGAAGGGGCGGCGGGTCCCAAGCCGCCTCGAAGTGGCACCAGTCTTTCGGCTCCGCATTCAGCGGACATCGTTCCGAATGGCCGCACGGCGCCGGCGTGGAGTACCGGCCGCTCTTGAGGACGGCGTCGCGAAGCGAGGTCAATTTACGCGAAACGCGGAGAAGCGCGGGCTCGATCACGACAAGCTTGCCGTCCCGTTCCAGGACGCGATCCAGAAGGCCGCACAGAACCGCGCCCATTCTTCCTTCACCCAGTTCGTCCAATTCATTGAGAACGTTC
>JAZDIZ010000178.1:0-2345 GCA_043804515.1 Pseudomonadota bacterium | reverse complement strand
AACTCACGCTTCCCTCCAGAAGGGCGTGTGTTCCCACGACAAGGTGAATCCGCTTCGCTTTCACCCCGTCCAGGGCCGATTTCCGCTCCGCTGCGGGTTGCCCGCCGATGACGAGCGCCACACGGACATCGCAGACTTGGGCCCATTCGGAGAGGGTTTTGAAATGCTGCTCGGCCAGGATCTCGGTCGGCGCCAGGAACGCCACCTGGTAGCCGTTATCGATCGCAAGGAGGGCGGCCAGGAATGCCACGATCGTCTTGCCGCTTCCGACATCCCCCTGCAGCAAGCGGTTCATCGGTTTCGGGGACGCCATGTCGTTTTGAATGGTCTGAAAAATCCGCTCCTGGGTGCCCGTCAGAGCGAACGGAAGGTTCGCCCGCATCTTTTCGAGCCGCGGGCTTTCTCCCGTGAACGCGATCCCCTTTCGTTGCGAAATCCGGCGCTTCCGCTCCGCCAGGGACAGGCAATAAAAGAACAGCTCTTCGAACGCGAGGCTCCTTTCCGCATCTGAGCGCGAAGCCTTCCCCGGAAGCTTCCGGGGTTCGTGAAGTTCGAGTACGGCCTTCCAAGGGGGGAGGAGTTCCAGTTTTCGGCAGATGTCCGGGGGTATGGAACAGATACGATCGCGCGCGGAGTCGGCCACCACCCGATGCATGATCCGGCGAAGCGTTTTTTGATACAGGCCCCCCACTTCGGAATAGATCGGAACGATCTTTCCGAAGCTGATGGAATCCGCGGCGCCCGAATAGATCTCGAAGTCGGGATGATACATTTCAAGGTGGGAACGAAAGAGCCTCGCCTTCCCGTTCACGATCAGCTGTTGGCCGCGTTTGACGTTCTCCTCAAAGCTCCCGAGCGGAAAATGGAACCATTTCAGCTTGAGCGTTCCGGTCCCGTCCTCCAGCGTGACCTCGAAGACCCTCCTTCGAAGCCCGCGGTAAAAAGCCACGCCCGCGAACTCCACGATCCCCATCACCGTGGCCGACATCCCCTCTTTCAGCTCGCCGATCGGCGTGACCGTGCGCCGGTCCTCGAAGCGGATGGGGAAGAAGAGGAGCAGATCGTGCACCGTGCGGATGTTGGCCTTGGCGAATTTCGCGGCGATGGCGGGCCCCACGCCCTTCACGTACTGCACGCTGCGCCCCAGACGTTTCTCCGCCTCGTGGAGGCGCTCGATCGCGGGGAGCAGGTGATCCTCGTCGAGAAAGATGCGCCGTGCCGACGGAGGCTTCCGCCCCGGCGAAATCATGGCTAAGGCGTTCGCGATCCGGGTTTTTTTCTCCGTGTCGTCAAGCTTTTCGAAGCCCGAAAAAAGCTCCTGCAACGACCGAAACAGGCGGGTTTCCGGATCCCCGAGTCCCGCGGCCAGGGCCTTCTGGCTGACATCCAGGATAAAGTCCGAAAGGTTCTTTACGGTGTGAAGGGGGCGCGCGCCGCCCTTGGCGAGATACCTGAGAGGGCGCTCGATGGAGATCAGGAATTCCGAACCCGGCTGGGTCACGGCCCTACCCCGGCTTGAGGAGAAGGGGGCGCCATTCCGCCGTCAACTCCCCTCGTTTCGGTCCCGTCGAAAACTGCTCCAGTTGTATATTTCCGGCGTACCCAGGTGGCGATAGCGATCCTGTTTCAGCTTCATATAGGCCAGATCGAACAGGAGCGCCTCAAATCCGGATTCATGTGCGATCCGGGTTTTTCTCACTTCCTCGAGAACGAATCTCCGAGCCTCCGCAGGATGAAGCCACATGGCATCGGAGAACATCGCTCCCTCGGGCAGAAAGATCAGTCGGGCGTCCAGAATGTCCCCTTTGGACACGCCCGCGTACGTTCTGCGTTCGGTGACCTCGTGGACACGCCCATCCCACAGGTCCCGGACCCGGAAGCAGCTCCCGGCTCGGCCCAGATACTCATAAAGGCTATGGCGGGTTCTCTGAAGGCTTTCCAGGATTCGGCGTTCCGCCGGGTCGAGAGCCGAACGATGGGCGATATAGAAAAGCCGCACCGGAGGAACGCCCACGTCCTTAAGAATCCGGTCGAAGAGATACCATTCGAGACATGCAGTGATCCGGTTTTCGAACATCGGTTCGTCCTCGAAGACTTTCCCCGTCCGCCGGAAAAACTCCTCACGGGCGCGGGCGAGCTCGGCCGCGTACCGATCACCCGCGAAATGTCCTGTGACTTTGTCGAGAGCCGCCCGGTACATTTCAGAGACACCTGCGTGCGTTCCAGGATCCGGTCATCGCTCATCCTTCGGATACACTTGAAGGCCGTTCACCAGCGTGGCCACGACCCGGCCCCGCCCACGGAAACCCAGAAAGGGCGTGTTTCGGGATTTGGAGAAAAAGTCC
>JAZDIZ010000177.1:0-6927 GCA_043804515.1 Pseudomonadota bacterium | reverse complement strand
ATGTCCGCCGCCGGTATTACCACCCGGCATGGACGGAAGCGCGGCAGATCCTCGATCTCCCCGACCATCGTTTCGAGTGTCATGTTCGCCGCCTGGGCGATGGCGGCCAGCGTGATCAACTTCACACATTCGCCTTCTCCCCGTTCGAATTTCTTGATGAGTTCCGGGGAAACCCCGGCGAGACCGGCGAATTTTTCGACCGACAGTCTCATCTTCCTGGTCCTCGCATATCGAAGGACCTTCGCGAAGTTGGAGCCGAGGCACGAAAAATCAAGCATACGCCACCTTCAGGTCAGTCACGCCGAGAGTCCGCGTTTGATGATCCCGTTCCAGATCCGATTCAGCCGAATGGAGAGCCGAACAGCCGCGCGGTGGAATCCCCGGCGAATGCCGTAGTGCCGCTCCATCGCGGGCAGCGTCGGGGCCGTCGTCCCGACCCCCGCGATGACCGCCGGAACCTCCGAGCAGACCGCCGTCGGACGGTCCAAGTAATCCCAGATTGCCTCGGGGTGCTTCCCAATCCACGAGCGATGATGAATCCGTTTCTCCTGCCACTCCCGAATCCCGCGAATCTTCCGTTTCCTGCCTCCCGAAAGGCTCATGGTGCCTCCGATATATTTTTTTCTTCCGTTATCATCCAACCACATGAACCGCGAGATGGGAACTTCATGCCCATTACCTCTCGATTACACGGATTACTTGTCGTTCCTTTCGGGACTCTCGCACCATTCCCTCCCATCGAGAACCTTCCCGGCCTTTTTCTTGCCCACGGCATTGCCCGCCTCGTTGAAACGGCCCCATTGCTTGAAAAAGAATGGGATTCCGCGCGCGACGCACTGGTCGCGCAACCGCCGGGGCCACTCCGGCATCATCCGCCTGCCGTGGGGGCCGCTCTCGCCGCCCGCGATGACCCAGTGGAATCCATCGAGGTTGATACCTTCCAAATCCGCAAGGAGCGGCTCGGCGGAGATGAATCGGATGGCCGCCGGGATTCCGCGCAGCGTGTCCATCCGGGGAAGGCCGGCCTCCCGGTTTTCCACGGTCACCCCGAGCCAGACATGCCGGAACGGCCAATCCGACGGGAGGTGTCCCGCGATGCGTTCCGGCCGCTTGGTCAGAATCTGGTAGGTGTGCCGGGGCGTCCGGCGAATGATGTCCCAGGCTTCGTCCCGCCACGAATCCGCCTCCTCAATGAAGAAATCCGACCACGAGCAGGTGAAGATGCGTTTCGGTTCCCTCCAATGCACGGGCGCGTCAAAGGTCGTCCGGCTCCGGACGACGACATTCGGATCCCGGCCGTAGCGGCGCATCTCGCGTTCCATATAGCAGTGCTGACACGCCGCCGAGACCTTGTGGCAGCCCCGCCAAGGGTTCCAGGTGGCATCGGTCCATTCGATGGATGTCCGTTCGGCCATGGCTCATCTCCTAATGCCGGCGCCGCGGCATATACTTGGCAATGGACAGTAGCGGAAACGCGGAACGAGGGATGCGATACAGTTCGCGCTTCACAGACTCGTCCGGTTTGTGAAGAAGTTCTTCCGTCTGCTTTTTCCGTTTGTCGGCATCGAGAAACCATGCCGCCCTGGCTTTGGCCTTGTCCAGCAGATCCGGAGCGACGGCTACGGTCTCGAACCTCCCGCGATCGAGGAAGGTTTCCAGTAGCGCCGCAAGCCCCGGGTCGGCCGCGCTATTACCCTTCGCGGGAAGGCATACGGCATCGAGCGCCTTGAAGTTGCCGACGATGACCAGCCGGCTCCGGGCGCGCGAGCAGGCGACATTCATTTTCCCGGCGGTCAGGTAACGGAGAACACGCGCGGTCGTGTCCGCCACCAGGGAAAGGATGATGACGGGACGTTCGCCTCCTTGCGATTGGTCGATGCTGGCGACCGCGTCGCGGTGCTTCGGCCGGAAAAGGGAACGGATGAGTTCCCGTTGAAGTCGGAACGGGGTGAGCGCCCACACAGAACCATTCAGTCCGCCATTCCCGCAGGCGATTTTGTGAACCAGGGTGTAGACCACAGCGGCCTCGTAGGGGTTGCAGAAAGACCAGCTTTTTCCGAAGCGTCCGGAAACGGAAGGATGGCCGTCTGTATCCACGAACGTCAGCGCGCATTTGGCCTCGGCCTCGATGATGGAAGGGGAGGGGGTCAGGGAGATACCCCGCACCCGGTAAAAGGCCCCGACGCCCGCCGCGATCGACTCGTTCTCGAATCGATAGGATTCCGTCAGAACCCCGACGCGCTCGCGACGCGCCTCCGGGATGTTCATGTAGTAGGTCATGGGGTTTTGGGCGGATTCCAGTCCCCGAACCTCGTCCGGGACGATGGGTGCGAGCTGCTCGGGGTCGCCGGACAAGGTCCATGATTCGCTTGCGCGGAGCAGGGCGGGCACGGCGGACGCCAGCGTGGCCCTTCCCGCCTCGTCCATGATCACGCGGTCAAACGCCGGCACCCCCAACTCCTCGAGCAATCCCGAGTGGACAACCGAAAGCGTGCAGGCGACAAGCCAGATGCCGGAGTGTTGGAGTCGTTCACGATCCAGCATTTCATGCAAGCCGGGATGCACCTTGGCGGGATCGCCAATGCGTAAAACGCCCTCGGGAGCGCAGCCCGTGATTTTCACCAGCCGGAGCAGACACTCATCAATGGCCCGGTGCTGGCACGATGTCAGGAGGACGGTCTTCCGACGGCATCGAAGTTCGCAAATCGCCCAGGCGATGGTTTCCGTCTTTCCCGTCCCCGGCGGGCCGATGAGGATGGAGAAGTCGGGCGATCCGACGACGCCTTGGACGGCGGCCTGTTGGGAAGGATTGAGCCTGCGGCTGGTGCCCTCGGACAGTTCGCCAGGAGAAATGGACTTTAAAGAACACGGGCAGAGCATTCGTTGCACCCGTTCGGGCGATCGGAGCGCAGCCTCGCGCAGCGCCGCCTCTTCACGGCGAATCAAAAACTCCAGCGGGCTGATCCGGCCATGGACCGGATCGCCGTCGAAAGGGGCGAGGGGAATGTTCGACAACGAAATCTCGACGATGCCCTTCGACGTATCCACGTTTTTAAAGTAGCCGATGAAGTCGAGGTTCCCTTTCCAACTGAACATGGCCCCGTTGCCGGATTCCATGCCTCGTCCGAGGAGAAATTTGAGTTGGGCGGGGGCGATCCAGAGTTGGACGGTCGTGACCATGCCGTGCCGCGAGCTCCCGACGGCGCGGGCGCTGAACCGGGTCGTGGGTTCTCTCTGCGCCGCTGTCAGTTGAGCCTGATGCAGCGCGTCCGCGTCCGTCAGGAATTCGTTGTACGTGGAATACATATTTCTCCTCGATCTCTACGCAATCGCCCGTCGGCAGACGTTGCAGATCCTCGAGCTGCCGCGGGTCAACTCCCCGGCGCCGAGCCGCAACCGGTTGGCGTCGATCCTCGAAAGATTTTCCGTGTGGGTTCCAACGGCGGATATGGCGTTCCACAGGTCGTACATGCGGAACGGCGCCACTAGGCCTCCTTCCGAGCCGGCGATTTCCCGGTCGAGTTGGACGAACACGCGGTCGATATTTTTCTTCGATAGGAAGAACGGGGCCTGACGCAATCGTCCACGAATCGCTTCCATGCGGTCTCGGCCGACGCTCTCGCGGGTCAGCGCCTCCAATTCCCGGGCGTGGGACTCCCATCCGTTCCACGCCTCGACGACGAACCCCCGCAACTTCTTGAGATACTCCTTCTCGCGGCCGGGTTTGTTGATCGGCCGGCGGAGGCGGTGCTTGTTGCCGTCGCAGACGCGCGTGACGGCGCCGTTGGAACAGACCAGCCGGAACGAGGCGCCGTGGATCTGGATTGAACCGTCCGTTCCGTCGCTGGCATTGATCCCAAAGGCCACCACGTCGCCCTTTTGGGGTTCGCTCTGGCGTTCCCGCGTGACAATGGAGATGTCGAAATGACCATTCCAGGCATACGGAAGGACGCGCAGGCCATCCCGTTGGATATCAGCGGGGATAGCTTCTGAAACGGTATCCAGGATGGGATAACGGCACGTGGGGAGTAACTTCGTTTTCGAAATCCTATCCACCCGGTCTTCGCGGTATACGATTTGAATCGGTATCTTCTCCGGTTCCGTGCGCCGCAACCGCCAGTTGAAAAGGTGGGCGCGAAGCTCGTCGTCGCAGTCGGACATGAACGGTGCGGGAACGTTGACGAAGCCGGCGAGATCATTAAGGGCGCTGTCCGAAATCGGCACCGCTCCGCGCCCCTTGACCGCCAGCGCGCCATCCGCATGCAATTCCAAATCATAAGCGCAGGCCTCCTCGTACTGCGTCTTGGCTTCTTCGTCCTTCACGGTCAGGCAAAACTCGTCCAGCGGCTTGGCCTCCTCCAGGGATTTGATGCTGAACATGGCTGCCTCCTTGAAAATGGGATAGGTTTTCAAAATCTACGCGTTGATCTCCCATTCTGTCGCCATCGTCCCGAACGCCCGGCCCGTTCGATTCGCCGCCCCCATCGATCCCTCCTCCCACCCGACTGCATTTGACCCGATGGAAAGCGGGTTGCACACTTCACAGGGGCAACTTTGAGTCAACATGGGCAACATCCTTCTCGGGACCAAGTCGTCCCTCGATCCCCCTCCTTCGTGTATTCCTGCCCGACCCACTGAAATTCGAGCTCTTCGGGCCGAAGGCAAAGTTCATAGCCGTCCCTATTGCACTTTATGGTCAATTTGGATTCCTTGCGGAGCCGGCACACGTACACAGAGAGATTTTTCGAGTTCGCGTGAAACACGGCGACGGGGACTCGCGGCACTTTCCGATATTTCTGGGCAAACGCGAGAAGCACGAAAATGTCGTATTCCGACGGCCGAATAAGCACTTTCTTGCCGTCGATCATGACGCGGAACAGATTCCCCTCATTCTCTCCCAGGAGAACAAGCCGAACATTCTTCCGAAGGGGGGATGGGTTGGAAATCATCGAAAAGGTCTCGAGACGGTCGAGAAGGAGGGGGACATTTCGCTGTGCCCATTCGGCAGCGGCGAGGATTTTGTGCAGGGCCGCGACCATATCGCGGCATTGCGCCCGCAACTTTTTGACCTTGATATGTTCGTTTGGCGGCATAATTCGATACCGTTCTAATTGCGATGCATCCGACTCCGATTCAGACAATCAACCCCGATACCCATGCGGTCGGACAGCTCAAAATGTGGTTTTTGAATCTCTCTTGGACATTTCAATATCTTTCGGGGATTGCCATTACGATGCGAAGACATTGTTTTTTTGAGCATGCCGAAGTACACTCTCGGTATGCTTGAGTTGATGTGGGGGAACTGTGCCTCCCTCAGGAGGCAGGGCAGCTGAGCTGCCAGAATGGCGGTTTTGGAATGATTCCGCAAAGCGGAGCGTGGATCGAAAGGCCCCAATCGTGATGCGCTTGTTGCGCCGAGAGAATCTGGAGTTTTTATCGCAGGAGGTCAGGCGGTCGACGGAGGAAAGCTCCGGATGACGGGATGAATTCGTCTGAGGAGGAACGGAATATCTCCGGAGCTACCGCAGAGATTCGGAGGGCCTAGAGAAGATCGGAAACCTGACGATGCAGATGGAGTCGTAGAAACGGTTCTGTCTTCCAAAGGGGGGCTTGTTCTGAGAAGGTTGGTTCCATGATCGGAACAATGAGCCCCGTGACGGAAGATCTCTATTCATTCGCCACGGTCTGCGAGGCGTTGCAGGTGGCGCGATCCGCCCTGTACGCACAGGAGGTAACGAAAGAGCGACCTCTGGAACCCAAGAAGAAACGAGGGCCAAAGCCGGTGATATCGGATGAGGAACTGCTTCGGGTCATTCGGGAGGAATTGGCCGATCCGGCATTTCACGGGGAGGGGCACAAGGCCCGTGCGGAATTCATAACCCAAAGCAAATCCGTTTGCGCTTGATTTTCGTGAGCCATTCGGGTGATATGGTTATGGACAGTCCCCAAAGATCGGGGGCCGTACTGAGGGTCCAATGATCGAGTCATCGCGAGTAATGATTTTCGTTGATAGAGCGTGTTCCCCTTGGGCTGTCAAAGCTATCGGGGTTGAGAAAGTGTGCCATGATTCAGTGCCAGAATTTCCCAAGTTCGATGACAACATTTCTGGAGAAGATAAAAGGGATCAGAACAATCGTTCGAGGAAATCCAGATTTCCGGAAAAACAGAACCCGCATCTTGTTAAAAGCACAACCTCGATATGGGTTATTTCACCGGTAGAAGAGCAGCCATATGTAAGGCAACCTCTTGCGGCATTCGTGATATATCTGCTGTCATGCAAGGTTGGGCAGCCAGTTTCTGAAAAGATCGTGTTGTCAGTATTTCGCACCTTCATCGAAAAACACGGCGAATCGAAGCTAACCGTTGAAAAAAATACCCGCTATTGCATGAGTGGCTTCGTGATTTTATCTGCCAGTTCTTCGATAAGAAAGGGAAGTTTGATGAAGGCAAAATGGCCAAGGCTAATGAATGCGTTTGTGTGCTCGACTACGATCAAGCCAAGAAGCTGTGGTTTGCTCCAGTGCGCCACGAAACCAATAAAAAGTTGCATGGGGAGGACAGCTGCCTTTCGAACTGCCTTGATGTGGCTGGCTCGTCAATTATCGGGACGCTGACAAATATTGAAAAGACTGAGCAACTCAATAAGAATGATTTAGACAAAGCCGAGAAAGAAATAGCTCGATGGCGCGATAATGCAAGCGAATCATCACTTAATCTTCCAGAGCCATCGAGGTCGTCCGCGGAAGAAGATGATCCCTGTAGGATTCTCGATTCGGAGAATGTTTCTGCGCAGCCCCCAATTTCTTTGGACAGTGGGATGAGGTAAACTGAAGGGGTCCAAAGGGAGGGGATGAGACATGAGCACGTCTGAGAAGAAGGTGGAAGGGATCCTGCCCCCCGAGGGGGGCAGGGCGGCCGGGCTGCCAG